>JAIOYN010000028.1 GCA_021741065.1 Sphingomonadaceae bacterium | reverse complement strand
CGAAGTTGCGGTATCAGCACTCGCCACAGTCTATGCCATTGACGCGGCGGATGAAGATGCCGCAGCGACCAGCCTTGGTCGAAAGCTTGCGGCCGACTGGTCGCTCGCGACGGCCTTGGCCTTCCTCGCCTGGTTCGTTTTTGCGCCGCAATGCATCTCGACCATCGCTGTGACACGGCGGGAAACCAATGGTTGGAAATGGCCCATCTTCATGGTCAGCTATCTTTTTGTGCTAGCTTATGCGGCTGCTGGGATTACATATTGGACAGCGCGTTCCTTCGGCTTATAGCGGTCCGATAGAAATTTAATTCAAAGGACGGGAACATGGCGGGAAGCGTCAATAAAGTCATCATCGTTGGCAATTTGGGCGCGGATCCTGAAGTCAAATCATTCCAGAATGGCGGCCGCATCTGCAATTTGCGGATCGCAACGTCGGAAGATTGGAAAGACCGCACCACGGGCGAGAAAAAAGAACGTACCGAATGGCACAGCGTCGTGCTCAATTCGGAAGGCCTAGTCGGCGTGGCAGAGCGCTTCCTGAAAAAAGGCAGCAAAGTGTATATCGAAGGCCAGTTGCGCACGCGTAAGTGGCAGGATGCTTCCGGCAATGACCGTTACACGACCGAAGTTTCGGTTGGCGGCTTTGATGGTAAGCTGGTGATGTTGGATGGCGCCAAGGGTGGTTCAGGTGGCGGTGACGGCTGGAGCAGTGGCGGCGCATCCGGTGGCAATAATTGGGGTGCAAGCAGTGGCGGCAGCGGCGGCAGCGGAAGCTCGGGCGGCTTTGGCGGCGGCGACTTTGACAATGACCTTGACGACGACGTACCGTTTTGATCGCACATGAGGGCCGTGAGTTGGGGTCATGATGAAAAAAGTAATCTTGGCCCTTGTTCTACTTGGCGCGCTTGTAGCCTATTTTGTTTTCGATCTTGGCCAGATTCTGAGCCTCGAGAGCTTTAAAGCCAGCCAAGCCGATATCGTCGCGGCGAAGGACGCCAATCCCGTCCTCTACATATCTGGGTTTTTCCTTGTGTATGTCGCGGTGACGGGGCTTTCGATTCCCGGTGCCGCGATCATGACATTGGTTGCGGGCGCGTTGTTCGGTGTGCTGGTCGGCACGATCATCGTTTCCTTTGCCTCCACAATTGGTGCGACTTTGGCTTTTTTGAGCGCACGTTTCGTGCTGCGTGATTGGGTGCAGGGCCAATTTGGCGAACGTCTGCGCGCAATTGATGATGGCCTCGAAAAGGATGGCGCTTTCTATCTTTTCACGTTGCGCTTGATCCCCGTATTTCCATTTTTCGTGATCAATCTGTTGATGGGCCTGACGCGGATAAAAACGCGGACATTTTTCTGGATCAGCCAATTGGGCATGCTGCCCGCGACCATCGTGTTCGTAAATGCCGGCACGCAGATCAGCCTCATTGAAAGCACCGCTGGCTTATTGTCGCCGGCCCTAATCGCGTCTTTTGTGGCGCTTGCGTTTTTCCCTTGGGCGGCAAAGGGCATTGTCGCGTTGGTGCAGCGCAGTCGTGGCTGAACGCTGGAAAAAGCCCAAAAGGTTCGACCGCAATCTTATCGTGATTGGCGCAGGCTCTGCGGGCCTGGTCTCCGCCTATATTGCCGCGATGATAAAGGCCAAGGTGACGTTGATTGAAGCGCACGAGATGGGCGGCGATTGCCTGAACACCGGATGCGTACCGTCCAAGGCGCTAATTAAAAGCGCCAAGGTTGCGCACCAGATCGCCGATGCCGCGCGCTTTGGCATTGATGTTGGCGCACCCACGATTGACTTTCCCGCCGTCATGCGCCGCGTGCGGGACGTTATCACCGCGATTGAACCGCATGACAGCGTTGAACGCTTTACGGGCCTTGGGGTAGATTGTGTGAAAGGCTATGCGCGCTTCCTTGACCCATGGACGGTCGAGATTGACGGCGCTCGGCGGCTAACGGCGAAGTCGTTCATTATTGCCACAGGCGCAGCGCCACTTATTCCGCCGCTGCCTGGTGTTGAGGATAGCGGATATCTGACCAGCGAAACTTTGTGGGATGCCATGGCCGCGCGGTCCGCCGCTCCAGCAAAGCTCGTCATCTTGGGCGGCGGGCCAATTGGTTGTGAACTGGCGCAAGCGTTTCAGCGGCTCCGCTCGCAGGTTACGATTGTCGAGATGGCCGACCGTTTGTTGTTGAAGGAAGATGCTGATGCGGCCGCATTGGTAACAGCGCGTCTACAATCGGAAGGCGTATCAGTCCTCGATAACCACCGCGCGTTGCGGTTTGCGGCGGGCAAGAATTTGGTCGTGACTGGACCGGACGGCGAAACCACAATTGCCTATGATGACATCATCATTGCGGTTGGACGCAAGCCTCGCGTTGCGGGTTTTGGTTTGGAAAAGCTGGGACTGATCGTCGATGGACGGCTAGAGAATGACGCATTTTTGCGGACTAACTTGCCACATATTTTATGCGCGGGCGATGTCGCGGGGCGGCAACAGCTGACCCATGGCGGCAGTCATGAGGCATGGTATGCCAGCGTGAATGCGCTGGCGCGGCCTTTCAAAAAATACCGCACCGATTACCGCGTTTTGCCCCGCGTGACTTATACCGAGCCGGAGTTGGCGACGGTGGGTCTGACGCAAGCCGAAGCCGAAGCGCAGGGCCTTTCCTTTGACATAACGCGGTACGATTTGGATGATCTCGACCGTGCTATTGCCGAAAGCGAGGCGCATGGCTTTGTCAAAATCCTAACCGCAAAGGGTAGCGATCGGATATTGGGCGCGACGATTATTGGGCAGAATGCGGGCGAAATTCTCGCCGAGGTCACCTTTGCCATGAAGCACAATATGGGTTTGCGCCGTATTCTGCAGACCATTCACCCTTATCCCACATGGGCGGAAGCAAACAAATATGCGGCAGGACAATTTGGCCTTGCGCGCAAGCCCGAGGGCCTGTTGAAATGGGCTGAACGCTGGTTTCGCTGGCAACGCGGTTAGTCGAAGCTTTTTGCCGCGAGGATGCAGCGCTGCACAACTGTCAGCAAACACAATGCAGCGAACACAAGAGCAAGCGTAGGGAAAAAGCTTGGAAACAGGCAAAACAGTACAAAAAAGCTTATTGTTTCTGCGCCCTCCATTAATCCCGTTGAATAGACAAATGCCTTTGACCCATGCGCGCCGTCGTCAGACGCGTGCCGCGCGGCGATTGCAGCAAAGGCCAGAAAGCTGACAGCGGTCAGGGTGAAGCTCGCGACCAGTAGCAAAGCAGGTATGTGGTTGACGGGGTCGATGAACCCGAACGCGAGTGGTATCGAGATATAGAAAATATAATCGCAGATGGTGTCTAGATAGCCCCCGAACTCTGTCGGTCCATTGATGCGGGCCACCGCACCATCCAACCCGTCAACGATCCGGTTCAGCAGGATAAAGCCCAAAGCTGCTGCGAAGTTTGCTTGTGTGACGAAAAAAGCAGCGCTTAACGCCAGCCCTGCGCCGCTGATTGTCAAAATATTTGCCGAAATGCGTCTGTCGGCGATCCAGCCCGCCACGGGGATAAGCACGGGGTTGACCAACCGGCGTAGGGCCACATCAAACATGACGCGCGCCTTTCATTTTTTGGCCAATAAGTCCTTAAGGCCAGCCAACGCGCCAGTCGGAGCCACATCTTCCTCGCTTTTTACGCCAGCGGCCTTGAGCATTTTTTCTGCCTCTGGACTGCGTGGATAGGGGTTTAGCGCAAGGCCAAGCGATTGGGCCACCGCCTCGCCCAAATCAATGGTTTGGCCATCGTGGAACATCGTATCGCAATCGTCGGCTTCTAACTCCAGCTCAACTTCGCCGCTGATAACGGGTTCGGGGATGAAACGGATATGTATTGCTTCGTCCATTTTGGCCGGAACGGGATCATGTGAGGCAATGCAAAATTGCGCGAGGTCGGCGGTGAAACGGCCCGTTGCCACCACGCCTTCGGCATCATGGGCAAGCGAAATCTCCGCCTTTAGTGAATCCAACGCAGCCAGATCAAAACGCGCCATCAGGCCAGTCCGCGCTGCTCCGTCCGCCGACAGTTGAATATTGCGGCTATGGTTGCCAACTTCCGAAAGCTTGATGACATGGCTGAACTCATTCGCGGTTACCATTTGGCGTCGCCCTCCACCAACTTATCTGGCAATTGTGCGCCAAGCGCACGTTCGACGTCAAGCAAGCCCTGACGTGTATGCGCCAGCGCCTCTGGTGAGGGTACAACGCTGCGATAGATGTTGCGGACCAAGGCATCGTCAAGGGTGCCGTGATCGTCCATGGCATTCCGCAACGCGCCGAGCCTGCCGCCGACGGCGCTCATAATCTGGCCAATATGCTTTCCGACGATCATGTCGCCAATGCCAACCTCGCGCAGCTGACCGTCCATGTCATCGACAAAAACCTCCGTCAGCCGGGCCATATCAAGGGCGTGGGCGTTGCTTTCTTCAAGCCGCAAAAGCACGAGAGACAATATCGTCGCCACCATGTCGAACCTGCCATCAAGGCTGTCCGGGACCTCGCCTTCGATATACCAATGCGGCTCCCGTGCCTTGGCAACAATTTGGTTATATAAAGGGATAAGCTTTATTTTGGGGTCAGGTTGCCCGTTGCCGAACAGTCGTTTTAATAATGTCATAGCGGCGCTTTTATCCTTACTCATCGGGCATTCATCTGGGATTGCATATTGATATTGCGCCTTAAGGATGCAATGGCAAAGGCCCAAGTTTAGTGGATTAGCGGAGAAGTCTATGCGCATGTCGCAAATTGCCAGTCTTGCAACATTGATTGCCGCATTGACTTTGTCCACCGGATGCACGCGTCTGCGCTCGCATCAGGGTTATATTGGGGATCAGACTTTGCTGAGCTCGGTTCAGCCAGGTGTCGACAATAAGGAATCGGTTCAAGCATCGCTTGGCCGGCCGACATTTGTTGGCCAGTTCGACCAGAATGACTGGTATTATTATTCCCGTGACGCCAAGCAATTGGCATTTTCGCAGCCCGTGGCGGAAAATCAATATGTGCTTAAGGTCCGCTTCGACCAAGCGGGCAATGTTGCGTCGGTGTCGCAAACCGGCAAAGAACTGATTTCTAAAATCAGCCCCGAAGGTGATAAGACCCCAACACTTGGCCGTGACACGAGCTTCTTCGAAGAAATTTTCGGCAATATCGGAGCTGTCGGCGCCGGCGGTGGTCAAGGCGCAACGCCCAATAGCCCTAATTAAACAACATTCCTGACCGACATCAAATCGGCATTCTGAGGCCGTTTGCGTTCTGCTGAGGATTTTTGCTTCGCCAGAGAGTTACTCCGTAACCCCCGCTGCTGCCAACACTGCAAGCGTCACAAGGTCGCTTGTGCTGGATGCCATGGTCGCAACCTGCACTTGGCGCTCCATACCCAGCAGCATCGGGCCAATGACCTGATCCCCACCCAATTCGCGCAGTAGCTTTGCCGATAGGTTCGCAGACTGAAGCCCCGGCATGACCAGAACATTGGCTGGGCCGGACAATCGGCAGAACGGGTAATTTTTCATCACTGCCGCGTTTAAGGCAACGTCAGGCGGCATATCGCCTTCATATTCAAAATCGGGCCGGCGGGTGTCCAACAATGCAACGGCGTCGCGGATATTGTTGAGCCATGTTCCGGCAGGATTGCCAAAGGTTGAAAATGAGAGGAATGCAACGCGGGGCATATGGCCCATGCGGCGGGCAACAGCTGCAGTCTTTTCGGCGATGTGCGCCAATTCTTCGGCAGTTGGGCGTTCGTTGACTGTCGTATCAGCAATAAACACCGTGTGCGTTTTGCCGACCATGACATGAATGCCAAAGGGCACCGCATCCTTTTTCGGGTCAAGCACACGGCGTAGCTCGCTCAGTGTTTGGCCAAAGGTGCGGGTAACGCCCGTGATCATGGCATCGGCCTGATCCATTTGCAGGAGCAGAGCGCCAAAGATGTTGCGGTCGCGGTTGACCATCCGATGAATATCGCGGCGCAGATAGCCACGGCGCTGAAGCCGGTTGTACAATCGGTCAACCATTTTATCCACCAGCGGACTTTGGGCACTGTTATGGATTTCATAGTCATCCGGGTTCGCGCCGAGCCCGATCAACTTTTCGGTGACGCGTGCGTCACGGCCAATCAATACCGGAACGCCGTAGCCATCCTGTTTGAACTGGACGGCAGCGCGCAGCACAACATCTTCTTCAGCTTCAGCGAAAATCACGCGCTTGGGTTTCGCGCGCGCAGCTTGATACACCTGCGTCAGCGCCGACGTGGTCGGGTTTTGCCGTGCACGCAGGCTGGCGCGATAGGCGTCCATATCGGCAATCGGCTTTTGCGCCACGCCCGAATCCATCGCAGCCTTGGCAACTGCGGAGGCAACAATTTCCATCAGACGCGGATCAAATGGTGATGGGATGATATAATCTCGGCCGAATTTGTGCATGAGCCCGCCATAGGCTGCGGCCACTTCTTCCGGCACAGTTTCGCGCGCCAATTGCGCCAACGCATGCGACGCTGCAATCTTCATCGGCTCGTTTATGCTAGTGGCCCGCACATCCAACGCGCCACGGAACAGGAAGGGGAAACACAGGACATTGTTGACCTGATTGGGGAAATCCGACCGGCCAGTCGCGACAATTGCGTCGGGACGGGCAGCGCGCGCAACTGGCGGGGAGATTTCGGGGTCGGGGTTTGCCATCGCAAAGATGATCGGCTGATCCGCCATGGTTTTCATCATATCGGCCGTCAAGATATTGGCACGGGAAAGCCCCAGAAATAGGTCAGCGCCGACGATTGCCTCAGCTAGGCTACGCGCAGTGGTCTTTGCGGCATGCGCCGATTTCCATTGGTCCATGCCCTCAATGCGGCCTTGATATATCACACCCTTTGAGTCGCACATGATGACATTGTCGTGTGGCACGCCCATGCTCTTGAACAACTCGATACAGGAAATGGCCGCGGCGCCAGCGCCGTTGCATACAACCTTTATATCTTTGAGTGACTTACCGGTCAACTCGCACGCGTTAATCAATCCAGCGGTTGCGATAATCGCGGTACCATGCTGGTCATCGTGAAAGACCGGGATGTTCATCCGCTCTTTCAAAGTCTGTTCAATGATGAAGCAATCGGGCGCGGCAATGTCTTCCAGATTGATGCCGCCAAAAGTAGGCTCGAGCAATTCCACTGCGTCAATGAAGCGCTGCGCATCTTCGGTGTCCACTTCGATGTCTATGGAGTCGACATCAGCGAAGCGTTTGAAAAGAACTGCCTTACCCTCCATGACAGGTTTTGACGCCAACGCGCCCAGATTACCCATGCCAAGGATCGCGGTTCCGTTCGAGATTACTGCAACCAAATTGCCTTTCGCGGTGTAATCATAAGCGGTGGCTGGATCATCATAAATGGCCTGCACGGGTACAGCGACACCGGGCGAATAGGCGAGCGACAAGTCGCGTTGCGTTGCCATGGGCTTGGTCGCCACAATTTCGATCTTCCCCGGACGGCCTTGCGAATGGAAATCCAACGCTTCCTGCGGGGTGATTTGGACATCGCTATCGTTCGCTTCTCTCATTCTGAACCCCCAAACAAATTTCCACTTTATCATCCCCTAACGCGCTACTGACGCAAGGGCAAGCATTGCCCCGCTCGTCGGGCTTCGCTAACGCATAGCATATGGCGGAGGAAAACACACCGACACCGATGATGGTGCAATATCTGGGCTTAAAGGCCAAGGCAGGTGATTGCTTGCTGTTTTACCGCATGGGTGATTTTTTCGAACTGTTCTTTGATGATGCACGGGCTGCGGCAGCGACTCTAGATATCGCCTTGACGTCGCGGGGCGAACATGATGGCCAGCCGATCCCGATGTGCGGCGTGCCCGTGCATGCCGCCGAAGGCTATTTGGCGCGATTGATCAAGGCGGGGCACCGCGTGGCTATCGCGGAGCAGACCGAAAGTCCGGAAGCAGCCAAGGCGCGGGGTGGCAAGACGTTAGTTACCCGCGACATTGTCCGCTTTGTGACCGCTGGGACGCTGACTGAGGACAGTCTGCTGGATAGCTGGGCGTCGAACATGCTTGTTGCAGTTGCCCAGGTTGGGGAATTTTTCGGACTGGCGGCGGCGGATATTTCAACTGGCTATTTTGAACTATTAACGGTGACGGGCGGATCGCTTGAGGCAGAGTTGGCGCGCCTTTCCGCCAGCGAATTGGTTGTTTCGGAAGGCCTTCCTCAATCGCCGCCGGATGCCATCATCCGGCCACGTGCAGATTTTGAAAGCACACTTGGTGGCGATTTGCTGCTGCAGCATTTTGCGCTCACCACGCTCAATTCCATTGGCCCCGTGACGCGCGCAGAGCAAGCGGCGGCGGGCGGGCTGATGTCCTACCTCGCGCATGCCGGACAGGGCAAAATGCCCTTCCTAAAGCTACCAGTCCGCCGCGAGGTGCACGAACATCTTTTGATTGATCAAGCAACGCGCGACAGCCTTGAGATCAACAGCGCAAGTAAAGGCGGTCGCGCGGGCTCTTTATTGGCCGAGGTTGATCGGACAATTACGGGCGCGGGTGCGCGGCAGCTGGCTTCTGATCTTGCCGCGCCATTGATGGATAAGGCAAAGATCGACGGGCGGCTATCGCTGGTGCAATGGTTTCACGATGCGCCGCTTACGCGCGATGCCGTCCGTGCAGCCTTACGCCAATTGCCTGATCTTGCCCGCGCGCTCGGGCGTGTGGTTGCTGGGCGCGGTAGCCCAAGGGACTTGGGACAAGTCCGCGACGGGCTTGATGCGGCGCGCGTGTTGCGCGAACGGCTGGGTGGCATGGAGAACCAGCCGGAGCTGCTGGATCATCTTCTGCCCGCATTGGATGGCCATGGGCATATGGTGGATCTCCTTACCCGCGCTTTGGTGGCTTCACCGCCTACAGATACGACGCAAGGCGGCTATATCGCCGAGGGCTATGATGCGGCGTTGGACGTGTTGCGGGTTGCGGGTCGCGACGGGCGGCAAGCCATTGCGCAACTGGAGGCGGGTTATCGCGATGCAACGGGCGTCGCCGCGCTCAAGATCCGGCACAATGCGGTGCTTGGCTATTTTGTCGAGGTGCCTGCCAAGCATGGCGATGCTTTGATGGCGCCCGGGACTGGCTTTACCCACCGTCAGACGATGGCGGGCGCTGTGCGGTTTAACTCGCCCGAACTGCATGAAGAAGCGCTGCGGATAACGCAGGCAGGTGGCCACGCGCTGGCAGCAGAAGCGGCGCATCTTGAGGAACTCATCGCGCTTATACTCAAGCGCCGCGACCCTATTGCCGCAAGCGCCGATGCCTTGGCGCGCATTGATGTTTCAGCCGCACTTGCCGAACGCGCGGCGGAAAGCAATTGGTGTCGCCCGAGCTTTGTTGCGCACCCATGTCTTGAGATACAGGGTGGCCGCCACCCAGTCGTGGAAAGCGCGTTGGCAAAGTCAGGAGACCGCTTCATTGCCAATGACTGCAAGCTGTCGCCCGAAAAACGCTTGTGGCTCGTCAGCGGTCCGAACATGGGCGGTAAGTCGACCTTTTTGCGGCAGAACGCGTTGATCGTTTTATTGGCGCAGGCGGGCAGCTACGTTCCGGCAACCGCGGCGCGGCTTGGGCTAGTTGACCGTTTGTTCAGCCGCGTCGGTGCCTCGGACAATCTGGCGCGCGGACGGTCAACCTTCATGGTCGAAATGGTCGAAACCGCCGCCATTCTTGCGCAGGCCACGGAACGCAGCTTTGTCATATTGGACGAAGTTGGACGCGGCACATCAACCTATGACGGCCTTGCCATTGCGTGGGCGGTGGTTGAAGGCATTCACGAAACCAACCGTTGCCGCTGCCTGTTCGCAACGCATTATCATGAACTAACACGGTTGGCGGACAGCCTGGATGCGCTGTCGCTGCACCATGTGCGCGCAAAAGAGTATAAGGGCGATCTGGTGCTGTTGCATGAACTTGCCGATGGCCCGGCGGACCGCAGCTATGGCATTGCGGTGGCAAAGCTTGCTGGCCTTCCGCCGCAGGTGGTGGCGCGCGCAAGCTCGGTGCTTGCAAAGCTTGAAAAAGGCCGCGCAGAAACCGGCGGCCTCGCGGCGGGACTTGGCGATTTGCCTTTGTTCAGCGCTGCTATCGACGCCGCCGAAGCGAAGGTTGATGCCTTGCGGGAAAAGCTCACGGATCTCGACATCGATGCGCTCAGCCCCCGCGCGGCGCTTGATTTATTGTATGAGCTAAAGCGCGCGGCTGGCGAAAACTGATTAGGCCCCAACCCTTAAGTCAGCGACAAAAATAGTCCCGCCAGCGCAGCGCTCATCAGGTTAGACAGCGAACCCGCCGCAAGCGCTTTCAGCCCAAGCTTTGCAATGATGGGGCGTTGATTGGGTGCAAGGCTTCCGGTGACGGCCATCTGGATCGCGATAGAGCTAAAATTGGCAAAGCCGCATAAGGCGAAGGTGACGATTCCAATGGTAGGCGTGGACAATTCCTTCAGCGCACCCAAGTCGATGAAGGCCACAAATTCGTTCAACACGACCTTGGTGCCAAACAATCCGCCAGCCTGAATGGCTTCATGCCATGGCACGCCAAGCAAGAACATGATCGGAGCAAAGACATAGCCGACAATTTGTTGGAAGCTTAAATCGGGCAGGCCGAACCAACCGCCTATGCCGCCCAATATACCATTGGCCAAGGCAACCAAAGCAACGAATGCGAGCACCATCGCGCCCACTGCGACCGCCAATTTCACACCAGTTTGCGCCCCTTGCGCAGCGGCCATGATGATATTGGCAGGTTTTTCTTCGCCGTCATCATGGGCCATTTCCGGTTCATCATCTGGATGCGGATTGGCCAATGCTGGGTCACCCTCCTTTAACGTCGCGGCGGGCACATCGGGCATCATTATCTTGGCCATCAATATACCGCCGGGGGCCGACATGAAGGCCGCTGCGAGCAGATAATCAATGCGGATGCCCATCGAGGCGTACGCGGCAAGAATGGTCCCTGCTACGCCCGCCATGCCAACGGTCATGACGCAGAATAATTGTTCTGGCTTCAACCCGGCGAGATAGGGTCGAATGACCAGTGGCGATTCCGACTGACCAACGAAGATATTGGCGGCAGCGCACAGGCTTTCAACTTTGGAGATGCCCGTAATTTTTTGTAACCCACCACCAATCCAGCGGATCACATATTGCATGATGCCTAAATAATAGAGGATGGAGATTAACGAGGCGAAAAAGATGATGACAGGCAAAGCCGCAATCGCAAAGCTGTTGCCGCCGATTTCCGGAGAGGCCAGCGGGCCAAAGATGAACTGCGTGCCTTTGGCCGAATAGCCCAGCAAATTGGAAACACCTGTCGAGGCTGCATTCAACGCAACCTTGCCCCAAGATGTATACAAGACCAAAGCCGCAAGACTTGCCTGCAGGGCAAAAGCCGCACCGACCACACGGAACTTAATCGCACGACGGTTGGACGACAGTAAAACCGCAATCGCCAAAATGATGATCATGCCCGCGATGCTCAACAAAATCTGCATGTATAGCTTCCCCGAAAACCGCCGCCTTTATTTCGTTTCAGTGTCTTACTTCGACACCAACTCGAATTAAGGTGCTGAAAAGTTTCTAGCGCGATGGTATTTTATCTTTCCCTGTTTGACCTAGCGCCATCGTTAGTCTTGCGCCAATAAAATTAGACGCTAGTCAGTTTTGGATGACTGATCAGACCATATTACGTGCGACCGGCGGAGGTATTCCGAAATCGCTTTTCATGTTTTCAATCATTTATGGCGGCATGGTGTGCATTGCCGGCGTGCTTGGAAATAAACAGGTTTCTTTAGGGCCGTTGGCGGTCGAAGCGGGCATTTTTCCGTTTCTCTTGCTGGTTATCCTTTCCAGCGCGGTCGCAGCCTTGCACGGTAAGATTATTGCGGACCGATTGGTCAAATATGGATTCATTCCGCTCATTGCGTCGATATTGCTCGCGCTGCTGGTGCTTTCATTGCCGCCGTCACCGAAGATGGATGACAAATATCTCGATGCGTTCAACACCATGATGGGCCAGACGCCGCGCATATGGATCGCAGGCATCGTTGCCTATGGCGTATCGCAAATGCTGAACGTCTATCTATTCGATCGCCTGAAAAGAACCGTAGGCAAATATGTTGCGTTGCGCGGTGCCATTGCTGCGGTGCTGTCACAGATAATTGATACGTTATTGTTCGTCAGCATTGCCTTTTACGGCGTGTTCCCGATTACCGATTTGCTGTTCGGTCAAATGTTGGCGAAGGTGGTGTTGAGCATGATCATGGTGCCGCTACTCATCACTTTCTTTGTCAGCTACGGCCACAAGCTGGACGGCACGGACCCAAAAGCAGTTGGTGCGCATGACGATTGATCCCGCCCATCTCGCCAAGGCCGAAACGCTAACCGAAGCGCTCCCTTATCTGCAGCGTTATGCGGGCAAAACCTTTGTCGTCAAATATGGCGGGCATGCAATGGGGGACGCTAGCCTAGCGCGTGACTTTGCGGACGATGTGGTGTTGTTAAAAGCCGTCGGCATCAACCCCGTTGTCGTGCATGGCGGCGGACCGCAAATTGGCGCAATGCTCAAAAAATTGGGCGTCGAGAGCGAGTTTGTCGATGGCCTGCGGGTCACCGATGCGGAAACCGCGAAAATTGCCGAAATGGTGCTATCGGGTGCGATTAACAAGGAACTGGTAGGCTGGATCAACGCCGCAGGCGGTAAGGCGCTTGGCATATCGGGCAAGGATGGGGGCTTCGTCACCGCCACGAAGGTTCAGCGCACACAAAAAGACCCAGACAGCCATATTGAACGGAATATCGATCTTGGCTTTGTCGGCGAACCAACCACCGTTGACCGCAGCATTATTGATACAATTAGTGCGGCTGGCATGATTCCTGTGATCGCGCCGATTGGCGTTGGTGCAGATGGCCATACCTATAATATCAACGCCGACACAATGGCTGGCGCGGTGGCGAGTGCGTTGGGGGCATCGCGGCTTTTCCTTTTGACCGATGTTGCAGGCGTCTTAAGCAAATCGGGCGAGCTGCTGACAGATCTCGATCCCGCCGCGATTGCCGAACTGCAAAATGACGGCACCATCAGCGGCGGTATGATTCCCAAAATCCAGACATGTGTTGATGCGGTTCAAGCGGGCGTGGATGCGGCGGTTATCCTCGATGGTCGCACCAGCCATGCCATGCTCATCGAAATGTTCACCGTAAAAGGCGCAGGGACTCTTATTCACAAGTAAACCCCGGCCCAGGCTGTTTTAGGCAGTTGATACAGCGTGCCGCCTCGGCTAATCGCTTGGACACATCTTTCCGGAGAATTTCATGCTTCTCGCGCTTATTTCTATAATCGGCTATCTGATGACGATATTGTCTACGGTCGTTATCGTTCAATTCATCTTGAGCTTGCTGATTTCGTTTAATGTCGTCAGCCTGTCGAACAACATTGTCGCCTCCATCTGGCATGCGCTTTCGGTCATTTTGGATCCGTTTCTAAAGCCCATCCGCAAGATCATGCCGGACACTGGAATGATCGATTTTTCGCCGATGGTGTTGTTGATTGGTCTGCGCATTTTGCAAATGCTGTTGGTGGGTGTGGCCAATGATATTTCTGCGGCGGGCATGTGAGCAACGCAACTATCATTGATGGCAAGGCATTTGCCGCGCAATTGCGTCAGCGCGTGGCCGCTGCCGTTGAAAGCTTTATCGCATTAACGGCCCGTAAGCCGGGCCTTGCCGTTGTTCTTGTGGGTGCAGATCCCGCCAGCCAAGTTTATGTGGGTTCCAAAAAGAAAGCGACGGTCGAGGCTGGCATGAACAGCTTCGAACATCGCCTGCCCGCCTCGGTTTCGCAAGACGAACTCATCGCATTGGTCGAAACGCTCAACGCAGACGCCGCCGTCGATGGCATATTGGTGCAACTGCCTTTGCCGCCGCATATGGATGATAAAGCCGTGATCGCCGCGATTGATCCGGGCAAGGATGTGGATGGTTTTCATGTCGTCAATGCGGGGCGGCTCGCGGTAGGTGAAGAGGCGTTTGTGCCGTGCACGCCGCTTGGCTGCTTAATGCTGCTGAAGGACCATATGGGCGATCTGTCCGGTAAGAACGCCGTGGTCATCGGGCGGTCGAACATTGTCGGTAAGCCGATGGCGCAATTGCTGTTGGCCGAAAATTGCACGGTGACCATCGCGCATAGCCGCACGCAGGATTTGCCAGACGTTGTGCGCCGCGCAGACATTGTCGTTGCTGCCGTGGGCCGCGCGGAGATGGTGGCCGGCGATTGGTTGAAACCCGGCGCCGTGGTGATTGATGTTGGCATCAACCGTTTAGAGCCCGAAGCTGGCCAAAGCAAAGGCCGCTTGGTCGGCGACGTTGCCTTTGACGACGCGTTACGCCATGCTGGGGCCATTACCCCCGTTCCGGGCGGAGTTGGGCCAATGACTATTGCGTGCTTGTTGCGCAATACATTGGTTGCCGCACATCGCCGTGCAGGAGTTGCCGCACCAGAAGGAATTTGACGCGATGAAAGCATTTTCTGTCCTTCTTGCTGCCGCCGGGCTGTCGGCTTGTGCGGCGTCTCCAAGCCGCGAATTCTATGATTTTCAGCCCAAAATCGCCAACCCGAGCGCGATTATTGCCGCTGACATTGGCTTTAATCAGCTTGCCCAACAAAAGGGCCAATGGACTGCGTTCCGCGAAACCGCCGCCAGGGACGCCGTGATGTTCGTGCCGCAACCCACGCTTGCGCTGGAATGGCTAAAGGGAAAGGCAGACCCGGCCGCGTCGCTAAAATGGCGACCACATAAGGCATTCATGTCCTGCGATGGCAAAACGGGCGTAACGACCGGCGCATGGGAGAGACCGGATGGTGCGGTCGGCTATTTCACCACTGTTTGGCAATATGTTGAGAAAAATGCGCGCGGTGACGGGGAATGGAAATGGGTGTTGCACCATCACGCTACCCTGACCGCGCCACGCGTGCCAAAAGAGATGATTGAAACCAAGGTCGCCAGTTGCAGAGGCCTTCCGCTTGCAGTACCTTTCGGCCCGCACGCAGGTGCAAGCTCAAATACAGTCTTCGCACGCGATCAATCATTGCATTACACCTATGTTGCTCAACCCAATGGCGCACGGACACTCGAGGCTACATTGTGGAACGGCGCGGCAAATGAAACTGTCGTCAGTGATCTGGTTGCGCCGCAATGATGATTGAACTGTTTCTTTCCGCCTTCATCACCTTTTTCGTCATAATTGACCCGCCGGGCTGTGCGCCGATTTATGCCAGCCTGACCAAGGGCGCCAATGCAACCCAGCGCCGCAATATGGCGTTGCGTGCCGTCATGGTCGCGTCGGGGATATTGCTCGTCTTTGCATTGTTCGGTGAACAATTGTTGGGCGCCTTGCATATTGAATTGAACAGCTTCCGGATTGCAGGCGGCATAATGCTGTTCCTGATCGCCATCGATATGGTTTTTGAAAAGCGCACGGAACGGCGTGAGGAGCGCGCGCAGAAAATCATCGACACGCCCGAAATTGAAGACGTTTCGGTCTTCCCTATGGCCATGCCCATGATCGCGGGTCCAGGGTCCATCGCCTCGGTCATGCTGCTCATGTCGCAAAATAGCGGGATTGACCGTGCTGGCGTCATTTTGGCGGCACTGGGCACCGTGCTTGTCCTAACCTTGTTGGCGCTGCTTGCGGCGGGCCCCATCATGCGCGTTCTGGGCGCGAATGCCGAAGCCGTGATCACGCGGCTGTTGGGTGTGCTGCTTGCCGCATTGGCCGCGCAATTCGTTATCGACGGCCTGCGGGCGAGCTTTCTGGCCTGATTATTGAAGCGTCACGCGGTCATTGTTACCGTCATGCCGTCCGAAAAACTGCATCAATTGCACAATCGTGTCGGCACGGTCGGACAGCCCGCGCGCTTCCAACAAAGCTTGCTTAGCGGCAAAATCAAACGGTGCGATTTGGGCAATGGCGTTGACCAGAGAATAATCGTCCAGTTGCGACACCGCAGCCCAATCGACATTATACCCTTGCGATTCGGCAAAGCGGCGTGATTCTATTTCCATCGACGCGCGTTCGGCGAGCGAGAGGGTTTCGCCAATTTCATCTTCATCCCATAATTCTGCTTCAACCTGCCGAAAGCTGGTAGTCACATCAAGTTCGTTGACCACAGAAAAGCGCTGCACGCCCTCGATGATGATATTGTACCGACCATCGTCCAGCGCTTCCACGTCTTGAATGCGTGCTAGGCAGCCTACGTCGAACAAGGGTGGCTGGTTACCCTGTCCCTTGGGCTGAATCATGCCAATTTTGCGGTCACGGGCCAGCGAATCGCTCACCAAATCGCGATAGCGCGGCTCAAAAATGTGCAGCGGCAATTGCATACTCGGGAAAATAATCGCGCCGGTGAGCGGGAAAATCGAAATTCGCTGTGTTGTCATCCGAACAGGATCGCTGACAATTTTCGGCGTGTCGCTGCTACCCATGGGTCTTCCAATCCAATTAAAGCAAATATTTCGAGAAGCCGTGCCTTGGCGGCGCCGTCATGCCATTCGCGATCCGCCGCGATGATATGCAACAATGCCTCTGCGGACCCGTCTCGGTCGCCCGCCGCCATCAAGGCGTTGGCAAGTTCGAGGCGCAAAACATGGTCATCGGGCGATGCCGCAACGGCAGCTTGTAATCCTGCCAATTCTTCTGGCGGAACGGCCGCAGCGGCGATGCTCAATACCGACCCCGCTTTTTCCAGCGCTGGGTCGGCTCGGAGTTCATCGCTGAGGCTATCAAAAATAGCCTGCGCTTCCTCCTGACGCCCCAATGTAGTCAGTGCGCGGATCAGTCCGGACAAGGCTGCAGGATGTTCCGGCAGCACCGAAAGCATTTCGGCAAACAGAGCATAAGCTTGCTCCGCGCCATCTTGCGCCAAAAGCGCTTCGGCCTCGTCCACGAGCGGCGCCAATTGCACGGCTGGGTCCGGAACGGCGGCTCCAGCCGTGATCGGCAGCTTCTCCAATAACTGGTCCAGCATTTGCCGCAATTGTGGTTCCGTACGTGCCGGCGACAGGTCCGCAACCGGCTGTCCCTGAAATATGGCGTAAACCGTTGGGATGGACCGCACCTGAAATTGCGATGCGATAAACTTGTTCTCGTCGACATTGACCTTAGCCAATATTAAGCCTCGGTCGGCATATTCCGCCGCGATCTTTTCCAAAATAGGCGTTAGCTGCTTGCACGGTCCGCACCATTCGGCCCAGAAATGGAGGATCACCAGACGCTCCATCGACGGCGCGACAACGTCGGCCCGGAATTGCTCAACGGCTTTTTGTTCGTCGGTGGTCAGGCCCATCGTCGCCAAGGTCATTCTCCATTCTTCAGGATTCGTTTCGCCCCTATGTGCGTAAAACGATCGCTTTCACAAGACAGGCTTTACCCCCTTTTCGTAAAAAGGCGGATTTGGGGCTTGCGGGGGGATATACCCCATGCTAACGGCGCGCCTCACCCGTCAGGAATTAGGTACCTGACCGCCAGAGCGGGCGTAGCTCAGGGGTAGAGCACAACCTTGCCAAGGTTGGGGTCGAGGGTTCGAATCCCTTCGCCCGCTCCAGTTTTCCA
>JAIOYN010000027.1 GCA_021741065.1 Sphingomonadaceae bacterium | reverse complement strand
CCACAAATTCGGCGCGCGGCGTGAATGCGGTCGCAAGCTTGCCGTCGTCCTTATACAGGCTATCGCGGCGAATGACCGCAGCCTTGCCCTCACCCATGTCACGTGGGCCCACTTCAACAATGATCGGCGCGCCTTTTTTGACCCAGGCCCAGCGCTTGTTCGACGCCTTCGTCGCTTTTGTATCGAGCAAAACGCGCAAAGGTTCGCCAAAGACGTTGAGCGCCAACAATTCCGCGCGCAAGCTGCGGCAATATGCCAATACAGCTTCGTCTTCGTCATTATCCCGCAACATGGGAATGATGACAATCTGATGCGGCGCAATCTGCGGCGGGCAACGCAGGCCATCATCATCGCCATGGGTCATGATCACGCCGCCAATCATGCGCGTGGAGACACCCCAGCTGGTCGTATGCGCGAATTGCTGATTGCCGTCTTTATCCTGATATTTGATGCCGGATGCTTCGGCAAAGCCAGTGCCTAGATAATGCGATGTGCCTGCTTGCAGCGCTTTGCCGTCCTGCATCATCGCTTCGATGCTGTAGGTTGCAACTGCACCGGGAAAGCGCTCATTCTCTGGTTTTTCGCCCGCAACGACCGGCATAGCGAGCGGACCTTCGGCAAACGCACGGTACATTTCCAGTGCGCGCATCGTTTCCTGCATCGCATCTGCGCGATCTACATGGGCGGTATGCCCTTCCTGCCACAAAAACTCGCTGGTGCGCAGGAACATGCGGGTCCGCATTTCCCAGCGCACAACATTGGCCCATTGGTTAACCATCAACGGCAAATCGCGCCAGCTTTGTACCCATCGGCTCATCGCCGCGCCAATCACCGTTTCCGAAGTGGGACGCACGACCAGCGGCTCCTCGAGCTTCGATCCCGGGTCTGGGATCAGCTTACCATTGCCATCACTGACAAGGCGGTGATGCGTAACAACCGCCATTTCTTTGGCAAAGCCTTCGACATGGTCGGCCTCTTTTTCAAAGAAAGATAATGGTATGAATAATGGGAAATAGCAGTTTTCAACGCCAGCAGCTTTAATCTCTGCGTCCATAAGTTTTTGGATGCGTTCCCACATGCCATAGCCCCATGGCCGAATGACCATGCATCCACGCACACCGGATTCTTCGGCCAAATCAGCCTCTGAAATGACTTCTTGATACCAGCCAGCGAAATTCTGTGCGCGGGCGACGCTTAAAGCATGTTTTATCAAAATCTTACCTTTTTTCTTTGAGTAAATTATGAGGCGCGGTCAGCGGCCATTTTATCAATCTGCGCCTGTAGCGCCGCGATCTGTTGCTTCAACTCGGCAACACTTTCGTCATGTTCCGGCTTTTTGCCTGTGAGATTGCTCAAATTCGGCATCAGCGCTTCACGCGCCGAACGCATGAATTCTATATTCTGCTTTGCCAAATGGCCGAAAGGACCAGAAGTGATCGCGGTTTCAATCACTTCTTGAACTTGCCGCTGGTTTTTGCGGAAATTGTCCATCGACGTTTCCAAAAACTGCGGCACCATGCCTTGCATGGAGTCCCCATACATTGCGATCAACTGTTTAAGGAAGCCAACTGGCAACATTTGTTGTCCGCTATTTTCCTCATCCATAATGATCTGCGTAAGGACACCATGGGTGATATCCTCATTGGATTTGGCGTCAAGCACCTTGAAATCAATGTCTTTGCGCGTGAGGTCTGCAAGGAAATCAAGCGTGATATATTTCGACGACTGCGTATTATACAGCCTACGGTTAGCGTATTTTTTAATGATGATTGGGCCATCGCCATTTTTGTTGGCCGTACGTGCCATCTTTGGTCCTTCCGGAAATGTTGCACCCTGATAGCATCAAGCCATAGTGCACTGCAACATTGGTAAGTTATACCTCCAGCCGCGGGCATGGTTTGAACCAGCAGAACGGCGTTCGGCAATTTTTTGAACGCAACGAAACATGCGGGCTTCAATGAACGCTTGATGAACACTGTTGCATAACAGCAACATCTGAAAAGAAACTTCGCGTTTTCGACAGCGTTGGTTGCACTCTTGATTTACCCTAGTTTACAGGGTAATTCACGAAATTACGTTCGGCTTTCAGAGCGGATGTTCGGCCGTAGAATTAAGAAAAAATAAGCTGGGGAGCTTAACTATGAAAAAGACACGTTTGTTGATTGCAGGATCTGCAATCAGTTTCGCTTTATTTGCCGCCCTTCCGTCATTCGCGCAGAGCGCGCCCGCAAATGATCCGGCAAAGGCTGACGAAGAGGTCGCTACAGAGGCGGAAGAAGAGGCAGAAGAGGAAGTGGTGTCTCAACCCATCCTCGTGACTGGTTCACGCATTGCGCGACCAACGTTGCAGTCAGCCGTTCCTTTGACATCTGTGACGATTGAAGATCTTAAGGGCACCGGCGAGTTGTCGCTTGGGGACGCATTGAACGATCTACCATCGCTCCGTTCGACATTCAGCTCGGGTAACTCTAGCCGCTTTATCGGCACCGCAGGTCTAAGCCTTCTCGATCTTCGCGGTCTTGGCACAGACCGAACGCTGGTTCTCGTAAATGGTCGTCGTCACGTGACTTCAACACCCGGCGACAATGGCTTTGACGTTAACACAATTCCAACTGACCTTGTGGAGCGCATCGACATTGTAACTGGCGGTAACTCCGCAATCTACGGTTCGGACGCAGTTGCGGGTGTTGTCAATTTCATCTTGAAGCGCGACTTTGACGGCATCGCATTGCGTTCACAGGGCGGAATTTCCTCGCGCGGTGATCGAGGCACATATTTCGTAAGCGGTGTCGCTGGGCGGAATTTCGCGGATGGCCGTGGTAACGTATCGGCTGCCGTTGAATATACCCGTCAAGAGCCTCTATTGATGTACCAGCGCGAGGGATTGACTGGCGCAGCAAACGGCCGCTGCCAATTCCAGCTGACCGACGCGCAGGGTGCTGCAGGCGGCGAAGTCGGCTTTAGTGCGACTGATGGTATCCCGGACAGCACCTTCCGTTGCGGCATTCGTAACGGAACTATTTCTGATGCAGGGACCGTAGGCGGATTGAGCGGTGGACGGTTCCTCCGCTTTGATGACTTGGGCAACCTCTTCATTGATACACCGACAGTTAACTTCGCAAGTGTTGGCTCCGGCAATACGCAAGGTGGTTTCGGTTCCACCCTACGTAACACTGGGAGCCTCTTGGCTGCGGTAGATCGTTATGCCGCAAACTTTATGGCGCATTATGATGTATCAGATGCGTTCAAGCCTTTCATCGAAGCCAAATATGTTCGCACTGAAGTTGCTGGCGAAGGCCAACCAAGTTTCTTCACCAGCGTTCCGAGCACATTGGGCGGCCCCGCATTTCGTTGTAATAACGGTTTTTTAAGTGGTCAAAATATTTTGGTCCTTCAACAAAATGGTCTTTGCTCGAACTTGGCAACTGGCACTTTCCCGCTTGCACGTTTCAACATAGACTTGGGTGGTCGTCGTTTTGAAGGCACGCGTGAAACATATCGGGCAGTCGGCGGCGTAGAAGGTACGTTTAACGAAGATTGGAACTACGAACTGGCTGTCAACTATGGCCGTTTCGAAGCTGTTGGTTTCAACACCAACAACTTGGTCATCTTCAATCAAGCTGGCACCGCGTTCGATGGCTTTAACTTGGCCGTTGATGCTGTTGTCGCGCCATCGACCTTCACTGGTACAAACTTTGTAACCAATGCTGCTGGTCAGCGCGTAATTTGCGCTGTGAATGCTGTGTCGAACGTTAACACTGCTTGCGTTCCTGTGAACGTGTTCGGTCAGGGCCGCTCCGACGCTCGTGCAATAGATTTCATCAACACGGAAGGCCGGACGGATGAATTCGCAAGTCAGTTTGTGGCATCTGCGTTTGTTGGTGGTGATTTGTCACAGCTTTTTGAATTGCCAGGCGGACCAGTTGCGTTCGCTTTGGGCGCAGAATATCGTAAGGAAAAGGCGAGCGTCGATTATGATGAATTAACATCAAGCGGCGCGACATTCTTGAACGCTTTGCAGGACTTCAATCCACCACAATTTGTGGTCAAGGAAGCTTATGCCGAAGTTCAGGTTCCATTGTTGAGAGATGTCTCCTTCGCAAAGGAATTGTCGCTGAACTTTGCTGGACGCGTATCTGATTACAACACGCGCACCGGAACGGTATATGCCTACAACGTGCAGGGTATTTATGCCCCAATCGAAGATCTGCGTTTCCGTGCCGCTTATGCTACGTCGGTTCGTGCGCCAACGCAGGGTGATTTGTTCTCCCCAGCGTCAGAAAACTTCGCACAAATCTCAGATCCGTGTGATCTTGTGTCACCGGGTAGCACAACGGCTGCCAACTGTGTTGCTGCAGGTGTTCCAACCACAGCTAATGCTGCGCTTGTTGCCGCTTGCGCATCCACTGCGTTCCCGGTTGCTTTGGGCGCGCCATTTGTCAACTGTGCCGCGCGAACCTCTTCGACTGGCTTCCTTTCAGGCGGTAACCCGACCTTAATTGAAGAAAAGGGTAAGAGCTTGACGCTTGGCTTTATAGCCCAACCCAGCTTCATCCCAGGCCTGAGCCTCACGGTCGACTATTACAAGATTGAAGTTGAAGACCTGATCGCCTCTTTGTCTGCACAGTCCATTATCAGCCTGTGTTATTCAAACGCCAGCGGGATCAACAATCCTTTCTGTTCAACCGTGAAGCGCGATGCTGCCACTGGTCTGTTTGTTAAGCCAGCAGTTATCTCTGGCGGGATTAACTTTGCTAAGCAAAGTACACGGGGCGTCGATTTCGACCTGGCCTATCGCAAGACTTTTGAGAATGGCGATCGTTTGACAGCACGTCTCATTGCGACAAAAGCACTGCGCTTGGATAACTACACCGACCCAACCAACCCAACTAACCCAAATCGTCAGCTCGGCGAATTGGGCGATCCAGAGTGGGCGGCTAGCTTCTCAACTGGCTATGATTTCGGTGACTTCGATGTTCTGTATGCAGCTCGCTATATCGGCAAGATGACTATTGGTTCATTTGAAACGCAGAACAATTATATGGGTCAATGCCCGTTGACTGGTACTTTCCGTGGCCAAACTGGACGGGAGGGCGCCACCTGCGACCCAATTTTGGGTAACATTGTGGAATTGGCACCAGCTAATGCTGATGCGTTCCCGCAAGTTCATTACCCAGACGTTTTGTATCATGACATCCGCGTTGGTGTGAGCATTGGCAACGACTTCCGTTTATTTGCTGGCGTGAACAACCTTTTGGACAAGCAGCCACCTCTTGGCTTGCTTGGAACCGCTGGCGGTGATCCGTTCGACAGCTTTGGTCGGAATTTCTTCGTCGGAATCAACGCAAACTTCTGACACTTAGTGTCCTAAATGAAATAAAAGGGCGCCAAACTTGGCGCCCTTTTTTTGTGTTGCGATGCCAGTTAAGCATGATTTGTATTGATGTGTGTATTTTGAAATTTAATGAAGGCAAGCCCCCGGCAGACCAGACTTTGCAGATATCCCCTGCCCGTTTTTGATTAGGAGCTGTGGCAACATAATTTTAGTGAACACATTCCCATCGAGCGCGTCATCACTCTTGCGTCTGCCACTATCAAAACTATAACATATAGTAACATAATATAACATCGCGGGTATTAGAGATTATGAGAAAAGCGAAATTGGCCGCATTGTTTTTAGGCGCCGTAGCACCTTCAACTTTTGCGCCTGTGATAGCCGAAAGTACTGCGCCGTTAGTGAATATAGCGGCGCAGGCAGCTGATAGTCAGACGATTGTCGTAAATGCTCCGCGCGGAAGGGTGGAAACGGCGGTGTTTGGTAAGCGCCCTTTCATGCGTTCTCCTCGACTTTCCCCTGACGGAACCAAAATTGCAGTAATGATGACGAAAGATGGGGTTGATTACCTCGGCTATATTGATGCAACCAAACCTAGATCGGCACCCATATTTTTCGCTCAAGCAGAAGAGTTTAGAGAGGCAGGTGACCGTACGATTGCGTCATGGCGTTTTGTCGGTAACCGAACGATCATTTTCACAGTTGTGTCGCGTGAAATCATCGATGGCCGCCGTTCGGATGTCTTGCGTTTAGTCACCTATGACCTAGAAACGAAAAAAATAAGTCCGTTGGCATGGGATGGCGCTGGCAGAAGTGGTGCTAGCATTTTGTTCATCGACGATGAAAAGGAAACGATTCTTGTCTCCCGCAATACCGTAAAGGATATGAGCTACAGTGGTAATCCTGAGGTAATCGAAGTTGATGTCCGTTCTGGAAAATTCAAAACGATCATGCGACAAAATGTCGAGGTTCGAAGCTGGCTTGTTGACGGTAAAGGTGTCATTCGCGCCGGCGTCGGCAATGATAGTGACAGTGGTAAACAGCGCTTAATGTATAGGTCTGATGGCAACGGCGTGATGAAGACCGTTTCCAACGAAGCGGATACCACTTTTACAGGAACGCAAATTATACCTGACATCTTCCTTGAAGAGCCAGACATGGCATATGCGACGAGCAACAAGGATGGATTTCGTAAAGTCTACAAAGTAAATTTGAAGACGATGCAGATCGTAGGGGATCCTGTATTCGGGGTTAAAGGGTATGATATTGATGGTATCATCTCCAATGAGGCTGATAATGCCATCGCAGGGGTTGCGTATACGTCGACGAAGCAGCGCACGCGTTGGTTTGACCCACGTCTGGCCGAAGTCCAGAAGCTTATGGATGAAGATTTTGGTCGTGGGAATGCCCAGATTCTGTTTACCAATGATGGGGATACGAAAATCCTCATGCGAATTGCTAAGGTGAACGCCCCCGGCGGCTATTATCTCTTCGACACTGAATCGGGTAATTTGAACCTTGTTGGCTGGGCGCACCCGGTCATTAAGGATTTTGAACTCAACCCTACTAATTCTGTCCGCTACAAAGCATCCGACGGTCTAGAAATGGAAGCCGTCGTCACTTACCCACGCCACCGGCCAAGCCGGCAGAAACTCCCCGTAATTGTTATGCCACATGGTGGACCTTACGGTGTTCGGGACCAGGAAGAATTTGGATTCTTTCCATGGCATCAGGCGATGGCTGAGCTTGGTTATGTTGTTATACAGCCCAATTACCGAGGTTCAGGCGGCTATGGTAAGGAATTCGTAAAGGAAGGCCGTAAGCCCAATGGCTATGGCTTACGGATGCAGGATGATTTGAATGATGTACTGACTTGGTTTGGTCAATCTGGGTTAATCGACCCCAAGCGTGCCTGCCTCATGGGTTGGTCTTATGGCGGCTACGCCACGGCACGAGGTGCACAGCGCGATCCGGATAAATGGAAATGTGCTATCGCTGGAGCCGGTGTTTACGACTTCCCAATGATGAAGGCATATGACACGCGGGCCTTTGGTGACTTCGGTGCTAATTTTCAGGCGACGGCTGACGACTTGATAGGCATATCCTCCGCGCGTAATACGGATGGGCCCTGGTCCCCAATCTTGATTGTTGCGGGCTTACGGGACGCGCGTATTCCTATTGAACAATCGCGGACACTCGTATCGCGACTGAAGGCATCCGGTAAGAAAGAAGGCATAGATTTTAAATATGTCGAGCAGCCAAAGGGCACGCACAACCTGCCGTATGAAGACGTGCATATTGAATGGTTAAAGGAGGCAGAAGCATGGGCCGAACGGTTTAACCCAGCGTATATCGCATCCGACCCAGACAAGGCCCCGCCTGTTGCTGTTGCACTTGGCGCAAAATAGTCCATTGGCATGTGAAACGACTGTCCATCGTGCAAAGATGTCAGTTTTAACCCCGCTTTGATCGATTTAGAGAGCGTCTAAGCTGATTTGGGCGTGTATTGAAGCCGGCGGATCCTGTGCACAAGGTCAACCGCGCTTCGCAGTCTCTTTTTAAGCAGACCTGGTGGGCAACGAATACGCTGAGATACTAATCGAAACTGGATGACAGTTCGAGGTCAAGCCTCTTATTACCATCGCCATGACACGTTGTTAGAGTCATTAAGATTTTAGGATACTCCCATGCCAAAAGCATTTAAACTGGCCGCTCTGTTTTTAATGGCTGGGGGCAATAGCCCGGCGATAGCGAAGCAAGAAATCCCACGAGAAATTGTTGTCACTGCCAGATCAATCAAGGACACAGAGGCTGATTTAAAGGCATGCCTCGCGCGTAAATGCCCACCTGATCAGGACATAAAGGCCACGCTGGCCCATGCGGAAAATCAGTTTGTCGCAGGGGATTATCGAAATGCGCGATCTACCTTGGTTAATTCCCTTGGACGAAACCGGCGGCACAAAGGAAAATATCCTGTCGAAGTCTCGGACTTGCTTCGCGCAAACGGAAATGTAGCTACCCATTTGGGGGAGTTTGACGTTTACCGAATCTCAGTTCTTGATATGCGCGATACTTTGAAAGACGCTCTCAAATCTAATGATTATCGCGTATTTGGCGCTGAGATTGAGGTAGCAGATTCTCGCATGAAGCTTGGCTATCTTGAAGAAGCCAGTGACAAGTATCTTGAGATTGAAAAGCGGGCACTCACCCTTGGCTTGCCTCAGGTAGCCGCAATCGCGCGCTTACGAGACCTGTCGCTTCGCGTTCAGCGAGCCGAAACGGAAAGGACAGCATTCCGGAAAAAGGATGCACTGGAAAGTATCGATTTGTTTTTGGACGCACCGACCGAGGGGTCAGAAAAATTCAAGATTGTCGCAGAAGTTCTAAGGTCGCGCTTGGAAAGAGTTGATGGCAACAGTGAAACAGCCGACAAGTTGATTGCGCGCTACGCAGCCATGGGTGGTACGGAGCAACCAGTATTGTTGTATGCAATGCCAATAAGAATGAACGAGGCCCAAGCCGCTCGCGCCATGGCTGGTGGTAGTGATTTGAACCGCATAGTGACCAATGTTGTCGAAAATCGTTGGGTAGATATCGGATTTTGGATCGGTGCTGACGGCAAAGTCGATGAACCCGAGATTTTACGAAATCAAGGAAGCACCGATTGGACGGATGTTGTTTTGAAAGCCATCAAAACCCGTATCTATGCTCCGTTGAAAGCCGAAAGCGAGGGCTCAACGCCGGGCGTTTATGCTATCGAGCGGTACTCGTTGACGGCACAATATGAGAATGACTTTACGGGCACACGCATTCGTCAACGTTCACCCGTCGTCAAAATCGAGCGAATAGACTTAACCGGATAGGGTTAAGCATCAGCTCCACATACGCGCGAACCTAGACCCCAAATTCGTCAGCAATTCATATGGCGAAAGCCCCGTTAGCGCCACTGCAGCGACGAGGTCATATTCTATGTCTACCCAGCCACCTTCGCGCAATGCAGGCGCCGCATTGAGGTTAAGCGTCACAAGGTCCATCGACACGCGGCCGATGACGGGTAACGCAAGCCCATCTGCCCTAGCCATCCCCTTGCCCGAAAAAGCGCGCAAATATCCGTCGGCGTAGCCCAAAGATATTGTACCCACGCGTGTTTCTTCGCGACAGACATGGGTCGCATTGTACCCGACCATTGCGCCTGCGGGTAAGTCTCGAATCTGAAGTAGCCGCGCTGAGATCCGAACGACCGGCCTGATCCACTCCTCCATTCCCGCGCGTGCAATGCCGCCATATAGGCTCAATCCGGGGCGGGTCAGGTCAAAATGATAATCTGCACCCAACATGATGCCTGCGCTATTGGCTAGGCTAAACCGCTGTGCGGTGGTTGCGGAAACGCACTGCTGAAACAACTGAAGCTGTTCACTGTTCTGAGCGACATCCGTATCTGCCGATGCCAGATGCGACATCAACAGATCAACATCCATGCCATCGAGCACACCATCGGCTATGTGCTGTGGGGCAAGGCCCAAGCGGTTAATGCCGCTATCGAACATGACATGGCATCGCCCTCCGCCCGCGTCGCGCCACATCGCAACTTGCTCTGGCGTATTTAGCACTGGAGTGGCCCCTAATTTGCGCGCCGCAGCGATATCGGATGGCGCGATACCGTTCAGCACAGATATCGAATGGGGTGGTATCAAATCGGCAATAGCTTCCGCTTCACGCCAATGGGCAACGAAAAAGTCACGGCACCCTGCATCCCGCAATCGGGTCACAACCTCGCGCGCACCCAAGCCATAAGCATTGGCTTTTACAGCAGCCCCTGCCCGCGCCGCGCCGCTACGCGCATCTAGCGCACACCAGTTGGCAACGAGCGCATCGCCGTCAAGGTGAAGGCGCAAAGGATACTCAAAATCAGTCATGGACCGCCCTTTGCTCCTGCTGATCCCGCTGTCAATCGAGCTGCGTCTTTCCGGATGTTTCCGGCAGCCAGATCAATGCCACGACAAATGCCAATGCCGTAACCCCGACGGTGTACCAAAGTCCGGAAAACGGCTGCCCAGTCTGTGCAACGATATATTGCGAAATATAGGGCAGAAATCCGCCAAAATAGCCTGCACCAATGTGGTAAGGTATCGACATCGAGGTATATCTAATTTTCGCCGGAAACATTTCCACAAGAATCGCGGCGACTTGGCCGTAGGTCATGCCTGACAAAGCGACCATCAGGAACACCGCCAAGATGATTTTCCAAGGCTCGCGCTGCGCTGGATCTGACTTGTCAGGATACCCCGCCTTTTCCAGTGCGGCGATATAGGCTTTTTCATCAAAGCCCTGCAGATTGGCGTCGCCTACGCTCAACGAAACCGTATCACTTGCTTGCTTACTATAGGCTATGCCGCGCTTCGTCAGGAAATTGAGCGCTTGAGCACATTCGCTTTCGTGTACGCGGTTAAGCGCGTTGAAATCACATGCAGGCATAGATAAAGTGACAGGGTTGCGTTCTGTGGCACGGGCCAAGGCCGGGTTCGCGGCATCCGCCATCATCCAGAAAATCGGGAACACCCCGACGATGGAAAGGGCATAGCCAAGCAAGAGCAACCTTTTGCGGCCCCATTTGTCCGACAGCCAACCGCATGCAACATAAGTCGGGGCCGCCAATGCTGCGCCCACCGCCATATATAAAAGCGCATCAGTTTCCGGAACGCGCGCAGTTCCGGTTAGAAAGTATAATGTGCCAAATTGCGATGTATAATAAATGACGGTCAATCCGGCAGCGACGCCGAATAATGCGACAAAAATACGCCCTACATTGCCCGGATATTGAAAGCTTTCCAGAAACGGATTTTTGGAGGTCGTACCAGCGGCCTTCATCGCCTTAAAAACCGGGCTTTCCGACAATTTGAGGCGCATGTAGAGGGAAATGGCAAGTAACAAAATCGAGGTCAAGAAAGGGATACGCCAGCCCCATGCTTCAAACGCCTCGTTGCTCATAGACTGGCGGGTGATCAGCACGACAATCACCGCAAGCAGAAAGCCGCCAGCAACCGATGCCTGAATCCAACTGGTATATTGTCCTCGTTTGCCGTCGGGTGCGTGTTCGGCCACATAAATGGCCGCCCCGCCATATTCACCGCCAAGCGCCAATCCCTGCAAACAGCGCATGAGCAAAAGCAAGCCAGCGGCCCATATCCCTGCGGTTTCAAACGTTGGCAGTAATCCAATCGCCGCAGTCGCAACACCCATCAGCGTGATCGTAACCAGAAACGTATATTTGCGGCCAATTTTGTCGCCGAAATATCCGAACAAAATCGCACCAAATGGACGCACACCAAAGCCCGCACCAAAGATAGCAAGCGATGCCAAGGTCGCTGCGGTCGGGTTATCAGCGGGGAAAAACAGCTTCCCGATTAGGGCCGCCAAAATGCCATAGACGAAAAAGTCGTACCATTCGAAAACCGTACCTAGCGATGAGGCCGTTATAACAAGGCGATCGCGTTTTGGATCAAGTACGACTTCCGGTTCGGCAGCACTGGCCATGATATTCCCCTAAAAACCCTCTGCGCATGTTTTAATGCCAATGTCGGCACTTACAAGCGGGTTCACTCCATCTCTAATATCACCGCATCGACGGCGAGGCTGTCCCCAGCCTGCGCATTGATTAACTTTACCGTGCCCGATTTTTCAGCGCGCAAGATATTTTCCATTTTCATCGCCTCTACAACCGCAAGTGGCTGACCAGCCTCAACCTTATCACCGACATTGACATGCAAAGTAGTGAGCAGGCCCGGCATCGGGCAAATGAGGAATTTGGACAAGTCTGGCGGGATTTTTTGTATCATGTGCATAGCAAGATGCGCGATATGGCCTGGCAGCACGCGGGCGACATGGGTTGCGCCGCGTGTTGTCAGATGAAATCCGGTTCGCGTTTTACTGATTTTGACCGCGAGTTCCTCTTCCCCAATTTCCGCTTCAATCAAGCGATCCCCGGGATCATATTCCATCGACAGGTCGAAATGCGCCCCATCGACATGCATGTCGCCATCGACCATTTCGATTTCATGGACCGCCGCGCCGATAGCAACCTGCCAGCGTGCTGGTGGGTCAAGCGTATCGCCCAATTGACCATCGACATGCCGTGCGCGGTCCGCCTCCGCCGTTGCCACGAAACCAGCAATTGCGGCGAGTGATTTGATCAATTCTGCATCTGCAGGTGCGCCTTGGAAACCATCAGGATATTCTTCGGCGATGAAGCCCGTCGTGAGTTCGCCTGATCGGAAACGTGGATGTTGCATGATGGCGCTGACGAAATCGATATTGTGGCCAAGCCCCTCAATTTCGAAGCGGTCTAATGCCGCAATTTGTAAGTCGGCGGCTTCATCGCGGGTTTCTCCCCATGTTATCAGCTTGGCAATCATGGGGTCATAGAACATCGAAACTTCGCCACCATCCATGACGCCGTCATCGACACGAACGCCATCAACCCCGCGAATATCCCCTGCCCAGCCAGCCACTGGCGGACGATAGCGCGTCAACCGTCCGGTGCTCGGCAAAAATCCGCGATAGGGGTCTTCGGCATAGACGCGGTTTTCAATCGCCCAACCATCGATTTTGATGTCGTCTTGCGTCATGGCAAGCTTCTCACCCGCGGCGACGCGGATCATCTGTTCAACCAGATCAATACCGGTGATGCATTCCGTAACTGGATGTTCGACCTGCAACCGCGTGTTCATTTCGAGGAAATAGAAGCTCTCACCACTGGGGTCCGCACCCGATACGATCAGTTCGACCGTTCCTGCAGAATGATAACCGACAGCACGGGACAAGGCCACGCACTGCTCACCCATCGCTTTGCGCATTTTCGGCGTGACGAATGGCGAAGGCGCTTCCTCAACAACCTTTTGGTGCCGCCGCTGGATCGAACATTCACGTTCGTTCAAATAGAGGATATTGCCATGCTGATCGCCCAATATCTGGATTTCGATATGGCGTGGGTTGAGGATGAATTTCTCAATAAACACGCGGTCATCACCGAATGAATTCAGCCCCTCACGCTTGGTCGCCTCAAAGCCTTCGCGGACATCTTGCTCATTATAGGCAAGCCGCATGCCCTTGCCGCCGCCGCCGGCGCTGGCCTTCATCATGACGGGATAGCCGATTTCTTCCGAAATCCGCACGGCGTGTTCGGTGTCGTCAATTTCACCGACAAAGCCGGGAACGACATTGACACCTGCCGCCATCGCCAGTTTCTTGGACTCGATCTTGTCGCCCATTGCGGCAATCGCGTTCACTGGCGGGCCTATGAACGCAATGTTTTCCTTGGCCAATGCCTCGGCAAAGCTGGTGCGTTCGGACAGGAAACCATAGCCCGGATGTACGGCCTCTGCGCCCGTTTGCTTGCACGCGGCGATGATCTTGTCGGCGATCAAATACGACTGCGCAGCAGGCGAAGGTCCAATATGCACCGCCTCGTCAGCCATCTGCACAAATGGCGCACGCGCATCAGCATCGGAGTAAACCGCGACAGTCGCGATCCCCATCCGGCGTGCGGTTTTGATGATCCGGCAAGCGATCTCGCCACGGTTGGCGATTAGGATTTTTTTGAACATATAACTCCCCCAAAACCGTCACCCTGAACTTGTTTCAGGGTCCATCGTGCCACGCGCACCGACAGTTGTTGCTGAAAAATGGATGCTGAAACAAGTTCAGCATGACGGGTAGCGGCTGTCGGGACGAAACTCACTCGGCCGCCTCCAGCGCCTTGCATGCGCGCAGCGGCTCTTCCGCCTCCATGGCGCGCAAGCCCAATTTTGCCAGTAGCGCAGCGTCCTTATCGTCGCCTGCATTGGCCGCAGTAAGCAACTTGTCGCCCGTAAAAATGCTGTTTGCGCCGGCCATAAAGCATAACGCCTGCGTCGCTTCCGACATGCTCTCACGCCCCGCGCTTAACCGCACCATGCTCATCGGCATAGTGATGCGCGCCACAGCAATTGTTCGGACGAATTCAATATCATCAATCTTTGCCAGCGGCGTGTCAGCCAGCATATCGCCCAGCACCGTGCCCTTCACGGGGACCAAAGCGTTAACCGGTACGCTTTCGGGATGCTGTGGCAAAGTCGCCAGCGTGTGGATGAAGCCCACCCGGTCGGCGCGCGTCTCGCCCATCCCAACTATGCCGCCGCTGCATACGTTGATGCCCGCACGGCGGACTTCGGCCAGCGTGTCGAGCCGGTCATCCATCGTCCGCGTGGTAATGATCTCATTATACCGCTCTGGTGAGGTATCGATGTTATGGTTGTAATAATCCAAGCCAGCGTCGGCGAGCATGTCTGCCTGACTGGGTGTCAACATGCCCAAGGTCATGCAGGTTTCCATGCCCATGGCGCGCACGCCCTGAACGATCTGCACAATCGCAGGCATGTCGCGATCCTTGGGGTTGCGCCATGCTGCGCCCATACAGAAGCGGCGTGAGCCAGCATCTGCAGCCTCAGCCGCCTTTTGCAGCACGGCTTGAACGTCCATCAACTTGGTCGCCTCAACACCGCTATCAGCCTTCACGGATTGCGAGCAATAGCCGCAATCTTCTGGGCAACCGCCGGTTTTGATGGAAAGCAATGTGCACAATTGAATCTGCCCCGCTGCATGATGCGCACGGTGCACGGTCTGCGCTTGATATACCAATTCGTCGAACGACAGGTCGAACAAAGTGGCGATTTCTGCGCGCGTCCAGTCAGTGCGGACTTCAGTCAATTAAACACTCCCATCTATATTCGTCATGCTGAACTTGGTTCAGCATCCATCGTGAAGCCAAAGCCGTTCGTTTGTGAGGCAAAATGGACCCTGAAACAAGTTCAGGGTGACGGTGGTGTTTAGCATTATGTAGCATCGTTCAAAGGTGGCATATTGTGCCCCAATAACGTCAAAACATCTGCGGCACACTCAACGACATTACTGCCTGGGCCGTAAATGCCCTGCACCCCTGCCTCACGCAGAAAATCATAATCTTGGGGAGGAATAACGCCGCCTGCGATGACTTTGATGTCCCCGCGCCCTGCTTCACGCAAACCTTTTACCAATTCGGGTATGAGCGTTTTGTGTCCTGCGGCAAGGCTGGATGCGCCAACGGCATCCACGTCATGTTGCAATGCCAGAACAACCGTTTCTTCAGGCGTTTGGAACAATGGCCCGCTGATAACGTCAAAGCCCATATCGGAGAAAGCCGACGCGATGACATTGGCACCACGATCATGCCCGTCCTGACCCATTTTTGCGACCAACAGCTTGGGTTTGCGGCCCAAGCGGCGCTCCACCGAAGCCACGCCATCCAAGACTTGTGCCCAGCGCTTGTCAAATTCATGCGCGCTTCCGTAAATCCCTTGCACGGGAACTGGCGTAGTCGCGTAGCGACCAAACACGGCCTCCATGGCGTCCGAAATTTCGCCCAAAGTTGCGCGGGCGCGGGCCGCTTCGACGGCGAGCGCTAAAAGGTTTGCACCGCCTTTTGCACCTTCGGTAAGAGCCGTCAACGCCGCCTGGCACGCGGCCTCATCACGTGCGGCACGAGTGGCCGCAAGGCGGGCAATCTGGCCCTGACGGACGAAGTCATTGTCAACTTCCAACGTGTCGAGCAGGTCTTCGGTGGCGAGTTTATATTTGTTCACGCCCACGATGACGTCTTCGCCTTTGTCCACACGCGCTTGCCGCGCGGCGGCTGCTTCTTCGATAAGGCGCTTTGGCATGCCAGAGGCCACCGCCTTAGTCATGCCGCCCAGCGCGTCTACCTCACCAATGATTTTCCAGGCTTGATCGACCAATTCAGCTGTGAGCGCTTCGACATAATAAGAGCCACCCAAAGGATCGACGACTTTGGTGATGCCGCTTTCTTCGGCCAACACGATTTGCGTGTTGCGGGCAATGCGGGCGGAAAAATCGGTTGGTAGCGCAATCGCCTCATCAAGCGCATTGGTGTGCGACGACTGGGTCCCACCTAAGGTCGCGGCCATCGCCTCAATCGTCGTACGGATAACGTTGTTATAAGGATCCTGCTCCTGCAACGACACGCCCGATGTCTGACAATGCGTGCGCAACATTTTGGAGCGTTCGTCTTTCGCGCCAAGTTCATCCATGACGCGGTGCCACAAGGTCCGCGCCGCCCGCAGCTTTGACACTTCCATGAAAAAGTTCATGCCGATACCAAAGAAGAACGACAAGCGCCCTGCAAAGGCGTCAATGTCCAAGCCCGAAGCGATAGCGCGCTGCACATATTCCTTGCCATCGGCAATGGTGAAGGCAAGCTCCTGCACCGCAGTCGCGCCCGCCTCATGCATATGATAGCCGGAAATGGAGATGCTGTTAAACTTGGGCATATTGGTGCTGGTATAAGCGATAATGTCCGACACGATCCGCATCGATGGTTCTGGCGGATAAATATAGGTGTTGCGAACCATGAATTCTTTGAGAATATCGTTTTGGATCGTGCCATCGAGTTGCGCTTGGTCGACGCCTTGTTCCTCGCCAGCCACAATGAAAAACGCAAGGATGGGGATGACCGCACCGTTCATGGTCATCGATACCGACATTTGATCGAGCGGAATGCCGTCGAACAATATTTTCATATCCTCGACGCTATCAATCGCAACGCCAGCCTTGCCGACATCGCCGACAACGCGGGGATGGTCGCTGTCATAGCCCCGATGCGTGGCAAGATCGAAGGCTACCGATAGGCCCTTTTGTCCAGCGGCCAAATTGCGACGGTAAAATGCGTTGGATTCCTCAGCGGTTGAGAACCCTGCATATTGGCGGATCGTCCAAGGGCGGCCCGCATACATGGATGCACGCACACCACGCGTGAAAGGCGCAAAGCCCGGAAGACCAGGATCGCCAGCATCTTCTGCGGTATAGAGCGGCTTTACAGCGATGCCTTCTGGCGTATTCCAGGTCAGGTCCTTGCCCTTAACCTCTTTTTCCGCCGCTTTTTTCCACTGGTCGATATTCGTCATAAAACTTCCATTCGTTAATCGGTCACCCTGAACTTGTTTCAGGGTCCATTTTGCCACTCACTTCTTCGGTCAGAGTGGCATGATGGATGCTGAAGCAAGTTCAGCATGACGATTGAGGTTAATGCGCGGTCAGTGCGCCGTAACACCCACCTCCATAATTTCGGTCAAAACACCCTGCATATCCTTGGGATGCACAAAGAATATCAATGTGCCGTGCGCGCCAATCCGTGGCTCACCAAGCACGCGTTTGCCTTGTCGCAAGAATTCAGCCTTGGCAGCATGGATATCGGGCACTTCGTAACAGACATGATGCTGCCCGCCCGCCGGATTTTTCTCCAGAAATGCAGCGATTGAGGCGTTACCGGGTAACGGCTCAATTAATTCAATCTGCGTCCCGTTCATTTCGCCATCCGCGCCCGGCGTATCAACAAAGCAAACCTTCACCCCCTGATCCGGCAGGTCAAACGGTTCATGGATTTTCGTCGCGCCCATCACGTCACGGTAAAATGCGATGCTGTCCGCGATGGAAGGCGTTGCAACGCCGATATGGTTGAGACGGCCGAGTTTCATATTAGATCCTCACAACGGAATATTATCATGCTTCTTCCAAGGGTTTTCCAACGCCTTGTTCCGCAATTTCCGTAGGCCCAAGGCAATCCGACGTCGCGTCGAGTGCGGGTAGATTACCTCGTCGATAAAGCCCTTGCTCGCCGCCACGAACGGGTTGGCGAACCGGTCTTCATATTCTGCGGTCTTGACCGCTTGCACTTCGGCCGACAGCCCGCGGAAGATGATTTCCACCGCGCCTTTAGCGCCCATCACTGCGATTTCAGCCGTT
>JAIOYN010000026.1 GCA_021741065.1 Sphingomonadaceae bacterium | reverse complement strand
CATGCCATATCTACGATCCAGCCAGCGCATCCCGTGAACCTTGCTGATTATAATCAGGGCGTCGACGAGAGCGATATTTGAGCGGTTTTGAACGCAGCGAAACGGACGAGTTCGCGCGCGGCGCGCGTGCCTTGGTCATCTATCCAGAGCTGCCTGGTCGGGCCTCGGTTGGCCCAGAGGCACGCCTTGCCGAAGCTGAAGGGCTTGCAGTCGCCATTGGCCTGAATGTCGTCCGCAAAAAGCATTATCGGGTGCGTTCACCGCGCGCGGTGACATTGCTCGGCGGTGGCCAGGTGGAAGACATAGCCGAAATGGGTCGGGAACTTGAGGCTGACCTTCTCATCGTGGATGCTTCGCTGACTGCTATTCAACAACGTAATCTTGAAGAACGCACCGGACTGAAGACGATTGACCGGACGGGGCTTATTCTTGAAATTTTTGGCGAACGCGCTGCTACGGCCGAAGGGCGGCTGCAGGTTGAGTTAGCGCATCTTGACTATCAAGCGGGACGCTTAGTGCGGAGTTGGACTCACCTGGAGCGGCAGCGTGGTGGTTTCGGCTTTCTGGGCGGTCCAGGTGAAACGCAGATTGAGGCCGACCGGCGTATGATCCGCGACCGTATGGCACGATTGCGGCGCGAATTGGAAGAGGTGAAAAGGACCCGATCGTTGCATCGTGCGCGGCGCAAACGCGCCCCTTGGCCGGTAATCGCTTTGGTGGGCTATACGAACGCGGGTAAATCGACTTTGTTCAATCGGTTGACGCGTGCGACAGTACTTGCCGAAGATATGTTGTTTGCGACATTAGACCCAACGATGCGGCAAATCACGTTACCGGGGTTGGAAAAGGTGATATTGTCCGACACGGTTGGTTTTGTCTCTGATCTACCAACGCAATTGATCGCTGCGTTTCGCGCGACATTGGAGGAAGTGATATCGGCTGACATTATCGTCCATGTACGCGACATTTCACATCCCGAGACCGATGCGCAGCGTGACGATGTTTTGCAGATTTTGCGAGATTTGGGTGTGCTGGACAATGAGCAGGCGGGGAATCAGCCACGGATGGTTGAACTTTGGAACAAGCTGGATCTTTTAAACGATCATTGGAGGGCGGAGCTATCGGATATGGCTGCGCGTGACGATAATCACTTGATGATATCCGCCGTGACAGGTGAGGGCATTGATGTCTTCAAAACCGAGCTCACGGCGCTGATTGCCAAGGGAAATGATCTGCGCACCGTCAAATTGCGCAATGATAACGGCGCAGCTTTAGCTTGGTTGCATGCGCGCGGCGTGGTGAGTGGGCAGTATGTTGACGGCGACATTGTCTCGGTTGATGTGTCATTAAGCCGTCAATTATGGGGCCAGTTCGAAAAGCAATTTGAACAGCCCCGCGGTTAAACCTGCGACTTAATGTTGCTCTTTTGCTTTGGCTTGTTGCCAAAGTTCTTCTTTCTCATCGAGTGACAAACCCACAAAAGCGTCGCCGGCAGACACTTCCATGTCGCGAAACCGTCGTTCGAATTTTGCGCTCGCTTGCTTCAATGCTAACTCGGCGTCCACTTTATGAAATCGTGCGAAGTTTACCACGGCGAATAGCAAATCGCCGATTTCTTCTGCCACATGTTCTGCTGTATTTGCGTCACTAACTTCTTCTAATTCTTCAATAATTTTATCTCGGGCTCCGGATTTATCTGGCCAATCAAAGCCGGTGCGTGCGGCCCGCCTCTGAATTTTTTGGGCGCGTAACAAAGCGGGAAGGGCGAGAGCCACGCCAGCTAGCGCGCTATTGTCTTCATATCCGCCACGTTCGGCGGCCTTTATGCTTTCCCAATTGTCTGGCACTTCATGGCTTGCGGCGTTTGTATCGCCAAACACATGTGGATGGCGGCGCACCATTTTGTCGCAAATGCCATTCACGACGTCCTGAATATCGAAAGCACCTTGCTCAGATGCCATTTGGCTGTGAAATGCAACTTGAAGCAGTAGATCACCGAGCTCGTCTTTTAGCGCGTCCAGATCATTGCGCTCGATTGCGTCGGCAACCTCATAGGCTTCTTCAATGGTGTAAGGAGCAATTGTCGCAAAGTTTTGCGCTATATCCCATGGACAGCCAGTGTCACGATCACGCAGGCGCGCCATAATGTCTGTTAGAGGGGTAATATCTGCGCGCATTAGTTTGCCATCTCAATCAGTTCGATAATATGTATTATGTTAAATAATATTAGATATCCGTTTTGCGTGCTCAACAATCGCGACGTTTGTAATCATGGTCGAAGCACCATGATATTCCCCTCTACGCGCCAACTTTGCATGCTGTTGAGGAAATTCATACCCAATAAGTTTACCTCACCGAAACTCTCCGAAACCACCACGGAATGGTTTTCAATTGCGTGCGGGCCTACAGCTAACAACCGCACATTAGCTCGCTTAGCAGCTACACGACCGTTTGCGGTGCTCAGGATGATGGGATAACCATCGGCTTCAACGCCGACGTCTTTTGCTGTCGTGGCATTAATCGCGGTTATCGTTGCGCCGCTGTCGACCATGAAGCGGACAGGCTTGCCGTTTATGTCGACTAAGAGCCAATAATGGCCATCGTCCTGTCGGCGCAGTTCAATCGCATCCCCACTAATGCTTTGTCCGGCGGTCCCCGATATGTCAGCTTTCACGCGCTCCCAAATGCCGATAAATTCAAACCGGAAGCTGAAAATGGCGAACAAGGCAGCAAAGATGGCGATCCAGGCGAACGCGGCCTTTGCAACTTCGCCTAAGGATAAGCGCCGCGCCGCCAGCGAACTGACAAGCAGCAATATGCAGATAACGCCCCAAATCAGCGATGGGCCGTCTTCCATGATGTTCATCGACGTGCTTTCGTAAACAGGTCATAGAAATTGTCTGAAGTCTGCAGTGCTAGCGTTTCGGGCGCTACGTCGCGTAATTGTGCCACAAAGCGCGCTGTATCAGCAACAAAGGCCGGCTCTCCAGTTTTGCCACGATGCGGGATAGGTGCCAAAAACGGGGCATCGGTTTCGACCAACAAACGATCCGCAGGCAACCATTTCGCCACGTCCTGAAGGTCTTTCGCATTCTTAAACGTCACAATGCCGGACAGCGAAATATACAGGCCCAAATCCAAAGCAATGCGTGCAAATTCGGCACTGGCAGTAAAACAATGAATAACCCCGGTGAACACCCCTTCCCGCATTTCTTCGGTCAGTACAGCGGCTGTGTCAGCTTCCGCATCGCGCGTGTGAATGATGATCGGTAAGCCCGTTTGCCGCGACGCCTTGATATGTTCGCGAAAGCCGGTGCTTTGTTGTGCTCGGTCACTTTTGTCGTAATAATAATCGAGGCCCGTCTCGCCTATGGCGACAACACGCGGATGGGCGGACTTTGCAACAAGCTTTGCGCAATCCATGCCGACATGCTGGTCGGCTTCATGCGGGTGAATACCGACCGATGCCCAAACATCCTTTTCTAGTTCGGCAAGGCCAATGACATCATCCCACTCGCGTTCACGCGTCGAAATGTTGAGCATCGCCGACACGCCACTGTCCCGTGCGCGCGCAAGTATTTCGGCCTGTTGTTCAACCAAGCCTTTGTAATTGAGATGGCAGTGGGAATCGACAAACATCAGGCGGCGGCCCCCTCCTCCGCTGGCAATTCTAGCCGCGGGAACAGACCTACAGGCTGATCAATCTGGAAACCACCTTCAGCCAACGGCGAATACCAATGCGATCCAGCACGCGCATAGCTCCGAACATCATCGGGCACACCCATTTGATCAAGCAACTTGGCCGCCGATCCGGGAATGAATGGCTGCACGGCTATGGCCAACTGTGCGATGCAAATGAACAACGTCGCCAACACCGTTTCCATCCGCTCGGGATCGGTTTTCTTCAGCGCCCATGGTGCCTGCACGTCGACATAAGCATTACATGCAAACACGGCCTGCATCCAAACTTCTAAAGCTTGCGACATAGCGAGGTCTTCAAAATGGGCCGGAATATGGGTCGAAACGGCATTGCCAACCAACTCCAGCAAGGCTTCGTCATCGGCGTTATGGCCGTGAACCGCGGGAAGATAGCCTTCGCAGTTTTTGAAAATCAGCGACAATGTCCGCTGGGCAAGATTGCCAAAGCTGTTCGCCAAATCAGCATTCACGCGCGTGACAATGGCCTCTGGGCTATAGCTGCCATCTTGCCCAAAGCTGACTTCGCGCAAAAGGAAATAGCGCAAGGCATCTACACCAAACAATTCAGCCAGCTCTATCGGGTCGACAACATTGCCCAAAGATTTCGACATCTTCTCCCCGCGGGACAGCAGAAAACCATGGCCGAACACCATTTTTGGCAAGGGCAAGCCTGCCGACATCAGGAATGCGGGCCAATATACGGTATGGAACCGGACAATGTCTTTTCCGATGATATGAACACTTGCTGGCCAAAATTTGCGCCATTCTTCGGTATCATCTGGAAAGCCAATGGCGGAAATATAGGTGGTCAGCGCATCGAGCCAGACATACATGACATGGTTCTCGCTGCCGGGAACCTTGACGCCCCAGTCAAAGCTGGTGCGCGAGACAGACAGGTCCTTCAGCCCACCTTCTACAAATTTGACGGTTTCATTTTTGCGGCTGTCGGGGCGGATAAATTCCGGGTTGGCGGCGTAATAATCCAGCAAAGGCTTTTCATATTTGGACAGCCTGAAAAACCAGCTTTCTTCAACGGTCCATTCAACTGGTGTGCCTTGGGGCGAAAGCTTTTGTTCCCCTTCCCCTTCGGTGAGCTCGGCTTCATCATAATATGCTTCATCGCGGACAGAGTACCAACCCTCATATCGGTCCAGATAGAGATCGCCGTTCGCTTCAAGCCGTTTCCAAATCGCCTGGCTCGCTTTGTGATGATTATCCGCTGTTGTTCGGCAGAAATGGTCAGCAGAAATATTAAGTATATTGCACATTTCTTTGAAATAAAATGACATTTCATCTGCAAGATCGCGCGTTTCTCTGCCGAGCCCACGTGCCGTCTGGTCCATTTTTAGGCCATGCTCATCCGTACCGGTAACGAAACAGACCTCGCGGCCATTTAGCCGCTGAAAACGGGCAATCGCGTCGGTGGCGATCGCCTCATATGCGTGGCCGATATGCGGCTTTCCATTGGGATAAGCGATTGCGGTGGTGATGTAGAAAGGTTCGGACATGGATACTCTTAATTTTGATTATGGGCGTGCTGTATGCGCTTGAACTGACGCCAGCAAGCTTCCCATTTGGAAGACGACGCTTTGTTTATCTAAACTTAAGGCGATGGCCCGCGCGGCAAGTCCGCTGGCAGCTTCCCAAGCGGCTACACCGTTGCTTGCCTGCGCGGCATCCAACTTCCGCGTATATTCTGCAATCAAGGACGGCGCGCGGCGCAAGAAAGCCTCATAACGCAGTTGCGCAGCCTTTAATGCTAATGTGTCCGCTAAGCTGCTGCGCAGCGCATTATCGCGGTCGCCTGTACGCACTATCGCCCTCATAGCGTCCTCAATCTCCTTGAGGTCAAGGCCAAGAAAATCAAGCGCTTGCCCCGGTGCCCCATTGCCTAAGCGGATCAGTGCTTGAAGTTCATCCGCACCAACCTCTGGCGCTGCGCGCTGCAATATATGGGCCATGTCGGCGTCATCCAAAGCCTCAAACCGCAGTATCTGGCAGCGCGAACGAATGGTGGGCAGCAATCTGTCGCTGGCATGACTGATGAGGAAGAAAAAGGTGCCAACGGGCGGTTCTTCGAGAGACTTGAGCAAGGCGTTGGCCCCGCCGCGCTCCAAGTCGTCCGCGGCGTCGATGATGATCGCGCGCCGGTTACTTAAACCGGGGCGGGTAGTAAGTGATTGCTGGAGCCCGCGAATTTGATCGACGGTAATGCTACGTTTGAATTCGGTAACATCATCAATGTCCTCGTCCTCCTTCAACGCTTCCTTCGGCAGACGCTTTACAGACAAAATGTCCGGATGTGACCCGCGCGCAATCATGCTTTCATAGGCATTTTCGGGGTCAACCAACTTGGCAGCAGCCCGCAATGCAAAGGCAGACTTGCCTATGCCTCGTGGTCCCGCCAAAATCCAACCATGGTGGATCTTGCCGCTATCGCAGGCGGTCGCGAACTGCCGCCACGCCTTATCATGTCCGACATAATCGTTCATGCAGGTTCCAACAGATCGCTAATTTCAGTCAGTAACCGCGCCGTTACCGCATCCGCCTTACCCGACGCATCGACAAGGCGCACGCGCGGTTCACGTTCGGCAAAGCTTACAAAGGCCAAATCGACATCCGAATGGAAAAGCTCTGTTCGGCCCTGAATGCGATCTGGCTGGTTCTGGTCACGTGCCGCCGCGCGGCTTGCGGCCTCTTTGGTGTCCAACCGCAGCACTAAGGTCCGATCAGGCAACATGCCCTGGCTGCCGATCTGATGCAGCGTCATAATATCGGTATCGGAAAGGCCGGAACCTCCACCCTGATAGGCGCGACTACTGTCGATAAAGCGGTCTGAAATGATCCACTTTCCGCTGGCCAAGGCTGGCTCAATGAGCCGCTCGACATGGTCGCTACGAGCGGCCGCGAAAAGCAATGCCTCGGCACGCGGCATCCACCGCTCCGCGCTTCCGCCAAGGACCAACTGCCTTATGGCTTCGGCGCCTTCGGTGCCACCGGGTTCGCGGGTCAAAATTACTTCAAATCCATGTTGTGTGATGAACGCAGCAAGAGCCGCAATCTGAGTCGACTTGCCAACCCCCTCGCCGCCTTCAATGGATATAAAACGGCCCCGTACGGTCACAGGCGCACCCATATTGGTTGGATAATCGCAGTATCAGGCATAAAATATCTGTTCCGTCGTCACATAACGCAATTGGCAGGGCCATTTGCTGTCGCCATCCGATAGGCGAATTCAATGGCCGCGTATAGCGGCCCGCAGTCCCCATTCCAAAACCTAATTGCGCACTTCATCCGCTAACAATCCGACCGAAAGCGCGTAGAAATTCGAACAGTTATAATCGAGTATCACGCGGTAATTTCCGCCGAGGAGATAGGCCGTATTCCCAGCGCCATCAGGCTCAATCAAGGTCGCCATCATATTGTCATTTGGCCAAAAGCCCCGCTGCGGCGTTATCCCCAAATGCCGCCATTCGGCGATTGTCCGCCATTGGCTGTGCCGCGCAAAGACGCGTGAACATCTTGGCGATGTCATCCGCGATCGCATGATGCCCCGATTAAAAACCTCAGGCACATTGACGGCAAATCCCCAATCCTCGCCACGTCGCCACCCTGCATTGACGAAATAATTAGCGATGGAGGTCATAGCGTCCACTTCGCTGCGCCAAATGTCTGCATAGCCGTCACCATCGCCATCACGGGCAAGCCGCAAATAAACCGATGGCAAAAATTGCGGTTTACCAAGTGCCCCTGCCCAGCTTCCGGTGATCGCATATTGTGGAACGCCTTTGTCGATCATCTTAAGCGCGGCGATCAACTCACCTTCAAACAAGGCGCGGCGGCGTCCTTCATACGCCAAAGACGCTAAGGCTTCAGGGGCGTTGAAATTGCCCATGACCGATCCGTAATTGGTTTCGTGCCCGTAAATGGCGATCATGATCTGTTCAGGTACGCCCGTCTCATCCTCGATGCGCTTAAGCAAGGGACGAAGCTCTGCATATTTGGCGCGGCCCCGGCTGATCCGCGATGCATCAACATGGCGCGCCCTATAGGGCGCAAAATTGGGCACAGGCGCGCTGGACGCCCCTTCTGGTTGCTGCCGGTCAAGCCGGACCACGCGGTCATTATATATAATCGACGGTAACACGCGGTCGAGAGTTGCTTGTGTCACACCCTCTCGCAGAGCGCGTTGCCGCACTTGTGATAAATAGGACTGGAAAGAAGGTCCCTGCGCTTCTGTCCCCGGTGCCGAGCCAGCATCACCATCCTGTGCCACACACGCCGTGCCCACAAGCGAAGCACTCGCACACATCGCCATCGTCATCATAATTTTACGGTAAAAGCGCACTTGCCCCCCCCTTATGTTGGATTGTCACATAGTGCCACAACCCATCCGAGCTGTGAATTGTTTTGGTCCCGACAGACAACCATTTCATCGTGCGCAATGACAAAAGCGCACATCATCTAAGCTTGCCATCCCAAACCGCACTGGCTAGGGGACGCATCGTAAGTGGACAGGTGGCCGAGTGGTTTAAGGCAACGGTCTTGAAAACCGTCGTGGGTGGAAGCTCACCGTGGGTTCGAATCCCACCCTGTCCGCCAATTTCTCCTCCGGATAAATCACGCGCTCTTTCGGGACGTGCTAGAATCTGTCAGGCAATATAGAAGCATTTGGCGCTAACCGACAAAACGCGCATTGCGGCTATTCGTGACTAACGGACGCCTTGCGCCGGGCGACATAACCTGCCGCCCGAATAGAAATCCAGGCACAAACTGAAGGCATCGATTGCGATCACCGGCGCCTTCAGATCAGGATGCCGCGAAGTTTCATTGCCCCCTAAAACCTGGTTTACGTTTTTCCATGAAGGCGAGACCGCCTTCCTTTGCATCGGCCGTGCTTCCTGCAATCCTTTGCCCTTCAGCTTCCGCGAGCAATTGTTCTGCGTACGAGTTTTCCAACGCGGTCAGGATATTTTTGCGCATCACAGCATAGGCCACCGTGGGGCCGTTGGCGAGCCGGGTAGCCAGTGCGCGTGCTTCTGCTTGCAAGGCTTCATCCTCGACACATTTGTAGATCATGCCCCAATCAGCAGCTTTTTCACTGCTGATTTTCTCACCGAGCAACATCATTTCAGTTGCGCGCGCTTTGCCAACCAAGCGTGGTAGCATCCACGATGCACCGCCGTCGGGGACGAGGCCGATATTCACAAACGCCTGAAGGAAATAGCCTGATTTACCCGCGATAACAAAATCGCCGCACAGACCGATTGAGCAGCCAACGCCGGCAGCTGCGCCATTGATGGCGGTGACGATGGGCATATTCAGACGCGCGAGGTTCATCATCAGCGGGTTATAGTGACGGGTCAGTGCGATGTAGCTGCCCTCCCCTCCTGAAATCGAGCGTTCTCCGCGAGCGGACAAGTCTGCACCTGAACAAAATCCGCGTCCTGCACCAGTAATGATAAGGCAGCGCGCATCGCCAAGGCCACTTGCAAGGGCGTCATTTATTTCCCCGGCCATTTCGAGCGAACACGCGTTCATGCGCTCGGGAAGGTTGAGGGTGATGGTGGCGATCCGGTCGGAAACATCCAAAGTGATTGTCTCATAAGTCATAATTAAGCGCCCTCCTCCGGCGTTCGTCCTTTTGTCGGCTAATTCAGTCGCGCGTTCCTAGCAAGTCCCGTGCGACCACCCAATTGTGAATCTCGCTTGGCCCATCATAAATGCGCATCGTCCGCAACTTGTTGGAAAGCAGATACAGCGGCATTTCGCGCGTCATGCCCATCCCGCCAAACATCTGCATCGCATGGTCGACAATGTCATAGGCAGTTTCGGTGCAATAGGATTTGATCATCGAAATTTCTTGGCGGGTGTCATGCCCCTCATCCATTTTCCACGCGCAGTCATATGTCATCAACCGCATGGCGTGAATCCCCGTAGCGGCATCTGAAACCCAATTCTGCACCGTTTGGCGTGACGATAAAGGTTTGCCAAATGTCACGCGTTGCGGCGCGTATGCGATCATCATATCAAGGGCCCGCTGCGCCATGCCAATCGACCAAGACGCCATTTCTATCCGCCTTGTGCCCAACCGGACTTGCATAGGCAAAAACCCCTGTCCGCGTTTGCCAAGCAATTTCCAGCCCGGAACGCGGCAATCATCGAGCGCAATTTCATAGGTCGCGGTGCCGTCGATCATCGGAATTTTGCGCAATACGTTAAAGCCCGGTGTTTCACGGTCGACCAGAAATGCCGACATGCCATTTCGGCCTTCGGCATTTTTGTCCGTCACAGCCATCAATATGGTGAAATCGGCTTCGTCCGCCTTTGTAATCCAGATTTTGCGGCCGTTGATAATCCAGTCGTCGCCATCCTGAACGGCGGTGGTTTTCATCAGTTGCGGGTCAGCCCCAGCGCCCGGTTCCGATATACCAATAGCGGAAATCGTCTCGCCGCGCACATAAGGCGCCAGATAATGTTCGCGCTGCTTTTCATCCGCCGCAGCCATCATCATGCGCAAATTGGGCGAATCTGGCGGGATTGTGTATGGGGTGACGGTCCGTCCAAGTTCTTCGCCAACACCAACCATGGCAACCATCGGCAGGTTCATGCCGCCCACTTCCTCAGGCGCATCCAGTCCCCAAAGCCCCATATCCTTCGATACAAGATCGACACGCGCCTGTTCTTGCGTTGTCAGATAACTGCCTTTACCCGCTGTCTCACGCGCCAGCACATCGCTTTCCAGCGGCATAAGCTGGGCGTCCACAAATTTGCGGACAAGGTCTTTGAGCATCTGATGCTCTTCAGCGAGTTCGAAATTCAATGGGGCATCCTTTCAGTTAATAGCTGCGGGGAAGGCCGAGAACATGCTCGGCAAGATAGCTTAGGATCAGGTTGGTGCTGATCGGGGCAACGGTGTAAAGACGTGCTTCGCGGAATTTACGTTCGACGTCATATTCTTCCGCAAAGCCAAAGCCGCCATGCGTTTGCACACACATGTCCGCGGCGGCCCAGCTGGCTTCTGACGCAAGAAGCTTGGCCATATTTGCCTCTGCGCCCGGGTTCAATAACGCGTGCAGTACCTGTGCGGCATGATGCACCATCAGTTCTGCTGCGCACATTTGTGCGTAGCAGCGTGCGATCGGAAACTGCACACCTTGGTTCTGGCCAATGGCGCGACCAAAAACATTGCGTTCGCTCGCATAATCGCTGGCCTTTTTAATGAACCATTTGGCATCACCAATGCATTCGGCCGCAATGAGGATACGCTCGGCATTCATGCCCGACAGGATGTAGCGAAAACCTTTACCTTCTTCGCCAACCAAGGCTGAAGCAGGGATCCGCATATCGTCAAAGAAGACTTCGGTCGTTGAGTGGTTCATCATCGTGCGGATCGGCTTGATCGTCATGCCGTTCCCAACCACTTTGCGCATATCGACCAAGAAGATGGAGAGCCCTTCGGTCTTACTTGCCACTTCTTCACGCGGGGTTGTACGTGCCAGCAACATCATCAGGTCGGAATATTCCGCACGACTGGTCCATATCTTCTGGCCATTGATGATGTATTCGTCGCCATCCCGAACCGCAACCGTGCGCAAAGAAAGCGTGTCGGTGCCGCTGGTCGGTTCAGAAACACCAAAGGCCTGCAGGCGCAGCTCCCCTGTTGCGATCCTCGGCAGATATTCCTGCTTCTGTTCTTCGCTGCCATATTTCAACAACGTGTTCATGATGTACATCTGTGCATGTGCAGAAGCGCCGTTGCAGCCTGCTGCCTGAATTTCTTCCATGATCACCGCTGCGGCATCAAGCTTTAATCCTGAACCACCATAAGCTTCCGGGATCAGAGCGGCGAGAAACCCTGCTTTGGTCAGCGCATCCACAAATTCGGCAGGATATGCGCGTTCGCTATCTTTTTCCCGCCAATATGCACCGGGAAATTCAGCGCATAACGCCTGCACCGCACGGCGGATTTCGCTAATGTCTTCGCTTTCAGTGATCATATCATTTCCTTTGGGCTGTTGCGGCAGTCACTTGCCGTCCATCGGCAGCAAAAGCCGCCATTTCGATTTCATTACCTGAGCTGCGCATCACGAGGTGCAAAGCCTCACCGCAAATGGCAGGCGAAAGGCCTCGGTAGGTAAATTGTGCCAGCGCATTATCGCCAAATTCCCGCCGCGCCAAATCCAACAATAACGTCGCGGTCAACGGGCCATGGACGACAAGGCCACGATAGCGCTCCTCATTTTGCGCATAGGGCAAATCATAATGAATCCGGTGGCTGTTGAACGTTAGCGCAGAGAAGCGGAATAACAGCGGCTCGCTTGGTAGTAGCATGCGATGGCTGCTCCAACCTTCTAAATCGACGCTCCCTAGCCCCGCTTTGGGCGGGGAGAAAGGCGCGTCAGGCGCAGCGGCTTCACGATAGACAATGCTCTGCACCTCGCGCACTGCAATGCCTGCCTCGCCAAAAGTTTCATGCGCCACATCGACAAATACCAGTTGGCCGGAACCGCCTGATTTCTCGGTGATGGATTGAATGCGCGAAGTACGGGTAACTTCTTCACCGACACGCAAGGGTGCGAGAAAATCCACTTTGCTGGATGCCCACATTCGGCGCGGCAGTGGTACAGGTGGAAGAAAGCTAGCTTGGCTGTCATCACGCGCGGGGTGGCCGTCTGGTCCCAGTTGCGCCGTCGCCGCGTCTGGCACGCATAAACACCAATGGAGCCCCTGCGGCACATTGCCATCACTCGACGCATCACGATCAAGGGTGGCAAGCCAGCGTGCTGCAAGACCACTGTCAATGCGGTCTGTCCGTACGTCCTCGCGTCCGATCCAAGCGTCCCAAACACCCATTAATTGCTACCCCTGGTCAAACCCTTGGCGATTACCTGCGCCTGAATTTCGGCTGCGCCTTCAAAGATATTCAGGATCCGCGCATCACACAGGACGCGGCTGATTTCATATTCCAACGCATAGCCATTGCCGCCATGAATTTGTAACGCAGCATCAGCATTGCTCCACGCCGCGCGGGCGGCCAACAGCTTCGCCATGCCCGCCTCAATGTCGCAGCGTTTGCCAGAATCCCTGCCTCGTGCGGCGGCGTATGTCAGCTCACGGGTCATCACGAAATCAGCCGCGCTCATGGAAATTTTGTCGGCCACGCGCGGGAACCCGATGATGGCCTTGCCAAACTGCTTGCGGTTAACGGCATAATCCAGACCCAGCTCTAATGCGCGTTTGGCAACACCCACGGCGCGTGCTGCGGTCTGGATACGTGCGCCTTCAAATGTGCGCATCAGTTGCTTAAAGCCCTGTCCTTCTTCACCGCCCAACAAAGCATCGGCAGGGGCAACCATGCCATCGAATTGCAACGCATATTCGCGCATGCCGCGATAGCCCAGCACTTCGATCTCGCTGCCGGTCATCCCCGTCGCCGGAAACGGGTCGCCAACTGTTCCGCGCGGTTTGGGGACGAGCAGCATCGACAGCCCCGCATAGCCATGCACATCGGGAGCCGTGCGCACGAGCATAGTCATCAGATCAGAGCGGCTTGCATGGGTGATCCATGTTTTGGCGCCATTGATCTTCCATCCATCAGCGGTCAATTGCGCGCGGGTTTGTAACGCGCCGAGGTCAGACCCTGTGTCGGGCTCCGTAAACACGGCTGTCGGTAAAATTTCTCCAATCGCGATTTTCGGCAGCCAGTGCGCCTTTTGCGCTTCTGTGCCGCCCATGGAAATCAATTCACCCGCGATTTCAGACCGCGTGCTTAGTGAGCCCGCGCCAATCCAGCCACGCGATAGCTCTTCGGTTATCACGCACATGACCAGCTTGGACAAACCAAGCCCGCCATATTCGGTAGGAATACAGACGCCGAAAGTGCCAAGCGCAGCCATCGCCGAAATCGTGTCATCGGGGATCAAATCATTGGCCAAATGCCAGCGGTGCGCGTGCGGCAAAATCTCGCTGTTCGTAAACCGGCGATATTGATCGCGAATTGCATCAAGCTCCGCGTCGTGAAGGCTTTCGCTCGGCATCGCACCTGACGCCATCGCGTGCGCAACATCGGCACGCATCCCAGAATTATCTGCACACAATATATCTTCGCAACGTGCGGCCAGCAACGCAGCCTGTTGCGAAACGCCAAGATCAACCGGACGGAATATTTCATTCTGTCCCATCGGCAATCCGCCGGTCAATTGGCCAAGCGTTTCGGCAAAAATCAGCGTCGCAATCTTTTGATCAAGTTCGGTTCCACCTTCATGCAGGCGAAGCCAATAAGCCACGGCTTCAAGCGCAGCCACGCTTGTAGCAATCCACGAAAAGCCGTGGGCCGCACGTTGGTCGGCGTCCATGGACCGCTCATTTACGCGGTCGCAAAGCACCTCCTTCGCCACATCGCGGTAGCCCTCAGCAGCTTCGAGAGCGGCCGCAAAACTCATGCGCGCTCAAACACCGCCGCAATACCTTGACCACCGCCAATGCACATTGTTTCAAGCCCGAAGCGGACGTCCCGGCGATGCATTTCGCGGGTCAAGTTCGCCAATATCCGACCACCGGTTGCACCAATGGGGTGACCCAACGAAATACCGGAACCATTGACGTTAAGCATGTCATGACGACTGTCATCATCCGACCAGCCCCAGCCCTTGAGACAGGCCAACACTTGTGGAGCAAACGCCTCGTTCAGCTCAACAAGACCGATGTCGCTCCAAGAAAGGCCATTGCGCGCGAACAGACGCTCTGTCGCTGGAACAGGACCAAAGCCCATGCGTGATGGCTCGCAGCCCGCTGCGGCCCAGCTGTGGAAATAGGCTATGGGTTCCAACCCAAGCTCTTCAAGCTTATCTTCTGCAACAACAAGGCAGGCTGCACCGGCGTCATTTTGTTGGCTAGCATTGCCCGCAGTTACCACGCCGCCTTCGAGCGGGCGCAACGCAGCCATCGTCTCAAGCGTCGCATCGGCGCGATAGCCTTCGTCATGATCAAAAACGATTGGATCGCCTTTCTTTTGCGCGATGCTCACGGGAACCAACTCATCGTTAAACAGACCGTTTGCCCATGCGGCCGCCGCGCGCTGGTGCGATCGGGCCGCATACGCGTCGCACGCTTCGCGGCTAATGTCATGGTCCTTGGCCAGATTTTCGGCTGTTTCAATCATACCGGTAATCACACCAAAGCGTTCCACCGGCTGGCTCATCACGCGTCCGCGGGTTAACCGATCATGCAAAGTCAGATTGCCTGCCCGAACGCCTTTGCGGATATCGGTCGTGTAATGCTCCACGTTGGACATGCTTTCGCACCCACCCGCAACCACTACATCGCTAACGCCCGTTTGAACCATCATGGCAGCATTCACAATTGCTTGCAGGCCAGATCCGCAACGACGGTCGACTTGATAGCCAGGCACCTCAATCGGAAGGCCCGCCGCAAGCCACGCCCAATGTCCAATGCAGGGTGCTTCTCCATTGCCATAGCCTTGGGCAAATACCACGTCGTCCACGCGGGTCGGATCAATCTTTGTCCGTTCGATTAGTGCCTTGAGGATGATACCGCCCAAGTCACCTGCGTTGAGTGAGGATAAAGCACCGCCAAATTTGCCGACGGGCGTGCGGATGGGGGAGACGATAGCGGCACGGCGAAGCTTATTCATTTGGCAATTCCTAAAATTCCAGAGTCGATGAGACGGGCGATTTCGCCCGAGGACAGGCCGAGCGAATTGCTCAATATTTCCTCGCTATGCGCCCCATTGCGCGGGGCTGCCTTTGCGTCACCACGCTGCAATTGGGGAATACTGCCAAAGGCACCAGCAGCAGGATAATTGAAGCCCGACGGGTTTGCGTCAAAGTCGCTAAACATAGGGTTATTGCCGACCAAGCGTGGGTCATGCGCGGCATCCAACATGGTTCGATAGGCCGAATGAACAGTTCCGGCCTCATCAAGCGTTGCAGCCATCACCGCGTGATCGAGCGAACCAATTGCCCTTTCAAACAATGGATAAAGCGCGTCGCGGTGCTGAAAGCGAAGCCCATCGTCTTTGGCGAAGCTAACTCCGCGCTCTGTCTCTATCGCTTCCACTTGCGCCTTCAAACCAAGCGCACCGATTAGATTCGCCCATTGACGGTGGGTTACAACGACGATCATCGTACGCACATTGTCTTTGGTAACGAAATCACGCCCGAACAAACCATAGACAGCGTTGCCAAGTCGGGGACGATTGGCATTATTATGCAGCACTTCAGCAATACCGCCCAAATTGGCAACCGTCCCAATAGCGACGTCTGAAAGTGGAATGCGAACTTCACTGCCTTCCCCGGTTTGTTCGCGCCTCCGAATGGCAGCCAGCATTGCAAATGCCGCATAAGCGCCGCTGATGACATCCCAAGCAGGCAACACATGATTGACTGGTTCCGGACCAACCCCAGTCATCATGGGATAGCCAACGGCATTGTTCACGGTGTAATCAAGTGCCGGCGCACCATCGGCCCAACCCATTACCCGGACGGTAACGAGATCAGCGCGTCCTTCCGCCAGTTTTGCATGCGACAGAAAGCCCTCGGCTGGGAAATTAGTAATAAATTGCCCCGTCGCGCGCACCAATTCCTGAAGGATTTCTCGCCCTTGTGGGTTTGATAAATCCAATGCCACCGACTTTTTGGCACGGTTTAGATTTTCCCAATACAGGGAGTCATTGTCTTCCGTCACTGGCCAACGATGATAATCGGGGCCGCCCCCAATTTGGTCGACGCGAATGACCTCTGCGCCGAACTGCGCACAGTATAAGCCAGCCGTCGGCGACGCCACAAAGGACGACGCCTCGATAATCTTGAGACCATCCAGCAGATTATACATGCATTAGACCTTGGGAATTACACATGTGTCATCAGGCCTGAGCCGCCCATTCACGCAGCATATGCTTGGCAATCTGAAGCTGCAGAATTTGCGTTGTGCCTTCGTAAATCCGGTAAATGCGCGCGTCGCGGTAGAAGCGCTCGGCGTCATATTCTGCCAGATAGCCAGCACCGCCGTAAATCTGGACCACACGGTCAACCACACGGCCACACATTTCGGTGGCAAACACCTTAGCTGCAGCCGCCTTACGCAGAACATTCTCGCCTGCATCAGCGCGGCGGGCAGCGTCATCAAGCATACATTCAGCGGCATAGATTTCGATGTCACTATCCGCGAGCATTTGCTGGATAAGTTGGAAATTGGCAATTGGCTCACCAAACGCTTTACGTTCATTGGCATAGCGCAGAGCGCTGTCGAGCGCACGGCGGGCATATCCCGTTGCTGCAGCTCCCACGGACAGACGGCCATTGTCGAGGCTCTGCATTGCAAAAGCAAAGCCCTTACCTTCTTCGCCGCCCAAGATCGCATCTGCCGGCAATTTCACATCTTCCATAATGATATCGGCGATGTGGCTTCCCGCCTGCCCCATTTTCTTGTCGGACTTACCAACCGTGATCCCCGCGGTGTCCATAGGAACAATAAAGGCCGAAACATGCGCGTTCTTTGGCAAAGCTTCTTTGCTGGTTCGGGCCATGATAAGGGCGACCTTCGCGAAAGGCGCATTGGTGATGTAGCGCTTGGTCCCGTTCAGTACCCAGCCATTGCCGGATTTTACGGCGATGGTTTGCATAGCGGCGGAATCCGAACCTGATCCAGGTTCGGTAAGGCCAAAAGAGGCAACTTCACCCGCAGCCAATCGCGGCAACCATTCGGATTTCTGTGCGTCAGTGCCGCCATTTTTAAACGCCGAACAAATCATCCCAATGTTGATCGACGTGATCGACCTATAGCATGGCATGGCATAACTCATCTCGCGGATTGTGCGGATATATTGCTGGATATTCATTCCCGCACCGCCATATTCTTCAGGCATCGTCAGGCCAAAAAGGCCCATGCCCCGCATCTCGGCCATAATTGAATCCGGGATGATATCTGTTTCGAGGATTTCCTTTTCCGCCGGGATCAACCGTTCGCGAACATAACGCTGAAGCTGCTCTATAAACTGATCAAATATTTCATTATCCATGATATTCTCTTTCCCCGCGCCAAAAAAAGCGAATTTCCGCATTCGCTATTTATGACTGGTTTTTAAGCCGTAAATTCAAAAAATCCATTCGACAAAACCTTGACATTGCGTTCAACGCTTGTCGACTGAAATGCTGCTTTTCAATCACTCTCAATTCAGAGATCGGTGCAGATTGTTTCGCCCGGCTCATCGGATCGAGAAAAACGCACGTCCATCCGGCGCCCGCGCGATGGGTCATTATCACCCAATGTTGAGAGCAATGCGCGGCCAATAACACCATAAGTGGCGAGGCCATGTAGCATTGAGCTCGGAAACCACCCTGCTTGTGCAACATCCGGGTCGATGTGAAACGGATTGAAATTCCCTTTTGTGAATTTTGAGATTTTTAAGGGCCATCGTCCTCATATAAAACACAATGTTTTGCCCAATAGCTGGTCGCTATCGAAATGGTTAGCTGTCAAAACTAGCCATGCTCGCGATTTGGTGATAGGTTACATTGAAACATATCAGCCCGTTATGAGCGAGATCAATTATCAGCGGTTACTGCTGGCGCATGAGCATTATCATCAGTTGGTCAAACCCGTTTATGATGATCCTAACATTAAGCGCTTGATTTTTCCCTTTTCGATATCCGCCAACCGCAGGTACTTGAGCCTAAAGCGCCCCGAAAAACTGTGCCGGATTTGCATTTTTCCGGCCAACGTCGCAGCGAATACTTTGGGCTTTTTCCAAGGATAATGCGCAGATTGTTTTTCAAGCATCAAGCGGAAAAACATAAGGAAATCTGCTCTTAAATGGGTATTGTTAGCCGACGGCCTTACTTCTCCGGCGTTAACTTTGCGCCATTCTCAACATTTTCATTAAAGCTCGTCACCACCGAGTCGACCAGCATCTGGATCTCTTCGGCCGCAAACTTCTCCGCTTCGGCCTGGCTTGAACCGAAAGAGCGCTCGGACTTCACCAATATCGCCTTATAGGCTGCGCGTTCTGTCGGGCATGCCGCATCGGATGATTGGATGAACGCGCTTGGCGCAGCTTTTTCAGCGACTGCAACATTGTGGACTTCAATCATGCAGTTGTTGAATGCCTTACGGGCGTTGTCCATGGGGTCGCCCTTCATGGCGGCCATGCTGAGCAGTGCGGTTGCGATGATAGTGATCATGTTTCAGTATCCCTGATGTTCATTCGCGGACAATTCTGCGACCGCTTATATAGAAGTTTACACAACCATCATGGTGCAATCAATGCGCTATGATAGATTGCAATTCGCGCATTCATCGGACGATTTTGCCGCCCTTCACGACGGCGTCGACGGATTCCAACTCACGCACATTCGCCAAGGGGTCGCCATCGACCGCGATGATATCGGCAAAGCGACCAACAGCAATCGCGCCGATATCTTTTTCGCGGCCAAGCGCTTGGGCGGCGTTGCGGGTTGCGGCCTGAATGGCCTCAATCGGGGTCATGCCATATTCGACCATGACTTTAAATTGTCCACCGACAAGCCCGTGCGGCATCACCCCTGCGTCAGAAGCAAAAACCATCTTCACGCCAGCTTTATGCGCTTTGCGGAAATT
>JAIOYN010000025.1 GCA_021741065.1 Sphingomonadaceae bacterium | reverse complement strand
GTCGGTTTTGGCAAACACGCGGCTTAGTCCCGGCAATTGCGTATATGTTCGGCAGCAAGAGCCCTTGGGCCTGGGCCATGCTATCTGGTGCGCGCGTGATATTATCGGCGATGAGCCCTTTGCCATCTTCCTACCCGACGAGTTTATGCACGGATCACCGGGATGTATGAAGCAGATGGTCGATGCGTATCATCAGATTGGCGGAAACGTCATCAGCGTGCTTGAAGTGCCGCGCAATGCTGTTTCCAGCTATGGTGTAATTGCCCCGGGCGCGGCGAATGGCGCGGTGACCGAAGTATTGGGCTTAGTTGAAAAGCCAAAGGTTGAGGACGCGCCTTCGAACTTGATCGTATCTGGGCGCTATATCCTTCAGCCAGAGGTTATGCGCATACTTGAAGGTCAGGAAAAAGGCGCTGGCGGTGAAATACAGCTTACCGATGCCATGGCACAGATGATCGGCCAGCAACCTTTTCATGCCGTGACATTTAACGGCAACCGGTATGACTGCGGATCAAAAGTGGGATATATCGAGGCAAATTTAGCACTAGCGCTACAGCGACCAGATATGGCAGAGCAGATTCGAGCGATTGCATTGAATTTGCTTAAATAACTTGTCACGCTGGGGGATACACATTGGGACGAAATATACGTTTGATGTTGGCGATAGCGCCGATCATATTGTTGCAGGGGTGCGTTGCGTCCGTGGTCTCAAACGTTGTCACAGCACCTGTGAAGATCGTATCCAAAACTGCCGATGTGCTCACTACCAGCCAGTCTGAATCCGATGAAAAACGTGGACGTGACATGCGTAAGCGCGAAGAAAAGGTCGGAAAACTCTCTCGGCAGCTGAAAAAAGCTCAAGAACGCTGCGCCGATGGTGACAGTGATGCCTGCGAGAAAGCGAGAGACATTCGTGATCAGATCGACGACGAGCGGGGCGGCAGGTAACAACGTCACCTTACCGTTTACGTGTGGAAAACATCGGCAAACGACTGAAGCGTCATCCTTTTTGCGGCTTGTCGACCCCATAGCCCGTTGGTCGAAGGCGGCTGGCGCACCATAATCGCACTCTGCTAGCCCGTGGTGACGCCACAATGAACAGGAATATTGTGGACTAAATGGGAGGTTTTCCATGTTTGGTTTAAAAATTCGGCGAGCGCTGCTGGCCACAGCAGCGGCTATCCTGTCTTTGCCCGGCGTTGCTCATGCGAATGTCGATAACGCCAACGCCGATATGTCCGTGACACCAACGGGCAGCCGGAAATTCGATCCTGATTTTTTTACGGCTTATGCGCCGGTGACTGCGCTTGATATGGTAAGACGCATTCCTGGGTTTTCCATTGATCAAGGGGAAGGTCGCCGCGGTTTCGGTGAAAATGCCGGCAATGTGCTGATTGACGGCGATCGTCCCTCAACCAAATCCGATGACATCCTAACGATCATGTCCCGAATACCGGCAAGCCAAGTGGCCTTCATATCGCTTTCCGAGCAAGCGGGGGCAGACAGCGAAACCCAGGGGCAGGGGCAAGTAGTCAATGTCGTCCGCAAGCGCACCGCAAAGGTTAATGGGACGTATGAGGCCACCATCGTGGCGGGAAGGCGTTATGGATTCCAGCCATCACTCAATAGTTCGGCAACAATGCGCCGTGGCGACACCAGCTATGAGGTGAATTTTTCGTCTTATTCGGAGCGATTGCGGGGCTTTGGTCCTGAAGATTTTAAGACAGGTTCTGCCGCGCTTATCGAGCGCCGCTTTTACAACGGTAAAGGTGGCAATGACCATGCTGCGCTCGGTGGCGCGATTAAAACCAGATTTGGTGATGCTAAGATCAATTTGAACGGTCAGTTGCGCTGGAGCGACAGTTTCGACATTCGCAAGGCAGAATATTTCAATAGTACCGGCGCGGACATAGGCGATGAGCTTTTGCTGTCGAACGGGCCAATTGGAGACTTGAGTTATGAACTTGGCGGCGACGTCGAACTCTCCATTTTGCCCAAGACAAATACCAAGATTGTTATGCTGTATCGTTCAGCGGATGAAAGCTACGACAGCAGCATCGAAACCGCCCGCATTGCGCAGCCAGTATCGCTGTTCGAAACACGGAGTCGAAACAGGCCCATAGAAGCCGTTATACGCATGCAGAATGATTTGGGTGGCTTTGGTAGGCATGCGGTCCAATTCGGCGCTGAGGTGGCTTATAATCGCTTGGACGCACGATTTGGTGTCGCGAACTCGGTAGCGGGCGCCGTCACAAACTTCCCAGCGTCAAATGTGTTGGTCGAAGAAACGCGGTTCGAACCATTTGTCAGCGATGTATGGACGCTTGGACCAGCTTGGAAGATTGAAGCTGGTGCAATCGCCGAGTTTTCAAAGCTGACGCTGTCCGGCGACAGCACCGCGGAACGCAAATTTACCTTCATCAAACCACGCGCGATTGCCACTTGGACGATCAGCCCCCAGACCACGTTAGAACTGCGGGCGGAGCGTCAGGTGGCGCAGTTGAACTTCAACGAATTTGCGACATCCGTAGACGTCACCGTCGGCAATCAGGTGGACGCGGGTAATGCCGATCTGGTGCCAGAGAAGTCCACTACATTGTCAGCGTTGGTCCGGCATAAATTCCTGGACCGTGGCAGCATCCAGTTTAGTGGCGACTATCAGCTTGTCAGCGATACGCAGGATCTGGTTCCGATTACCGTTCGCGACGCTAGAGGCAATATCACGGCCCAATTTGATGGCACGGGCAATATTGGCAAAGGCACGAAGTGGAATGGCGAATTAGAAATCACGCTACCGCTGGATTGGCTGACCAAGCCTATTGGCTTTGCCGGTGTCGAAGCCCGCTATGTTGGCCATTATCATGGTAGCCGCGTGACGGACCCTGTGACGGGCCTGAATCGACGCGTATCACACCGGCCATTATGGCATCAGCAATGGGATGTCCGCCATGATATGGCCGACTTAGGCCTCGTCTTTGGCGCATCGTTCGGCGTTCAGGACGCTAACTTCGACTATTTCTTCAACGAGAAGCGCCGACAACAAGAGGGCACTCGGACAACGATTTTCGTCGAATATAGCAAGTTTAAATTGGGGACGGTCCGCTTTGAAGTGACCGATATGGCAGGGTTCCGACGGGACCGCTTCATCTATGCAGGGACAAGGGCATCGGGCACCCTTGGACAGATTGTGAACCGAGAGCGCAAGTTGGACCCGTTGTTGCAACTGTCGTTGTCAGGTAAATTTTAGGCCTTTACCCCAACATTGTTAGGAGCAAAGCGGACCAACAAAAAAACCGCCGGAATTGCGTCCGGCGGGTTTTTGTTTGTCTTGAAAGCGAAGTTTATTCCTCTTCGCTTGTGTCAACGACATCGTCGATAGCGGCGTCGGTGGTGGTCAGGTCATCGGAAATGACCTTTGCCAATACATCATCGCCAATCGCGGCTTCAGAACCCTGTGCCAGTTCGGCAGCGTGCTCTTCGGCAGCTGTCTCTGGCGCAATCAGGCTTTCCTGCAACTTCTTGTAGCTTGCACGAAGCGCAACGTCGCGGCTCGTAGCGGCAATCCGCATACGGTTCATGGCAGAGCCCGTACCCGCAGGGATCAGACGACCAACGATGACGTTTTCCTTCAGACCGGTGAGAATGTCCTTCTTACCTTCCACAGCGGCCTGTGTAAGGACGCGTGTGGTTTCTTGGAAGGACGCCGCCGAGATGAACGAACGTGTCTGCAACGAAGCCTTGGTGATGCCGAGCAATACGGGGTTACCCGTTGCTGGTGCTTGGCCCTTAGACAATTTTGCGTTGATCGCGTCCATTTCTTCGCGGTCGACCTGTTCACCAGGAAGCAGGGTTGTGTCGCCACCAAAGGTAATCTCAACTTTCTGCAACATCTGGCGAACAATAGTTTCGATGTGCTTATCGTTGATCTTCACGCCCTGCAGACGATATACTTCCTGAATTTCTGCAACCAGATATTCCGCCAGCGCCTCAATGCCCATGACTTCAAGAATGTCATGCGGGTTCGGTGAACCAGCAATCAAATTATCGCCCTTACGAACGAAATCGCCTTCCTGAACGTCGAGCACCTTGGACTTCTGGATCAAATACTCAATCCGATCGCCTTCTTCTGGCACAATCGCGATTTTGCGTTTCGCCTTATAATCACGGACAAACTCAACGCGGCCCGAAATTTTGGCGATGATCGCATTGTCCTTTGGAATACGCGCTTCAAACAATTCGGCAACGCGTGGCAGACCACCAGTGATGTCGCGTGTCTTGGCGGACTCGCGGGTCACACGGGCGATAACATCACCAGCCTGCACATCGGCACCATCTTCCACTGAAAGCATCGTTCCAACGCCAAGCAGATAACGCGCAGCTTCGCCGCTATCGCCATCCAGTAGGGTAATCCGCGGACGCAGGTCTTCCTTCTTGGTGCGGCTGCCGGCTCGATCTTCGATAACGACGCGTTGGGCAATACCCGTAGCTTCGTCGGTCTGTTCGGTAAGCGTTTTGCCGTCAATCAGGTCCTGATATTTCACGACACCCGATTTTTCAGTGATGATCGGCATGGTGAATGGATCCCATTCCGCCAGACGGTCACCCACATTCACATCCGCACCATCAGCGAACATCAACGTCGCACCATATGGCAGACGGTGGATTTCCATCTCGCGACCATCCTTGTCGACGATGATCAATTCACCGTTACGTGCCATCGCCAAACGCTTCTTACGCTTGTCAACGATGCTTGGCAGGTCGCGATACATGACCTTACCAGATGCTGTGGCATCAAGGTTGGACTGCTCGTTCAACTGCGCTGCACCACCAATGTGGAACGTACGCATGGTCAACTGCGTGCCAGGCTCACCGATGGACTGGGCGGCGATAACGCCGACAGCTTCACCGATATTCACGGGCGTACCGCGTGCAAGGTCACGGCCATAGCATGTACCGCAAACGCCAATCTTGGATTCACACACCAGTGGCGAGCGGATCTTCAACGCTTGAATGCCGGTTTCTTCCATCGCGACAACCATGGGCTCGTCGAGCAATGTTCCCGCTGGGATCAACACCTTGCCATCAAGGCCCATAATGTCTTCTGCCGTAGTACGGCCAAGGACACGCTCACCGAGCGAGGCGATTGTGGAACCACCCTGAACGATTGAACGCATTTCCAAAGCACGCTCAGTACCGCAATCGACTTCAACGATGGTGCAATCTTGCGATACGTCCACCAGACGGCGCGTCAGATAACCTGAGTTTGCAGTCTTCAGCGCGGTATCTGCCAGACCCTTACGGGCACCGTGGGTCGAGTTGAAATACTCGAGAACGGTCAGACCTTCCTTAAAGTTCGAAATGATCGGCGTTTCGATGATCTCGCCCGAAGGCTTGGCCATCAATCCACGCATACCGGCGAGCTGCTTCATCTGCGCTGGCGAACCACGCGCACCGGAGTGGCTCATCATATAGACCGAGTTGACCGGCAATTCGCGGCCATGCTCGTCGGTTGGCGAAGCCTTCAACTTGTCCATCATGGCGTTGGCGACCTTGTCACCGCATGTGGACCAAGCGTCGATCACCTTGTTGTACTTTTCCTGCTGCGTGATCAGACCGTCCTGATATTGCTGCTCGAAATCGGCAACAATCGCCTTGGTTTCGGCAACCATTTCGGTCTTTTCTTCCGGAATGATCATGTCGTCCTTACCGAACGAAATACCGGCCTTGAACGCATATTTGAAGCCAAGCGACATGATGGCATCGGCGAACAATACCGTGTCTTTCTGACCGGTGTGGCGATAGACCTGATCGATAACGTCGCCGATTTCCTTCTTAGTGAGAAGGCGGTTGACGGTTTCGAAAGGCACGCGGTGGCTCTTTGGAAGCGTCTCCGCGAGCAACATACGGCCAGGGGTGGTGTCAAAGCGTACCATGCGCTCAACGCCGTCTTCGCCGGTCTGTGGCACGCGGGCGATGATCTTGGAGTGAAGCGTGACCGCACCTACTTCAAGCGCCTGATGCACTTCGGCCATGTCGGATAGCATCATGCCTTCGCCTGGTTCGCCGCGGCGATCCATTGAAAGATAATACAGGCCCAAGGCCATGTCCTGCGAAGGAACAATGATTGGCTTACCATTGGCTGGCGACAGGATGTTGTTGGTAGACATCATCAATACGCGTGCTTCCAACTGGGCCTCAAGGCTCAATGGAACGTGGACTGCCATCTGGTCACCGTCAAAGTCGGCGTTGAATGCCGAACAGACGAGCGGGTGAAGCTGGATAGCCTTACCTTCAATAAGGACAGGCTCGAACGCCTGAATGCCCAAACGGTGCAGCGTTGGCGCACGGTTCAGCAATACGGGATGCTCGCGGATTACCTCATCGAGGATGTCCCAAACTTCCTTACGCTCCTTTTCGACCCACTTCTTGGCTTGCTTCAGGGTCATCGAAAGACCCTTCGCATCCAGACGCGAGTAAATGAACGGCTTGAACAGCTCGAGCGCCATCTTCTTTGGCAGGCCGCATTGATGTAATTTCAATTCTGGACCGGTCACAATAACCGAACGGCCCGAATAATCGACGCGCTTACCCAAAAGGTTCTGGCGGAAACGACCCTGCTTGCCCTTGAGCATGTCAGACAGCGACTTCAGCGGACGCTTGTTGGCGCCGGTGATGGTGCGACCGCGACGGCCATTGTCAAACAACGCGTCGACGGCTTCTTGCAGCATGCGCTTTTCGTTGCGGACGATGATGTCTGGCGCACGAAGCTCGATCAAGCGCTTCAAACGGTTGTTGCGGTTGATAACGCGGCGATAGAGATCGTTGAGGTCGGAGGTCGCAAAGCGGCCACCATCCAGCGGCACCAGCGGGCGCAATTCTGGTGGAATGACCGGAATGACGTTGAGGATCATCCACTCTGGCTTGTTGCCGGAATCGATGAAGCTTTCGACGACCTTCAAACGCTTGATGATCTTCTTTGGCTTGAGTTCGGACTTTGTGACCGCCAACTCATCGAGCAGGTCTGTACGCTCTTGTTCAAGGTCCAAATCCATCAACATGGTCTTGACGGCTTCGGCACCAATGCTGGCGGTGAAAGCGTCTTCGCCATATTCGTCTTGCGCGTCGAGCAATTCGTCTTCGCTCAGCAACTGGAACTTCTCAAGGGCGGTGAGGCCAGGTTCAGTAACAATGTAGTTTTCGAAATACAGCACGCGCTCAAGCTGCTTCAACTGCATGTCGAGCAACAAGCCAATGCGTGATGGCAGCGACTTCAGGAACCAGATATGCGCGACAGGCGCAGCAAGCTCGATATGGCCCATGCGCTCACGGCGCACCTTGGTAACCGTAACTTCAACGCCGCACTTTTCGCAGACGACGCCCTTATACTTCATGCGCTTATACTTACCGCACAAGCACTCATAATCCTTTACCGGACCAAAGATGCGCGCGCAGAACAAGCCATCGCGCTCTGGCTTAAAAGTGCGGTAATTGATGGTTTCTGGCTTTTTGATTTCGCCAAAAGACCAGCTGCGGATTTTTTCCGGCGACGCGATCCCAATCTGGATCTGGTCAAAGGTTTCGACCTTGGCGACTGGATTGTTGAATTTGCTCAGTTCGTTCATAATCTTTTCCTCATTGGGCTTTTGCCCATGAAAACCTAAGGGCAGGGGCAGGGGGCGGACCGAAATCCGCCCATCGCTGCTTTATTCCGCTGCCTCGGCAAAGCCCTCGTCACCTTCGATCAAGTCATGCGCTTTCAAGTCTACATTGAGACCTAATGAACGCATTTCCTTGACAAGAACGTTGAAGCTTTCAGGGATACCGGCTTCAAAGCTGTCGTCACCCTTGACGATGGCTTCGTAAACCTTGGTACGACCGATCACGTCATCTGATTTGACCGTGAGCATTTCTTGCAAGGTGTATGCGGCGCCATAAGCTTGAAGTGCCCAGCATTCCATTTCCCCGAAACGCTGACCACCGAACTGCGCTTTACCACCCAATGGCTGCTGCGTGACAAGGCTGTACGGTCCGATGGAACGCGCGTGGATCTTGTCATCAACAAGGTGATGCAGTTTCAACATATAGATGATGCCGACCGTAACCTTGCGGTCAAACTTGTCGCCGGTGCGTCCGTCGAACAGGTCAGATTGGCCTGAACCATCAAGTCCAGCAAGCTGAAGCATGTTCGTGACGTCCGCTTCACGTGCGCCGTCAAACACAGGTGTGCCCATCGGGACGCCGGTGATGACATTGCCAGCAAGTTCAATAATGTCGGCATCGCTGCGGTTCTTGATCTCGTCCGCATATTCTTCGCCATAAGCCTTCGCCAGACGTTCACGCACCACAGCAGGCGGTGCCGCTGCTTCGGGATTTGGGTTTGCATGGCGCCACTCTTCGAGAGCCTCACCAATTTGCATGCCCAGACCACGCGCGGCCCAACCAAGATGGGTTTCGAAAATCTGACCCACGTTCATACGTGACGGCACACCCAATGGGTTGAGCACGATGTCAACTGGCGTACCATCAGCAAGGAACGGCATGTCTTCTTGCGGAAGGATCCGCGAGATAACACCCTTGTTTCCGTGCCGTCCGGCCATCTTGTCGCCTGGCTGCAGCTTGCGCTTCACGGCAACGAAGACCTTAACCATCTTGAGCACGCCCGGCGCCAGCTCATCGCCACGCTCCAGCTTCTCACGTCGATCTTCGAACTTCTCGACGATCAACTTAACGGCGTCGTCATACTGCACCTTGACGGCTTCAAGATCGCCTTGGACCTTGTCGTCGGCAACGGCGATTTTCCACCATTCGTAACGCTCAATTTCGCTGAGATTTTCTTCAGTGATCTTGTCGCCCTTTTTGATGCCCTTTGGTGCCGCGGCTGCAGTCTGACCAATGAGCATGTCTTTCAAGCGGTTGTAGGTTGCACGGTTCAAAATCGAGCGTTCGTCCTCACGGTCCTTCGCAAGGCGTTCGATTTCTTCACGTTCAATCGCCATGGCGCGTTCGTCTTTGTCGATACCGTGACGGTTAAAGACGCGAACTTCAACAACCGTACCCGCAACACCTGGCGACAGACGCAGCGAGGTGTCGCGCACGTCGCTTGCCTTTTCACCGAAGATGGCGCGCAGTAGCTTTTCTTCTGGCGTCATCGGGGTTTCGCCCTTTGGCGTGATCTTGCCGACCAGAATGTCACCTGGGTGAACTTCTGCGCCAATGTAGACAATGCCGGCTTCATCGAGGCTGCGAAGCGCTTCTTCGCCCACGTTTGGAATATCGCGGGTGATATCTTCTGGTCCAAGCTTGGTATCGCGGGCCATCACTTCGAATTCTTCGATATGGACCGATGTGAAAACATCGTCTTTCACGATGCGTTCGGAAATCAGGATCGAATCTTCGTAATTGTACCCGTTCCAAGGCATAAACGCGACGAGGCTGTTCTTACCCAGTGCGAGTTCACCAAGTTCAGTCGAAGGACCGTCAGCGATGATGTCGCCGGCCTCAATCACGTCACCAACCTTCACCAATGGCTTCTGGTTGATGCAGGTGTTCTGGTTCGAACGCTGGAATTTTTGCAACGTGTAGATGTCGACGCCCGATTTGCCGGGTTCCACATCCCCAGTTACACGGACAACGATACGCGTTGCATCGACTTGGTCGACAATACCTGTGCGGCGGGCCGCGATAGCTGCACCAGAGTCACGTGCGACGGTTTCTTCCATGCCCGTGCCGACAAACGGCGCTTCTGCACGCAGCAGAGGCACAGCCTGACGTTGCATGTTTGATCCCATCAAGGCGCGGTTTGCGTCATCGTTTTCCAGGAACGGAATAAGCGATGCTGCAACCGAAACCAGCTGCTTTGGCGAAACGTCCATCAAGGTGATCTGGTCACGCGGAGCCATCAGGAATTCGCCTGCTTCACGCGACGAAATCAAGTCTTCGGCAAAGCTGCCGTCGGCGTTCAGTTCGGCGTTCGCCTGCGCGATGGTGTTCTTTTGCTCTTCCATGGCGGAGAGATACACCACGTCGTCGGTGACTTTGTTGTCCACGACCTTGCGATATGGCGTTTCGATAAAGCCATATTTGTTCACGCGGCTAAAGCTGGCGAGTGAGTTGATCAGACCGATGTTCGGGCCTTCCGGCGTTTCAATCGGGCAGATACGGCCATAATGCGTTGGGTGCACGTCGCGGACTTCAAAGCCGGCACGCTCGCGGGTCAGACCACCTGGTCCAAGTGCCGAAACGCGACGCTTGTGGGTGACTTCTGACAGCGGGTTGGTCTGATCCATAAACTGCGACAATTGCGACGAACCGAAGAATTCACGCACCGCAGCAACCGCTGGCTTTGCGTTGATCAGGTCGTTTGGCATCACGGTCGATACATCAACTGAGCTCATCCGCTCCTTCACCGCACGCTCCATACGGAGCAAGCCAACGCGATACTGGTTTTCTAGCAATTCGCCGACCGAGCGGACACGACGGTTACCAAGGTTATCGATATCATCGATTTCGCCCTTGCCGTCCTTCAGGTTCACCAATTCCTTGACCACGGCGAGGATATCTTCCGTCCGCAAGGTCGTCAGAGTATCTTCTGCGTCGAGGTTCAAACGCATGTTCAACTTCACGCGGCCAACGGCGCTGAGGTCATAGCGGTCAGCGTCGAAGAACAGGCCAGCGAACAAGGCTTCCGCGGTTTCGCGCGTTGGCGGCTCACCAGGGCGCATCACGCGGTAAATGGCGTCGAGCGCCATGTCGCGGTTCTCGGCCTTGTCCGCCTTCAACGTGTTGCGCATCCAAGCGCCCGTGATAACATGGTCAATGTCGAGCAGCTCGAGGCTGTCGATCCCGGCCTTGTCCAAGGCTTCAAGGTTTTCCGCGGTGATTTCGTCACCGGCTTCGACATAAATCCGGCCCGTCTTCTCGTCGATCAAATCATACGCTGAATAACGGCCAAAGATTTCTTCTGTTGGGATCAGCAGGCTGGTCAAGCCATCCTTCACGGCCTTATTGGCGGCGCGTGGGGTAACCTTGGTACCTGCAGGGAACACAACTTCGCCCGTCTTCGCATCGACGATGTCAAACATCGGCTTCGATGCGCGCCATTGCTCTGCGTTGAACGGGATCTTCCATCCACCCTTGCCACGCTCAAATGTCACGCGGTCGTAGAAATGACCGAGAATTTCTTCGTCGTTCAGACCAAGTGCGTAAAGCAAGGTCGTGACCGGCAATTTGCGCTTACGGTCGATACGGACGTTCACGATGTCCTTGGCATCAAATTCAAAGTCGAGCCATGAACCACGGTAAGGAATGACGCGCGCTGCAAACAGATATTTGCCGCTGCTGTGCGTTTTGCCACGGTCATGGTCGAACAAGACGCCCGGCGAACGGTGCATTTGGCTAACGATAACGCGCTCTGTACCGTTGATGAAGAAGGTGCCGTTATGCGTCATGAGCGGCATGTCGCCCATATACACGTCCTGCTCCTTGATATCGAGGACCGAACGCGCTTCGGTGTCTGGGTCAACCTCAAACACGATCAGGCGCAACGTCACCTTCATCTGCGCTGCATAGGTGATCCCGCGCTGACGGCATTCTTCCACGTCAAATTTCGGATCTTCCAATTCGTAATGCACGAAGTCGAGTTCCGAGGTGCCGGCAAAATCCTTGACCGGAAAAACACTGCGCAGCGTCTTTTCAAGGCCGGATACATAGCCAATCGACGGGTCAGAACGCAGGAACTGTTCATAGCTCTCGCGCTGAACCTCAATGAGGTTGGGCATGTCGATAACTTCATGGATGTTACCGAAGATTTTGCGGATACGCTTTTGACGCGACAGGGTCGCAGGAGCGGGACGGGATGCCATAAGGTGCTTTGCCTCAGTTAGAAATGTCAGTCGCGACGTGCCATTCCACAGACAAGAAAAGGCCGCATAGCAATGGACCGAAGAATCGGGTCCTGCCGTGCAGCCGTTTCGCGTATGTGAAAACCCATATCCATCAATACGTTAGCCAAGTTGCGCGACGACAAGGCCATTCCCGATGGGTTGGATGTTGAGGCGCCTATAGGCCGCGCGGGGGCTGGGGTCAAGGACTGTCCCTCGCGGTCTATCCTGTAAATCCGCTGGGAAATGTTTCACGTAAATCTATATGGCGCGACGGGCTAGCGGCTTTCGTGGTCGCTCCTGTCCAGCCATAATGGTCACTTCCCCAAAAACCACCCCAACTCACAATGTCCCCTACCGCCTTTCCGCCATGCTTGATGGCGCGGGGCGGCCCTGCTAGGGGCGCTTTATGACTGAACTTTCGCTTATCCGTAATTTCTCCATTATCGCACATATTGACCATGGGAAGTCGACTTTGGCCGACCGGTTGATCCAACAAACCGGCGGGCTGACTGCGCGCGAAATGACGAACCAAGTCCTTGATAATATGGACATTGAGAAAGAGCGCGGCATCACAATCAAGGCGCAAACCGTCCGCCTAGATTACACCGCGAAAGACGGCATCACCTATCAACTTAACCTGATGGACACGCCGGGCCATGTCGACTTCGCTTATGAAGTCAGCCGCAGCCTCGCCGCATGCGAAGGCGCGCTTCTGGTTGTCGACGCCGCGCAAGGGGTGGAGGCGCAAACGCTCGCCAACGTCTATCAATCGATTGAGCATGACCATGAAATCGTGCCCGTCATTAACAAGATCGATCTGCCCGCCGCAGAAGTGGACAAGGTCAAGGCCGAGATTGAGGACATAATCGGTCTGCCTGCCGACGACGCCGTCCTGACCAGTGCGAAATCGGGAATCGGCATTGACGAAGTGCTCGAGGCCGTCGTCACCCGCATTCCCCCGCCAAAGGGGGATCGCAACGCGCCGCTCAAAGCCATGCTCGTCGATTCATGGTACGACCCCTATTTGGGCGTCGTCATCCTGATCCGCGTCATTGATGGCGTTATCAAAAAGGGCCAAGAAATTCAGTTCATGGCCGCGGGTACAAAGCATTTGGTCGACCGCGTCGGCTGCATGCGGCCAAAGCTGGAGATATTGCCCGAAATCGCCGCGGGCGAAGTCGGCATAATCACCGCGCAGATTAAGGAAGTCGCACAAACCCGCGTCGGCGACACCATTACCGATGCAAAGCGCCCCGCCGCTGAACCGCTCCCCGGGTTTAAGGAAGTGCAGCCCGTCGTATTCTGTGGCCTATTCCCGACCGACGCCGCCGACTTTGAAAAGCTGCGCGAAAGCATCAGCAAGCTGCGCCTCAACGACGCATCGTTCAGCTTCGAAACCGAAAGCAGCGCCGCCTTGGGCTTTGGTTTCCGTTGTGGATTCCTTGGGTTGCTCCACTTGGAGATCATACAGGAGCGCCTGACCCGCGAATTTGACCTAGACCTCATCACCACCGCGCCGTCCGTGGTCTACAAATTGAAGCTGAGCCGCAGCAAAACCGAAGATGCGCGGGATATGGAGCTGCACAACCCAGCCGACATGCCCGACGTCAACCGCATTGATGAAATTCAGGAGCCATGGATACAGGCGACGATTTACTGCCCCGATGAATATCTCGGTTCCATCTTGAAACTATGCCAAGACCGGCGCGGCATTCAAAAGCAACTGACCTATGTCGGTGGCCGCGCGCAGATCGTTTACGAATTGCCGTTGAACGAAGTGGTGTTCGACTTTTACGACCGGCTGAAGAGCATCAGCCGTGGCTATGCCTCGTTCGATTATCACCAGATCGGCCACCGCGAAGGCGATCTTGTGAAGATGAGCATCATGGTCAATGGCGATCCGGTCGACGCGTTGAGCATGATCGTCCACCGTGGTACCGCAGAATCTCGCGGCCGCGGCATGTGCGAGCGCCTAAAAGACCTGATCCCGCGCCATTTGTTCAAAATCCCCGTGCAAGCGGCCATCGGCGGCAAAGTCATCGCCCGCGAAACCATCGCCGCGATGCGCAAGGACGTGACCGCGAAATGCTATGGCGGCGACATCAGCCGCAAGAAAAAGCTGCTGGAAAAGCAGAAAAAGGGCAAGGCACGGATGCGTGAGTACGGAAATGTGAGCATTCCGCAGGAAGCGTTCATCGCTGCGCTGAGGATGGGGGAGGAGTAAGCTTTCCCGCTTCCATCACCACAATGCGGTTAGGCGCTGCGATTTGCCAATTCTCTGACTGACAGCGCGCTCCCACTCTGCTACGCGGCCCTCCATGCTTAATCTGAACGGTATCACCGTGCGCCTTGGCGGACGCACTATCCTTGACCGCGCCACGGCGGCTTTACCGCCTTACAGCCGTATCGGGCTGATCGGGCGTAATGGTGCCGGTAAATCGACATTGATGAAGGTGATGATTGGCTCGCTGGAGGCCGATGACGGCAGCCTCGACATGCCCAAGGGCACGCGCATCGGCTATATCGCGCAAGAGGCGCCTGCGGGGGATTCTACGCCGTTTGACACGGTGCTGGCGGCGGATACGGAACGCGCGGCTTTGATGGCCGAAAGCGAGCAGGACGGGCTAGACCCCGACAGTATGGCCGAAGTGCATGAACGGCTGATCGCGATTGATGCCTATACCGCGCCCGCGCGGGCTTCGCGGATCTTGGTTGGCCTTGGCTTTGACGAAGAGATGCAGGGGCGGCCGCTCGATAGCTTCTCAGGTGGTTGGAAAATGCGCGTGGCGCTGGCGTCGTTGCTGTTTTCGCAGCCAGATTTGCTGTTGCTCGATGAGCCCTCAAACCACTTGGATTTGGAAGCGACCTTGTGGCTGGAAAATTTCCTCAAGGGTTACCCTGCGATGATGGTGGTGATCAGCCATGAACGCGATTTGCTGAACAATGTTGTCGACCATATCCTGCATCTCGATAATGGTCAGGTGACGCTCTATTCCGGCGGTTATGACTCGTTCGAGCGCCAACGTGCCGAACGTGCCGCGCAATTGGCGGCGGCCAAGGCAAGCCAAGACGCGCAGCGTGCCAAGCTGCAGGATTATGTCGCGCGCAACTCGGCGCGTGCGTCGACCGCAAAGCAGGCGCAGTCCAGAGCCAAGGCGCTGGCGCGGATGCAACCGATTGCCGCAATGGCCGAAGATCCGACGTTAAGCTTTGACTTTCCAAGCCCCGATGAATTGAAACCACCCTTGGTGACGCTGGATCTAGCGAGTGTCGGTTACACCGAGGGCAATCCAATATTGCAGCGGTTGAACCTGCGGATTGACCCCGATGACCGGATCGCGTTGCTGGGGCGCAACGGCAATGGCAAGACGACGTTGGCGCGCTTGCTCGCGGCGCAACTAACGCCGATGGAAGGGCAGATGAGCGCCTCGGGCAAGATGCGCGTCGGCTATTTCACGCAATATCAGGTGGAGGAGCTGGACGGCGACGATACCCCGCTGGAGCATATGACGCAGCAGATGAAGGGCGCGAGCCCCGGCGCGGTGCGCGCGCAACTGGGGCGGTTCGGCTTTTCCGGGCAAAAGGCGACGACGAAGGTCGGCAAGCTGTCGGGCGGTGAGCGCGCGCGGCTGGCGCTGGCGCTGATTACGCGCGATGCGCCGCATATGCTCATCCTCGATGAACCGACGAACCATTTGGACGTCGATGCGCGTGAGGCGTTGGTGCAGGCGCTGAATGAATATGACGGCACTGTCGTGCTGGTCAGCCATGACCGCCATATGCTGGAGCTAACAGCGGACCGGCTGGTGCTGGTTGACGGCGGGACGGCGACCGAGTTTTCGGGGACGATTGAGGATTATACTGACTTTATCTTGGGCAAGGGGCCCGCCAAGGAGAAAGTGTCCAAGGCTGACCGCAAGGAGGACAAAAAGGCCGCTGCGGCGTCGCGTGAGGCGCAAGCGAAGCTCAAGCGTGATGTCAGCGATGCCGAGGCAGACCTTGCCAAGTTGGAGGTCGTGTTAAGCGCGATCGACCGCGCGATGTTCGACCCAACGTCGGCGGCGAACGAGTATAACAACCTGACGATGGGCGAGCTGTCGCAACGCAGGGGTAAGATTGTCGCGGCTCAAGAGGCGGCGGAAGCCCGCTGGATTGCCGCGAGCGAGGCGTTGGAGAGAGGCTGAAGCGGGCCCTGCCGTCACTCCTGCGCCCTAATGCGGTTGGGTGAGGCTGAATTCGCCAAATGCCGGGCCTTGGCCATAAGTGGCGCCGGCCTCCTGAAACATCAGGGCATCATTGATGGAAAGGCAGCCATCCAATATGATGCGCGATATGTCCATCGCCGCCACGAGCTGGACGAGCTTTTGCGCTGCCAAAGCTGGAATGACATTGGCGCGGACCATGCCGGTTAAGCGCGGGTCAAAGCGCACGACATCGACATTGTGGACCAACGGCCACAGGGCCGGAACGGCTGCATATCCAAAACCATCAATGCCAACGCTGCAGCCGATGCGTCGCCAATTCTGCATGGCGCTGCCGATGGCATGACCTGTGGCGATGTCATCTGTTGCCGACAACAATATGCTGACATGCGTGCCTTGCGACAGCAATGACCGCAGCGCCCACGAGATCTTGTGCGACAAGTCTATTTCTACAAAAACCTCTACCGGAACCGATAACAAAATTTCCGGCAGGGACAGCAATTTGCCTGTTTCCAAGATATGCTGCAAATCAACCGCCGACAAAACATTCTGGCTGGGTAAAAAGCTATAATGGTCGCAGGCCATATATTCATAAGCCTTAATCTGGCTGTTGCGCAGGTCGACAACTGGCCGCGATGCTATGATCGACAGGGCCGATGATGCAATATCATCCGTCGTGTCGAGCAAAGATAATTGCTCTGGTACATTCGGCATAAGGGCCTGATTTCATAAACCTAAGTTTTTAGCATAGTCGGAGTTATGCCGACATAGCAAGCGGCTCTTTTGCAGTGTTCATGGCCTGTCCATCGGCCTGCAAAGTATAGCCAAAGCCATAGAGGGCATTCAAGCTAATGCCTGATGCTGGGTCAAGCTTCAGGTTCTTGCGTAGCCGAGCGACATGCGTATCAATGGTCCGCGATTGATAGTCGACGATTTTGCCCCATAATGTTGCCGCAAGATATTGCCGCGACAATAATCGGTTGGGGTTGGTGAAAAATAGCATCGCCATATCGAATTCCCGCTTCGGCAAGCTGATAACCTCGTCGTTGAAATACACAGTCGATGTCGATGGACGTAGAAGATATGGACCAAGTGCAACCGATTCCGGCCGCGTTCGCACATCGCCATGATAGCGGCGCAAAACAGCCTTAATCCGCAGGGACAATATTTCCCGGTCAACCGGCTTTGACACAAAATCGTCAGCACCTGCCTCAAGCCCGCGGATGACATCACGACGATCGTTGCGCGCGGTGAGCATGATTGATGGCATATCAGGATGGAATTTCAGGATATATTCTAACACTTCTATGCCGGTCAGGTCAGGAATGGACCAATCGACAATCATGAGATCGCATTCTTTTTGGCGCACCGCTGTCAGGAATTTCTGGGCCGAGCTGTAAATCGTTACGGTGTAACCCAAGCCGCTCAAAAACTCTGCGAGTTCGGTTGCAAATATGGTGTCGTCCTCGACGATAGCGATGTTATAGTTGCGCACAGTTTAACTCTTTTTGACCGGATCTATTAACACCATCCGTGCCATTATTTTACATTTATAGCAATTAATATGTGAACTAATGTAAATAAATGTCTCACATTGCAACATTCCGGACAATTTTGGCGTTACCATCGGGGATGGAAGTACGCCAAGGATGACAGATGGCAGCGTTTAACCTCTGTAAGCTTCATTTTTTTGCAGGTTTGGCGACCGGTTTTGATTTGGGCAGTGCCTCAGATGCCTTCTTCTCCGCCTTTGGGTGAACGCGCTCATGGTGGCGCGTCACGGCACGCGCAACATTTTGCATCAAAGCATTTGTCGCTTGGGTACCGGCTCGCGTTTCCGCGACCATCACCGCTACAGGATACACGCAGCCATCAGGTGCAGTCATAACGCCAACATCGTTGACGGCCGTCGCTATTTGCCCCAACACTTGCCCGGTCCCTGTTTTATGCGCAAGGCGCCAGCCTGGCGCGAGGCCGGACCGCAAACGGGATCGCCCAGTATAGGTACCCGCCATTAACTTCAGCAATTTGGCGCCGGGGTCATTGGCATCACGTTCGCTAAAGCGCTTCAGCACCAGCGCGATTGTGCCGGGGGCCGCGCCGTCGAGCGGCGTTTCCACATAAGCGTCCAGCGCGGCCTTCCTTTTCTCCATTGGGATGCCAGAACGCTTCGCCTTGAATGCGTTGCCCTTGCGATATTCCGGTTGCCATTCCAGACCGGCAATGGCGCTTTGCAGCAGGACTTCGCCGGGACCAAAACGAATGGATTGTATTTTTCGGCGTTCAAGCATTTGGTTAATCGCTTGCGGGCCTCCAGCCACGCGCAAAAGGACGTTATTGGCGAGATTGTCGCTCGCATTCACGGAATGCGCGAGCAGTTCGCGTAACGACATGTCGAACGAGTCCCGCCCGTCGAGATAGTTTTTCAGGGGCTGGCTGAAGACAACGACGTCATCGCGGCTGACACGAATGCGTTTATCCAATGACAATTTGCCCGCAGCCTCTTGTTCCAAAATCGTCAGCGCGACCCACATTTTGGAGACGCTTTGTTGCGGAAATCGCTCGGTCTGGCGCTTGCCGATGATCTCGTCAGAAAAGGGTGTGTAGATGGCGATGTCAGCGCGACCGGAGAATTTCTTCCAATAGCTATCAATTTCCGTCTTTAGCTTTTCGTCGGCGGCCGCAATCTGATCGGGCGCATGTTTCTTTTCAGGGGCATTTGCCGCCGCCGTAGCCGCATATGCAGTGATACCGAGGGCGGAAGCGAGGGCGAGGGTAAAGGCGAATATGTTGAAAAAGCTGCGCATGATCCGACTTTTGGTTGTGCCAGGGCTACCGGCCTTGCGCTTGCCCCAACAGATTTTTGGGCGCTTTAGATGTAGTACCCAATTCCGGCAAGAGGTTGCCATTTGCGGACATTCATCATCCGATTTGAAATGTGGCAACACCGTTTAACCAGTCAATGAATAGCAGCACTTTGCAGTCTGATATGGGCATTAAGCGTCGCAGTGACTTGTCTACAGTTCAGATATGTTTATTTGCAATTGTTAACATTGTGCGGAGTGTTTGACGCAGGTCGCATGCCGTGCAATCTTTCGAATGGGAAAAGAGGAGGGGACCATGGCGAGCAAGGCGGAAACAGGCGGCAGCGCGAAGGCTGGCAAAAAGAAATCGCAAAAGAAAGGCGCACCATTTTCCGGAGTCGCCGGCGCTTTTGATGCCGCCAATGATGCCACCATGGCGCTTGGACCGCTGGCCGGATTGGCGCGGGAAGATTTTATTGGTGCGATTGGCCTGATGCTGCGTCAGACCGCGAGCAATCCCGATAAAGCATGGAAGGCAACCACCAGCTTTTCCGAAGATGTGGTCAAAATTATCACAGGAAAATCGGACCTTTCACCCGATCCCAAAGATAGGCGCTTCATGGACCCAGCATGGACGTTTAACCCGTTTTTCAAGGCTGGCGCGCAATATTATCTCGCGGTGCAAAAGGGCGTTAAAAGCTATATTGAGGATTTGGAGCTCGACGCGCTCGAGCGCGACCGCGCAAATTTCATTTCGCAAATCATCATT
>JAIOYN010000024.1 GCA_021741065.1 Sphingomonadaceae bacterium | reverse complement strand
AGTCCAATGGACATAAGCGATGGTTTTGCCGTCGCGCGACCAAGTGGGATAGGCTTCCATACCGGTATCGGCAGAGGTCAGGCGCTTTGCAGCGCCGCCTGTGGCTGGCTTGACCCATAATTTGCCCATGGTTTCGAACAAGACCGTACGCCCATCTGGTGCGGTGACTGGGCTACGCGGCATTTTGGTTTCGAAGCTGGTCGGCGCGACTTCAATTTGCGGCAGCGGCGGGTCAATCATGTCGCGCGTATCGGAAATACGGAACGGGATGACGCTCGACGCGCCGCTGGGCCAATCGACCTTGCGGATCTTGCCACCGGCCCAGAAATAGATGGTCTTGCTATCGGGCGACCAATCCATGTTGGGATAGACGCCCGTTACGGCCCAGGTTTCCTGCACATCTTGATCCAGCGCATCGTAAATCTTGCGCTCTTCGCCCGTGCTGAGGTCCTTCACATATAATTTGGACTGCGTCCGCTCGCGGCGGACAAAAGCGATTTTTTGGCCATCGGGCGAAGGCGTTGGGCGGACTGATCCGCCCACGCCTGATACCGCGGTTTCGGTCTTGCCGGTTTCGATGTCATAGCTTTCAATATCGAAAATCTGACCGTTGGAATCCTGCGCATATTGGAAAATAGGGCCCGGCGTGATGTTGCGCGTGTAATAAATATGCTTGCCATCGGGCGCGAAGATAGGCTCGCCCAGTTCCTTCTGATGCTGCTCATTCGGCCGCTTGACCAACAAAACGCCCGCACCGCCCGAAACATGGTAAAGCCAGACTTCACCCGTTCCGAGCGAACGGCCGGTTGTGAAGTGCTTCTTTGCGGCAATGAAGCGGCCATCGGGGCTCCAGCTTGGCTGATTGAGCAAGCGGAAATCCTCTTTGCTCAATTGCCGTTTGTCCGAACCGTCGCGGTTCATGATCCAGATATTGTCGCCGCCACCCCGATCAGAGGTGAAGGCAATGCGGTTTCCGTCCGGCGAAAAACGCGGCTGTGTCTCAAAGGGCAGGCCTTCGGCTATGCGCGTGGGCGTGCCGCCATTGACGGGAATGGTATAAATATCGCCGAGCAGATCGAACGTTATCGTCTTGCCATCGGGGCTGACGTCAAGGTTCATCCACGAACCTTCATCGGTATCGATATTGATTTGACGCAGGGTTAGGCCCGGAGGCGCGGCAACATCCCACTTCGGCGCTTTGTCATCGGCAGCGGCTGGCGCTTGGGCAAATGCGCTCGTCGGTAAGATCGCCGCACTCAACAGCAACACAGATTTAATGTAATTTTTCACGGATTGGCCCCCTGCCATTTTTGTTATGTTACAAGCTGTCATGCCTAGCGACAGACTGCAAGCCCGCATCGCGCGTTCGATAACCCGAACCCAGCGTTCGGTGAACGACAATGATAACGAAAAGGGGGAGCGCGTCGGCGACTGACTGCAGCCAACCGACGCATCGCAAGTGGCGAGTTCTTTATCGAACGGTGACGGTCACCGCGCGGCGATTTTGCGCCCAAGCTTGCTCGTCTGATCCCAGGGCTGATGGCCGTTCTTTGCCATAGCTGACGGTTTGAATGCGGCCGGCATCGACGCCAATGGAAACGAGGAAATTCTTGGCAGAGTTCGCGCGGCGCTCACCCAAGGCCAAGTTGTAATCGCGCGTGCCGCGCTCATCGGCATGGCCTTCGACCGTGATGCGGGTACCGGGATATTGCGCCAACCACTGCGCCTGACGCTGGAGTGTCGCCTGATCTTCGGCATCAATGTTGAAGCGGTCGGTTTCAAACAAGATGCGGTCACCATATTGGCCAACCTGTTGCAAGAAATCTTCCTGACTGCCGGGCATAATCTGACCAGCGCCCGAATTTGGGTCCATCGTCGGCGTCTGGCCATAATCGGTGCCTTCCGCAGCGGGTGGCAAAGTATCGACCTTCTTCGTGCCACAGCCCGCAACAAAAGCGGTAGATACCAGCAAAAGGGCGGCCATTTTGATCGTATTCTTCTTCATGATCTTCTCCTTGGGCTTTGCCCGACATTCGGTCGGGATATATATGAGAGTGAAACGTTGTTAGGGCAATACGGGTCCCCATGCGGGGTCAGAACCATCGATGGGCGTGGGCAATCGGCGTTCGTTGGAGCCCGTGAGGTCCACTTGCCAGATGCTTGTTTTGCCACTTCCTTTGGCCGTGCGGAAGAATTGGATAACCCGGCCATTAGGCGCCCAAGTCGGAGCCTCATCTTGCCAGCTATTGGTCAGTAGCCTTTCGCCTGAACCGTCAGGGCGCATCGTACCCACGCGGAAGTCGCCAGCGATGCGCGTAAAGGCAATCAAGTCCGCGCGCGGGCTCCATTCGGGCGTCGCATAACGGCCCCCGCCAAAGCTAATCCGGCGTTGGTTGCTGCCATCGGCGTTCATCACATAGATTTGCTGGCTGCCGGAACGGTCGCTTTCAAAGACAATTTGGCGACCATCGGGAGAAAAGCTGCCGCCAACGTCAATGCCGGGCGAGCTGGTGAGCTTGACCGGCGTGCCGTTGCCGCTCGCCGAAATCTTGTAGACATCGGTATTCCCCGAAACCGCCATTGAATATAAAATGGTTTGGCCATCCGGCGACCAGCGCGGCGCGAATGTGGGGCTGTTGGATTGGGTAATCAGCCGCTGACGCCCCGCATCAATGTCATAGACGTAAATACGCGGATTGCCGTCGACATAGGACAAATACAGGATCGATTTATAGTTGGGCGAGAAACGCGGCGTCAGTGCGGTTGATTGGCCATTTGTGATGAAACGGTGGTTTGCGCCATCCGAATCCATAATCGCCAGCCGCTTAATCCGCTTATTCTTGGGACCGCTTTCGGCGATATAGGCAATGCGGCTGTCGAAAAAGGGTAGTTCGCCCGTCAGCCGTGCATAGATAGCATCGGCGCATTTATGTGCTGCCCGGCGCCATTCGCGCGGCGGTACATTAAAGCCAAGCCGTGTGGTTTCACTGCCAAAGCCAACATCGTACAAATAACAGCCAACGGTCAAATTGCCATCGCCGCCCACGCGGACAAAGCCTTGCACCAGTTGTTCGACCGGACGCGCTTTCCAATAACCAAATTGCGGCGCGGTCACTTCGGGCAAGCCAATCATGCGCAGGCCATTTGGCCCTTGGGTTTCAAACACGCCCGATGCGCGCAGGTTGGAGGAGATAACTTCCGCAATTTGGCGGCCAAGCGCCCCGCTGTTGCCGGCAGGCGTGTCCACTGGCGATGGTGCAACTAAGGCAGGGATGGCGATGGAGCGGGTTTTGGCGGTGTCAAATTCGACCAATTCCGGTTCATCTGTTGCAGGCGGCGGTGTTTGCGCGATCGCGGCTTGCGCGCCCAGGAATAACAAAAGGAATGACGCCAGTTTCCGGTTGAATGCGAAGAGGGGCATAGATCTCATTCCTTTATCCCGTCGCGCGCAAACGCAGCGCGTGGTTTTTCCAAACGTCATGATATTCAGGATCAAGTCCGTTATACGGTGATGCTGCGCGCACCGCTTGCAGAATGCAATCCTTCAACAGGCCCGCCTGCGGCTGGTTGCTTTCGTTAATGCCAGTTTGCCTATCAAAACGCACGGCCGCCAATCTGCCCGATGGTTCAAGGCTGAGCGTCACAAAGGTTTCGATTTTGTTGATGTCGACACCTGTTGGCGCGCAGGCACGCACGCGACCCCGGATTTGGCCAGCGATGCTAACGCCCACTGAGCGGCGCACTTCCGTGGCGGTTTTGGCGGCGGGTGTACCCACTGCTTTGCCGGCGCCGGGGGCCTTACCGATATTGTTAATGCTGTCTTCAAAGCTGCGGCTGAGTCCGCCGGGCTTGGCCGGTGTCGTGCCTTTGCCGCTGACTGTGGGCGCTTTGACGGTTTTGGGTGGAGCGACGGCGGCGGTTTTTACGGGCTTGGCTGCGGCCTTGGTGACAGTTGGGGCCGTTTCTGGTTTCGCGGGTTTAGGCACAGGCTTGGTCTGCGGCTTCTCCACCGGCTTTTCAACCTTCATAACGGGTGTGGGGGCAGGCGGTGGTTCTGCGGGTTCGGTTTCGCCGGCAACGGGCGGGGCAGATTCCTCTTGGATTGCGTCTGGCGCGCTCGACACATCGGCAATTTCACCGACAAGGGAAACGGAAATAGACTCTGGCTTAGGCGGGATTTTTGCAGAGGCCATTAGCCCAAGCGCGAACACGCCCAATAATAAGGCATGGGCGCCAAGTGCGGCGCCAAATCCCAATATCTCCGCCCGATCCATTGCCATCTGCTTAGGTCTCGTTTGATGAACCGGTGGTGACTAAGCTTACGCTGTTCAATCCAGCGCGGTTTAACTCGCCCATGACGCGCATCATTTGGCCATAGCTGATCGCGGTATCGCCGCGCAGCATGATCTGGCGCGGCTTGTCCGGTGTTTCGGCAGCGGCGATTTCGTCCAAGCGTGCGGGTAGGTCCGCGGGCGCGACCACGGTGCCATCGATGAACGTCACGCCGTCGCGGTCAATGGCGATTTCGATGGGCTCATCTTGCTGATCGAGCGCATTGGCCCGGCTTTCCGGTAACTCGACGGGAACGCCCGTTACCAACAAGGGCGCGGTAACCATGAAAATGATGAGCAGCACGAGCATGACGTCCACGAACGGTGTGACGTTGATGTCCGCCATCGGCGCACGTCGGCCGCCCCGCCGCCGACCGCGTCCGCCGCTGCTGCTGCCAGATGAGGTGTTCATCGCCATGTTTAAGACTCAAGCTCCAACTCACGGCTCAACGTGCCATGAAAGCCATCGGCAAACCGTCCCATGCGGGCTTCATATTGGTTCAGGCGGTGGGAAAAACGGTTATAGGCGATGACCGCCGGAATGGCGGCGAACAGGCCAATGGCGGTGGCAAATAACGCCTCCGCAATCCCCGGCGCGACAACGGCAAGGCTAGAATTTTGTTCCGCTGCAATCGCGGCAAAGCTGCGCATGATGCCCCACACCGTGCCGAACAGACCAATGAACGGTGCGACCGAGCCTGTTGTGGCGAGAAAGTTCAAGCGATTGGCAAGGCGGTCGGTTTCCGCAGCAATGGTGGCATCCATCGCCGTGGCAAGCCGCTCCCGCGTTCCGGCGCGGTCAATGTGCTTGCCCTTTGTTGATAGGCGCCATTCGGCCATGCCAGCCGCGAAAACCTTCGCAACGGGCAGTTCATTTTGGGCATGTGCCTTGGAGAAAGCGGCAATATCCGAGCTGCCCCAAAATTCCCGTTCGAACGCTTCGCTTTTCCGGTTGATGCCTAACATTTTGACTGTGAAGCTGATGATGATTGTCCACACCCAGACGCTCGACAATGCCAGGCCGACAATGACCGATTTAACCACCAAGTCGGCGTCCATAAACAAATCAACGGGTGAAAAGCCCATATTTTGGGTCGCGATAAGCAGGCTCATGGATATCCTATTCTGCGGGTCGATTGAGAATCGGCTGGAACGCGGCAACCCAAATCGCAGGTTGCCGGCGGGCCTTGCCGTCGGGTGAAACAAATGCCGCGGTGACCCGCGCCTCGGTAAGTATTTCGTCGCCGCGCATGACGGTTTGATGAATGTCGCAACTGGCCGCGCGGACGGCCTCCACGGTGCTGACGACTACCAAAGCATCGTCAAAAACGGCGGCACGGCGATATTTGATGTGCATCTCGGTCACGGCATACGCGCCTTGCCCCTCGGCATGAACAGCCCGCTGATCAATGCCGACGCACGCCAGCATATCGGAACGCGCCCGCTCCATGAAATGCAGATAGCGGGCATGATAGACCACGCCGGAAAAATCGGTGTCTTCAAAATAGACGCGCACGGCAAAATAGTGCCGCGTGCCGTCAAAATGGCCTTGATAGGGTTGAGGCATGGACATTGCGCTTTTTGCTTAACCGTTGTCGAGTCCGGCGGGAAGGGGTTTTAGCAAGCGGGCGTGCGATTGGTCGCTTGAGGGACGCGGAATGTCCTATGTGTCAAACAATCCATCCTGTGACCCGGCAGGCGGGTTGAGGCCAAGATGTTTCCAGCCCGGCGCATTGAGGCAGCGGCCACGCGCGGTGCGGGCAATCAGCCCCAATTGCAGCAAATAGGGTTCCACCACATCCTCAATCGTGTCGCGCGGCTCGGACAGGCCAGCGGCCAGCGCCTCAACGCCCACGGGCCCACCACGGTAAATGTCAGCGATCATGTGCAGATAACGCCGGTCCATCGCGTCGAGCCCAAGCGCATCAACCTCCAACCGGTTGAGCGCGCTATCAGCGATTTTGGCGGTGACAACGGGTTCGCCGGCCACATTGGCAAAATCGCGCACGCGGCGCAGCAAGCGTCCGGCGATACGCGGCGTTCCGCGTGCCCGCTTGGCAATTTCGTTCGCACCATCAGGGGCGATGCCCAGGTCCAGCAACCGCGCAGCACGCGTGACAACCAGCTCCAGCTCCGCATGGGTATAGAAATTCAGCCGCACCGGAATGCCAAAGCGGTCCCGCAATGGCGTGGTCAATAACCCCTGCCGCGTGGTCGCGCCGACAAGCGTAAACGCAGGCAAATCAATCCGCACAGAGCGCGCCGACGGCCCTTCGCCGATCATGATATCGAGCGCGCGGTCCTCCATCGCGGGATAGAGGATTTCCTCAACCACGGGGCTCAAGCGATGAATTTCGTCAATGAACAAGACGTCGCCATCTTCCAAATTGGTCAACAACGCGGCCAAGTCACCGGATTTGGCGATGACAGGGCCGGAGGTGGCGCGGAAACCGACACCCATTTCCTTCGCGACAATCTGCGCCAATGTCGTCTTGCCAAGTCCCGGCGGGCCAAAGAACAGCACATGGTCCAACGGCTGCCCACGCCCCTTCGCCGCCTCAATAAACACGCGCAAATTGTCGCGCGCGGCAGCCTGCCCGATAAATTCGGTAAGCGTTTTTGGACGCAATGCGGCGTCAATATCTTCGGGCCGTTTGTCCGGCGTGGTGAGGCGGTCGTCGTCAGTCATGCAGGCATCTCACCGTCAGTTTTGAATTGCACGATAGACCCTGAAACGAGTTCAGGGTGACGGCGTGGGAATGGGAATTCAAACGGAACATTTTACGAAAATTTACGTCACCCTGAACTTGTTTCAGGGTCCATTTTGCCGCACTTTCTAGCGCGTGAGAGATGAAAAAAAACCCTGCGTATATATACTTGCAAGCAAGCATTACGGATCGCTTTATATCGGCGTTACCTCTGACCTGCTGAAGCGGATTTCGCAACATCGGGGTGGTATGACGCCGGGACATGCGTCCAAATATGCGATTTACCGGCTGGTGCATTTTGAGGTTTTTGGGACGATGGAGGCCGCGATTGCGCGGGAGAAGCAGTTGAAGAATTGGCATCGGGCATGGAAGATCAATCTGATTAACGCCGAAAATCCGCATTGGGTGGATTTGGCGGTCAGGCTCGGTTTTCCGCCGATAGGGCAAGAATAATTGCGCGATGGACCCTGAAACAAGTTCAGGGTGACGGTTTTGGGAGGCGGTGCGCTTCACCGCGACGCCCGCTTCAACGCCAGCCGGACGAGCGCATCGAGCGTCGCATCGGGGCCAAGTTCTTCAACGGCTTGCGCTACGGCATTGCCAGCTTCGCCGGGTTTGAAGCCGAGGTTCGCAAGCGCGGACATGGCATCCTGTGCGTGGTTGCCGTTTGCGGCTGCTGTGGCCATCAATTTCGCGCCGCCGCTTATGCCGGCCAAAGCGCCAACCTTGTCCTTCAATTCATTCACGATGCGGCTGGCCAATTTTGGTCCGACGCCATTGGCGCGCGCGACCATCGCAGCGTCGCCGCTGCCAATGGCGAGCGCCAGATCGGCGGGTTCAATCGCGGACAATATCGCAAGCCCAACTTTGCCGCCAACACCTTGCACGCCCGTAAGCAGGCGGAACCAGTCACGTTCTTCGCGGGTGGCAAAGCCGATAAGGCGCATGTCGTTTTCCGACATCTGCATTTCGGTGAAGACGGTGGCGAAATCATCCGCCTTGCCTAAGGCCGATAGCGTCCGCGCGCTGGCCTGCACCAGATAGCCGACGCCGTTTACGTCAATCACCAGATGGTCAACGCCCGTTTCGTCAATCCGGCCATATAGCTTTGCAATCATGTTCGTGGGTTAGCTGTTCGATTTCAAATCGGCAAGCGAAAGAGAACATCGCGTGAACAGGAGGGTGTTTTTTCTCGACGCGAACCCGTTAAAGCCGGACATGATGCGCATGGGTGATGGCGACCGCCAACGCATCGGCTGCGTCGGGCCCAGCAAGCTTGAGCCCCGGCAACAGGATACGCAGCATGGCTTGAATCTGCTCCTTTTCCGCTTTGCCTGTGCCCACAACGGATTTCTTTACGAGCCGCGTGGCATATTCCGTCACAGGCGTGCGGTTGCGCGCCGCACCCAATAGCACCACGCCGCGCGCTTGCCCAAGCTTCAGCGTCGATTGCGGGTTTTTGTTAACGAACACTTCTTCGACCGCGGCATAATCGGGCCGGAAGTGATCGAGTACTGCGCTCAGTTTTTCGTCTAAAAGCACGAGACGGCTCGCCAATGGCAGCTTGGCGTCGGTTACAATTTCGCCATTGTCGATATGAGAAAGGCGATTGCCTTCCTTGCGGATAACGCCCCAGCCGGTCGTACCCAGGCCGGGGTCAAGCCCAAGGATGATCATCCCAATTTCGCCATCACCTCGTCGGACACGTCGTAATTGCCCCATACGGTTTGCACGTCGTCATCGTCTTCCAATGCATCAATCATCTTGAGCAAGGTTGCCGCATTGGCTTCGTCGACTTCGACCAAAAGCTGTGGTTTCCAAGCAAGCTTGGCGCTTTCTGCTTCGCCAAGTGTGGCCTCAAGCGCCTTGGCGACTTCGTGCAAAGCATCCATGCTTGTCCAAATGCTGTGGTCGTCCTCGGTTGACTCCACATCTTCGGCGCCTGCTTCCAATGCGGCCTCAAACACGCTGTCGGCATCGCCTGCGCTCGCGGGATAGGTGATCAGGCCCATGCGGTCGAAGCCATGGCTCACCGCGCCCGATGCGCCAAGATTGCCACCATTTTTGCTGAACGCGGTGCGCACATTGGTCGCGGTGCGGTTGCGGTTGTCGGTCAATGCCTCAACGATGATCGCAACGCCGCCAGGGCCATAGCCTTCATAGCGCATTTCATCATAGCTTTCGGCATCCCCGCCCGCTGCCTTGTCGATGGCGCGCTGGATATTGTCCTTGGGCATGGATTGGGCCTTGGCGGCATTGACCGCAAGACGCAGGCGCGGGTTCATGTCCGGATCGGGCATGCCCATCTTCGCCGCAACGGTAATTTCGCGCGAAAGCTTGGAAAACTGCGCCGAACGCTTCTTGTCCTGCGCACCCTTGCGATGCTGTATGTTCTTGAATTTGCTATGGCCTGCCATGGCTCTACTCTTCTCTGGCTAAAGGATATGAAGCAGCGCCCTTACATCAGGCACGCGCCATTGGGCAAGCCATGTGCTTTAACGTAACTACGCGCTGGCCCCGAAAGCCGCGGCCTTATGCCAGACCAAGCGCCGATTTATAGGTGTCGAGGACCGCTTCCATTTCCTGACGATCGTCTTGGCTCATTTTGCGCAAGCGGACGATCTGGCGCATGATTTTTGCGTCATAGCCTTGGCTCTTGGCTTCCGAATACACGTCGCGAATGTCGTCAGCGATGCCTTTTTTCTCTTCTTCCAATCGCTCGATACGTTCAATGAACAGACGCAGTTGATCGGCGGCGATATTGCCCTCGGCCATGATATTCTCCCTGTGGTGTTGGTTGGGGCCAAAACCCCCGAATCACGTTGACAGCGCCTTAATGCGAAGGGGCGTTCTTCGCCACGCTTTCCTGCATCCGTTGCAATTGTTCCGGCGTCGCTTCGCTTTGATACTTTGCCTTCCACTCGGCGGCGGGCATGCCGTGGATCATCTCGCGCGCTTCGTCTTTTGTGAGCCGCCCGTCTGCCTTCATCACCCAATCGGCAAGGCAATTTCGGCAAAAGCCGGCGAGGCCCATGAGGTCGATATTTTGCGCATCATGCCGGTGCTGCAAATGCGCGACAAGGCGGCGAAATGCGGCGGCGGCAGCTGCGTCTGAAATTTGTCTGTCCTGTTGCATAATTATGCGCCCTTTTCGTTGCTGGCTTGCTGCGTTATGGGATGTTTGACGTTCAAAATCCATATCGCGGAGCCAATTCCATGCAATATCATAAACCGCGCATGCGCAAGGTCCGCATATTGGCCACCTTGGGCCCCGCGAGCGATACGCCCGAGATGATCGAAAAATTGTTCCGAGCAGGTGCCGATGCTTTTCGTGTAAACATGAGCCATGGCGATCAGGCCGACAAAGCGCAGTTGATTGCCAATATCCGTGCACTGGAAAAAGCGTATAATCGGCCAACTACGATATTGGTTGACCTGCAGGGCCCGAAATTGCGGGTTGGAACCTTTGCCGATGACAAGGTTGAATTGCACACCGGCGACAATTTCCGCCTCGATACCGACACGGCACCGGGCGATGCGCATCGTGTCCATTTGCCGCATCCGGAAATCTTTGCCGCGTTGGAGGTTGGCGCACGGCTGTTGCTCGACGATGGCAAGCTCGTCTTGCGTGTTACCGAGATTGGCGCTGAACATATCAACACCAAAGTTGAAGTTGGCGGGATGCTATCAAACCGAAAGGGGCTGAACGTCCCCGATGTGGTGGTGCCGATTGCGGCGCTCACCGAGAAGGACCGTTCGGACCTTGCCTTTGCGCTGGAGCAAGGCGTGGACTGGATCGCAATGTCCTTCGTGCAGCGGCCCGAGGATGTGGCCGAAGGCAAGAAGCTGATCGGCAACAAGGCCGCCTTGCTTGCCAAGATAGAAAAGCCGGCCGCCATCGGACGGTTGGAAGAAATTCTGGAGCTGGCCGACGGGGTCATGGTCGCACGCGGCGATTTGGGCGTGGAATTACCGCCGGAACAAGTGCCGCCGCTGCAAAAGAAGATTGTGTCAACGGCGCGGCGCATGGGCAAGCCCGTCGTGGTGGCAACGCAAATGCTGGAGTCGATGATCGTTTCGCCCTCACCGACACGGGCCGAGGTTTCGGATGTGGCGACGGCCATTTACGATGGCGCGGACGCCGTGATGTTATCGGCGGAAACGGCGGCGGGTGCTTGGCCGATTGAAGCGGTGTCGATCATGGACCGCATCGCGCAACAGGTGGAGGGCGACCCGGATTTCTTCAAACGTATCCATTTTACCGAAACCCCGGCAGACGGGACGACCGCCGACGCCTTGGCGGAGGCGAGCGGGCGTATTGTCGATACCGTGGAAACCAGCGCGATCGTCTGCTTCACATCATCAGGGTCTACCGCGCGCCGGATTTCGCGCGAACGCCCTGCGGTGCCCTTGTTGGTGCTTACTGCAAGCCAGATAACCGCGCGTCGCTTGGGGCTATTATGGGGCGCCTTTGCCGTGCGGACGAAGGACATTGGTTCGTTCGAAGAAATGGTCGCCAAGGGCAAGCGCATGGCGCTGCGATACCATTTGGGCGTTGCCGGCGGCCGGATCATCATCATGGCAGGCGTGCCTTTCGGGACGCCGGGGTCAACCAATGTGCTGCATATCGTCCGCCTTACGGGTGACGAGTTGAAGGGGCATTAGGGTCAGGGCAGAAGCAGACTGCTGTCGCCATAGCTGTAGAAACGATATTCAAGGGCGATGGCATGTGCATAAGCCGCCTGCATTGTCTCGCGCCCCATCAGCGCGCTGACGAGCATGAACAAGGTCGATTTGGGCAGATGGAAATTGGTCATCAGGCCGCCAATCGCCTTGAAACGATAGCCGGGCGTGATGAAGATATCGGTGTCACCTTCAAACGGGTGTACGATGCCAACTTCGTCCGCCGCGCTTTCAACAAGGCGTAGCGACGTTGTGCCGACCGCAATCAACCGACCGCCTGCTTTGCGGATGCTGTTGAGGCGCTGCGCGGTTGCGGCGTCGATGCTGCCCCATTCGCTGTGCATGCGGTGTTCGGTCGTGTCATCGGCCTTGACCGGCAGAAATGTGCCCGCACCAACATGGAGCGTCAGGGTCGCCGTTTCGATGCCGGCTGCGTGCACCGCGTCCATCAATTCTGGCGTAAAGTGCAACGATGCGGTTGGCGCTGCCACCGCGCCATCCTTCTGCGCGAACATGGTTTGATAATCCTGCGCATCGCGTTCGTCGGTGGGGCGTTTGCCCGCGATATAAGGCGGCAGGGGCATGGTGCCTGCGCGGTGTAGCAGGATTTCGACGGGTTCATCCCCTTCGAAAAACAAAGTGAAGCTGCCGTCGTCATGGCGTTCTTCGGCCATGGCCATGACACCTTCGCCAAAATCAATCGCATCGCCGGGATGCAGGCGTTTGGCGTTGCGGATAAACGCCTGCCAACGGCGCAGGTCGATCCTTTTGTGCAAGGTCGCGCCGATGGACGCATCGCCGCGCTTCCCCTGAAGCTGCGCCGGAATGACCCGTGTATCATTGAAGATCAGGCAATCGCCCTTGCGCAGCATCTGCGGCAGGTCGCGTACCGCGCGGTCCGCCAGAGCAGCATCGCCGCTTACGCATAACATACGCGCAGAATCCCGCGGTGAGACGGGACGCAATGCAATCCGCTCGGGCGGAAGCTCGAAATCAAATAGATCAACGCGCATGGGGGACGTTTTGCGTTTGTTAACCGTTTAACTGGTTAACGGTGATGGGCGCTTCGGCAGGTGGCGGCGTGAACGCAGGGGGCGGCACATTGTCGGCAGCGATGGATGCTTGAAGCACTTTGCTCGGGTTCAACGGCGGCTCGCCACGTTCAATGGCGTCAACAAACTGCATGCCCGATGTCACACGGCCAAAGACCGTATATTTATTATCCAGGTTAAAGCGCGGTTGAAAGCAGATGAAAAATTGGCTGTTCGCGGTATCCGGCTCGTTCGTACGCGCCATCGATACCGTGCCGCGCAAATGCGGGATTCTGCTAAATTCGGCCTTGAGGTCGGGAAGCTCGGATCCACCTTGGCCTGTGCCCGTAGGATCCCCCGTCTGCGCCATGAATCCGTCAATCACGCGGTGAAAGATGATGCCATTGTAAAAGCCTTGCCGCGTCAGTGTCTTGATGCGCTCGACATGGGCAGGGGCGTCGGTCGGATACATTTGAATTGTAACGCGCCCGCCCGTGGAAAGATCCAACACCAGCATGTTTTCAAGGTCTGGCGCGGGCGCCGCGGTCTGCGCAAAGGCTGGTGACACAGCAAAGGCAAGAATGCCGGACAAGAGTAATAGGAGCTTCGAAACTAAAGAACGTACGGACATGTATGAAGTGCCTCTGAAAACCGGATGAGGCCTCTGTAACGAACCACGCTGTCGCTGTCATGAACGATTTTTGTGACTGCGACGCAAGGCCTGCTCCTGTAGACGACGGCCCGCAAGGCACTGTTGCGTAAATGTTACACCATTGCAATAATATTGAAATTTATGCCCAATTTGTTGCGCAAATACTGGTTTTCCGTCAAAGTATCAGCAACCCGGAGGGACCCCACCGCGCTTTGCGTGTTAAAAGCGCGCGCAGTGGTGGACGAAAAAGCTGGGGAGTTTAACGGCCAATGGATCGGCGGGTATGCTGCTAAACCATGGCATTAATGAAGGGGCAATACCGTGAAGAACACACGTATCAGCAATTTGAAATATGCCGCAGCGCCACTCGCGCTCGGTGTCGCATTGATTTCGACGCCATCATTCGCACAAGACGCGGCTCCCGCAGCAGAAACGGCAGAAGCCATCATTGTGACGGGTTCGCGTATTGAGCGAAAGGACCTGACCGGCACCAATCCGGTAGCAGTTGTTACCGCCGAAGAATTTAAGCTTGCGGGCGCCATCAACGTTGAGCAGGTGATTAACACCCTGCCGCAGGTCTTGCCGGGCACAACGAGCTTCTCAAACAATCCAGGTAGCGGAGCGGTTACCTTAAACTTGCGCGGCATAGGCTCGACACGAACACTTGTTCTTGTCAACGGCCGTCGCTGGATGTTTTATGATACCAACCAAATCGTTGACCTCAACACGATTCCGCAGTTTCTCATCTCTGGTGTAGATGTCGTAACTGGCGGTACATCTGCGGTTTACGGTTCGGATGCCGTTTCCGGCGTGGTTAACTTCCGCTTGCGTGATCTGCAGGGTATCGAAGCAGGCACTACCTATTCGTTAACCGATGAGGGCGATGGCGAGCGTTATTCAGCCAACGTCGCAATTGGTGCGAGCTTGGATGATGGTCGCGGCAACGTGACTATGTTTGCCAACTACACCCGCCGTAAGCCAATTTTCCAAGGCGCCCGCGCTTTCTCCGCGACAGCAGCTGGCGACGGCTGCATCGTTCCAGGCAGCACGAATTCTGTTACTGAAATTGGCACGCCTTTTCCGTCCGGCATTACGGTCTCCACCTGCGGAGCTCGCGGTGGCCAAGTCGGCTTCGTGCCGCAGGGTTCTGCCACTGGTCCTATCGGAACCTTTGGTTCGGGCACCAGCACCTACATCTTTAACCCCACTGGCGGCGGCTCGCGTGTCTTCACCGATCCAGGCGATCTCTATAACTTCGCTCCAGCCAACTATCTGCAGCTGCCGCAAGAGCGCTATCTTCTGGGTGCCTATGGTAGTTATGAAGTGATGGATGGTATCGAGTTCTATTCAGAACTGAGTTTTGTTAACAACCGCGTTGCACAGGAGCTCGCCCCGACACCAACCGGTGTGTCGGCACCGCTCTTAATTGCCAGCCCTTTCTTCGACGCCGGCACACGCGCTTTGCTGACCGCCAATGATGCCGCAGAAGCTCTGACTGCCGGAACCCGCGGTGATGGCTATGCCCAGACGTCGGTTTCATATCGCTTCCTGTCGGCTGGCTCGCGCAACTCCGAACAGACGCGCCAGGCATTCCGCTTGCTGGGTGGTTTCCGTGGCGACATAACCGATAATTTGAAGTTCGACATGTTCTATTCGTACGCCCGGACCAGCAATACGCAGATCCAGCAGGGTAACGTTTCGAGCAGCCGTTACGTAAACGCGTTGTCTGTTGAATTTGTGCCTGGAAGCACGACCGCTCTTCGTTGTAGGGATGCCTCTGCACGCGCTGCAGGCTGTGTGCCAATCAACGTTTTCGGTAGCGGTCTCGCCAGTGAAGAGGCGGTCAAGTATGTCCGCGTTCAGTCAACGAACCTAGAACAGTCTGAGTTGACCAATGCTGTTGCTTCGGTTTCTGGCTCTTTGTTCAACCTCGGCATGGGTGCCGATGATGTCGCTTTCGCGTTCGGTACTGAATATCGCAAGATGGCGTCGCGTTATATTCCTGATGAGTTTTTGGCGTCAGGTGACGTGCTTGGCTTCAACGCCGGCAGGCCAACCAGCGGTTCTTACGATGTGAAGGAAATCTTCGGCGAATTGAATGTTCCTGTCCTTGAAGACCAGTTCATCCATCGTGTGGGCCTGAATGCTGCAGCCCGTTATTCGGACTATTCGCTTTCGGCTGTTGGCGGTAGCTGGACCTATTCGGGTGGCATTGACATTGCACCGATTGAGGATGTCACGTTCCGTGCGCAATATTCGCGCGCTGTTCGCGCACCGAATGTGCAGGATCTTTTTGCGGGCAATTCAACTGGGTTCCCCGGCGTAACCGATCCTTGTTCTGACCGCGGCACCGCGGCCTCACGCACGGATGCCTTGCGTGCGTTCTGTGTCGCATCCGGTGTTCCGGCCGCGACAGTCTTCACCCGTGCGGTGCAGCCAAATGCGCAGATTCAGGCCGATTTCGGTGGCAGCCCGACCGTTGAAGAAGAAACGTCTGATACTTTCACAGCTGGTGTCGTCTTCCGTCCGAGCTTCGTCCCGCGCCTGAACATTACGGTAGACTATTTCAACATCTCGGTTGATAACACGATCGGTGTTCTCGCTGGCGGTGTCAACTCTGCTCTGTCGCTGTGCTACAACACCATTCAGGACCTGAACAACCCGATCTGTTCGGTTTTCGTTGGTATGCGTAATCCTGCGAACGGCGCTCTCGGTCAGACCTCAGGTGGTAAGAACCCGCAGTTCCGGTCGGCGAACGTCGGCAACCTGGAAACTAGCGGCATCGACGTACAGGTTGATTATTCGCTGCCAGTGATGAACGGCAATCTGAGCTTCTTCTATCTGGGCACTTTGCTTGACACGTATCGCAACACGCCGATCTCTTCGATCCCAGAGCGTGAAAACATCGTTGAAGGTATCCATGGTCAGCCGAAGTATCGTCACAATGTCCGCGTGACCTATAATGAGGGCCCAGCCCTGTTCTCGGTTCGCTGGCGTTATGAAGACGGTACGCAAGACAGCCGTATTCAGAACGTGTTCAACGGAACGCAGCGCATTGGTACAGACCCTGCTTTGCTACCGAAGCCTTATGTTGGGGCAACCAACTATATCGATCTGAGCGTTGGCGTTGACGTGAATGAGAACTTCTCGCTTAACGCGGGTGTTAACAACGCCTTCAACACAAAGCCACGTATCCTCGGATCGGCTGCGGAACAGGCCAACACGCTTCCTAGCTTCTATGATGTTTTGGGTCGTGATTACTTTGTTTCAGCGCGCTTTAAATTCTAAGGAACGCCTGACATAGAAAAGGGGGCGGTTGACCGAAAGGTCAGCCGCCTTTTTTGTTTGTGCAGCATCGGCTGCACTCTTCTTGGAACCCACTGCCTAGCGCGCAGCGGTGACGTCAAAGGCGACAGTCATTCGGTTTCCCTGCGATATGGGTCGCGTTCCATGAAACATGGTGCTCGGAAACAAGATGCAGTCTCCAACTGTCGGTTGGAATGAAAACAAGGCAGGAAGGCCAGTTTCAAGGTTGGTCGGTGGAGCGCCAAGATCTAGCCAGCCAGGCCCACCCTGTTGAGACACTTCAGCAGGCACCTCAAAATAACAGGCAGACGAAATCAAACCCTTTGGATGGATATGGGGCGCATGATTGCCGCGCCCGCATAGGCGAATTGACCAACTGCTCGTAATCCCCCAAGTGGCTTCGCGCATTGAGAGCAGGGGATGTAAAGGATCTTGCTTTGGGAGCCCTGCCCTATATTCTTCAAGAATGTCTAAGAGCGCAGTTTTTAAACGTGTCAGCTCTGGTTCGCGCCGTGCAAACAGAGCGCCCTTTGTTTGGCTACCAGATTTAACCGACTGGCCCACCGGCGGCGCAGATGTTTCGTGAACTTTGAATAAACATTGCTGAACAGCAGCGAGTTCATCGAAACCAAATGGTAGAGCAATTTGTCGAACTAGCCCAGCTTGCCCATGCAGCCATTCATGTCGCGCATCGCCCTTCAGGCGCCAGCATATGTCAAGCAGCGACCAAGCTGAAACATCTGCCATCTCAGTCTTCGTAAGATCGAAAAGGCGGCTTTCTGCCTGATCTACCAAGCCAATGCGGATCAGGTTGCGACACCGTGCAATGTCCCACTCGGGCGATCCGTGCTGGTCGAACTGCGAGAAGAGACGCTCCGCATCTGATCCCATGCCAGCTTCACCCAAAGCGATGCATAAATGCAGCAAGATCGTCGGATTATGAGGCCACTTCTGATGCGCCCGCCGCAACACGCCTGCTGCTTCAGCAAAGCGATCGACGCCGGAAAGTATATGCGCCCAACCCAGAAACAAGTCAGGGCTCGGATGTGCCAAAAGCGCCTTCTCAAATCTGGAACCAAATTGCGTCTCATTGCCTGATGACCACAGCATTTCCGCATAAAGACTATGCCCTTCTACCCAGGCCGGCAGCTGCTCAACCAGAGCGGTTGCACATTCCAATGCTTCACCTTGCCGCCCAGCGGCGACTAAGGCCTGCGTGTAATCTAGAAAAAGTTTAGGATTACCGGGTGAGTGGGCAAGAGCCTCTTCATAAAAAACAACTGCTTTTTCATCGCCACATTCCAAAGCCAGCCGCGCGCGTCCGGCCAGCGCGCGCGCGTCGATTGGATCGATCGTCAAGGATCGCATATAGCTGCTGCTGGCTGCCGAGAAGTCATCCGAAAGCCGCTCTGCATTTCCGCGGAGGGCCCAGTATTTCGCATTCGTGCTGCCTGTCCAACCGTCGGTCAAAAGCCGAACAGCCTCTTGCGGGCGGCCAATCCGAAGTAGGAGGATCACTTTGTTAAAGGCGGCCTCTTCCAAGCTTGTATCAAGTTGCAGGGCGCGGGTAAAAAGGTCGAGGGCTTCCTCGTTTCGGCCAGCGCGTGCATAAAAATTGCCAACACTATTGGCAAGACGTGCATCATTGGGAAAGAGCGCTAGTCCTTTGCTGTAGAGTATATCGGCCCCTTCATTATTCCCCTGGCTTGCCAGAGCTGCGGCTTCCTGCGCAATAGTGGCAGAGTTCATCACCGGTCGGAAAGCCAACCGGTAATAGCAAACCGACTGTTTGGAGCGAATGGCGGAACGTAGCTCACTAGGTGATTTTGTGGCACAAGAAACAGATTAAGTGCGTTGAAGCGGGGCCGAAAACCCTCAACCACATCTCCCTCATCATCCAAAAAGAGAAGATAGCCGCCCCAGTCGGGATGCCAGTTATCTGGCGCAAGGTTCAGGACATATGCTATCCGCCAGCCCTGTGCGACATGGCTGTCGGTATGATGGCCCAAATAATGGTTTGCGGCAAATAATGTTGCTTGAGCATCTGCGCGGATCAGTTCCTTGATACCGGTAACTTCGCGGGCGAGATTAAGAAATTCAGGCGCATTTAGATGTTCTAGGAGTATTTCATGGGGGCCATTGGGGTCCCAACGTTCATTGAGAGCATCAACAATCGGGTAATGCGCATAGCGAAATGCATACCGCCCTTCAGCAGAGAGAGCCTCTGCGGATGCAGCTGCGCGATTGACACGCTCGGCCCCTCCGGCTCTCTTGATGTCATCAGATTTAAAACTCTTTGCTTCAGCGACTGCATTTTCGTCGCTGAATATCGCCATGCTCCAGCGCGTCTGCTGCTTTAAGATCGACAAAAGTTCCTGCGCTGTTTGCGGCGTTAGAACGTTGCGTACTTGAACCCTGCCATTTTGCAAAAAGCGGCGGGCGAGCTCTGGCCGGTTAATGCCTTGGTTGATTTCAAACAGGCTTTTCATCTTCTTCAATCACTTGATCATTAGAGGCGTGGTCTTCGTGCGGCTTTGGAAAATCGTTAGCACCGCAGGTAATTGGCGTCGAGTTAGTTATCATCATCTTCACATCGATTTAATAGCTATTCGGTTTGTGGCCTCAGGCGCTGTCATGATGATGCTTGGTGCCTTGGCCTTTAGCGATCGGACTGGAAGATCGAAATCAGCGCTTACTTTACACACACCCATCTGCCTATAGAAGGAGCCCTAAACCTGAGGCTGTGATGGAAACGGCAATGATGAGGATGAATCCGACACTGGACGTATCGGCGCTGGCCAAAAGCTTTGATGAAAATGGGCGCGTGCATATTCCCGAATTCCTGCATGCCGAAGACGCCAAGGCTCTCTACGAAAGGCTGCGCTACCGCAACGACTGGGTACAAGTGTTGGCGACGACGAACGATGCTGTTGAGCTTGATCGGCCGACGCGCGCACAATTGGATGATGAACAAGTCAAAGCGCTCAATAACGCAGTTTATGGGCAGGCACGCTATGGGTTTCAGTATCGCTTCGAAACGGTCCGTGTCCCCGATAGCGCAAGCGAACGGGCAGCAGGCACGGATATCATCTTTTCCTTTGCCAACTTCATGTCGACCGACAGTGTGCGAGATTTCCTGCGCACGATTACCGGCTCTGCAGAGATAGAATATGCAGACGCCCAGGCAACGGCATATGCGCCCGGTGACTTTCTAACTGGTCATGACGACGCCGTTGAAGGAAAATTCCGGCGGGCGGCTTATGTGTTTGGTCTAACGCCTGTCTGGCGGCTGGAATGGGGCGGATTGCTTCTGTTTCACGGGTCAGACGGTCATGTTGATTGCGGATGGGTACCGACATTCAACACCCTTAATCTATTCAAAGTGCCTCAATTGCATAGCGTTAGTGAAGTAACGCAAGCCGCAGCCTATCGTCGTTACGCGATTACTGGCTGGCTGAGGGCCCATGAACAACCGGACTGACATTTGTAAATGTCAAAATGATGCCGTCGCGATAGCTCAGCGTGGCTCCTCACCCAGTCGATAGTTTGAGTCCGCCATCGCCCTCTTCCACCTGCACCGTGGCGCCATCGGGGATGCCGCCGCGCAGGAGCATGTCTGCCAGCGGGTCCTGCAAATAGCGTTGGATGGCGCGTTTGAGCGGGCGTGCACCATATACAGGGTCATAGCCGACGCGACCCAGCCAAGCTTTGGCCTCGCCTGATAAGGACAAAGTGATCTTGCGATCCTTGAGCAGATTTTGCACGCGCTGCACCTGAATATCGACGATCGGCGCCATGTGATCGGCGCCCAAGCGATGGAACAATATGACCTCGTCCAAGCGGTTCAGGAATTCGGGCCGGAAATAGGCACGCACGATTTCCATGACCTGCGGTTCCACGTCTATCACATCCTGTCCATCCTCCAGCGCAGCCAGATGCTGGCTCCCCAG
>JAIOYN010000023.1 GCA_021741065.1 Sphingomonadaceae bacterium | reverse complement strand
GCATGGCCCGCATCGCGCGCCATGTGCGCCAATGCGGCGGTCAGGCCGACACCGGGAGAGTCGCCGCCGACGACAAAGGCTGTGTCACCCATCTCGGCCATATAAGTGGTATAATAATCCATCGCCCAATTGGTGATATGCGCCGCCGTATTTTCCGGCGCGAGCGGATAGAGGGGCGCGGTTACAGACCAGCCATGTACCGACGCCATGCGGGACAGAAATTTCCAGTGGACGTCAGTCGCTGGATAGACATAGCCGCCACCATGCCAGAACAGGACATGCGCCGTTGGGGCCCGGTCCTTGGGCGCAAGGTGCCAAACAGGACGGCCCTGAAATTCGCTGTGCCGAATATCGATGTCCGCATGTGCTTTAGGCGATGGCAAGGGCGCAGAACGGATCTTTGCGATATTTTTTTCAAATTGCGGCCCGCCGCTGAACATCCGGCGATAATAGCCTGTGGTGCGCAGCAGGAAGCCAGCAAGGCTAGCGGCAAAACTTGGCATAATTCACTCTCCCCTGACAGGGGAGCTATATCAACGTGCCACACCAATCAAGTGCTTCGCCTCCCGACAAGCATTCTCGCCGGGAAGCGCGCGTAATTACTTCGACGCTGATATCCAATCGTCGATTTTCTTTTCGAGAACAGTCAGCGGCAACGCGCCAGTGTTCAAAACCTGATTATGGAATTCGCGCACGTCGAATTTTTTGCCCAATTGCGTCTTGGCCTTGTCCTTCAGACGCATGATCGTCAGCGCACCGATTTTATAGGCCAAGGCCTGTGTTGGAATGGCGATATAGCGTTCCACCTCTGCGGTTGCGTCGGTTTTGCCCATGTCGCTATTGGCGAGCATATAATCGATGGCTTGTTCGCGCGTCCAACCCTTGCTGTGCAGGCCAGTGTCAACGACGAGGCGCATGGCGCGGAGCATTTCGTCCGACAATGTGCCGAAGCGCTGATACGGGTCTTTGAACAGGCCCATCTCATAGCCCAAGGTTTCCGAATAGAGCGCCCAGCCCTCCACATAAGCGGTGTTACCGCCAAAGCGCATGAAGGCAGGCAATTTCTCATTTTCCTGCGCGATGCTGATCTGGAAATGGTGCCCAGGCGCACCTTCGTGCAGATAGAGCGTGGTCATACCAGGGGTCGTGCGGCTTGGTAGATCATACGCGTTGAAATAAAATGTGCCGGGGCGTGAACCGTCGGGGGTGCCGGACTGATAGCTGCCGCCAGCTTCATATTTCTCCCGGAATTCTTCATAAGGCTTGATCTCAAGCGGTGCCTTGGGAAGATATTTGAACTGCGTTGAAATCTTTCCATCAACAATCTTGCCGATGTCATAATAGCCCTGCGTCAAGGCATCACGGCTGGCGAGTTTGAACTTTGGATCCGAGCGCAAATGTTCAAAAAACTCCGGCAAAGTGCCTTTGAACCCGACTTCCTTGCGGATCGCCTCCATGCCCGATGTGATCCGCGCAACTTCGGACAATCCGAGATTGTGAACCTCGTCGGCCTTCAACGGCAAGGTCGTCGTTTGTTCGATCATATATTGATACAGGCCTTCGCCGCCCTTCATCGCTGAAAGGCCAACTTGCTCCCGTGCCAGTGGCAAATAGCTGTCGCGCAGAAAATCGCGCAGGCGGGCATTGGCGGGATAGAGACCGTTTTCAATGATGTCGCGATATTCGGCCGTGAGCCGCGCCTTGTCGGCATCGCTGAAACCTTCGGGGAATTTCAGGACTGGCCCATAATAAGGCGATTCTTCGGTCTTCTGTGCGAGCTGCGTATTCAATTGATCGACGACATTCGTGATTGTCATCTTCGTTTCGAACACGCCCGTCGCCATGCCCTGACGGAAGCGGTCAATCGACCGATCCATGAGTATAATGAATTCCTTATGGCGTTTCAGGTTATTGTCATAATCCTGCACGGTCTTGAAGGGCGCTGCGCCCTGTCCGCTGGCAAAGGTCGGATAGAAAGTGTGAAAACCGAAAAAGTGATTGAGCGGACGGACAACGGTCAGGTCCATAATCTCTTTGGACAAGCCCTTGAGCGCGTCGGTCTGGTTTTGCTTGAACACGTCATAAGCGATCTTATCGGTCGCGTTTAGCTTCGTGCGGTCAATGCTGTTCATGGCCTCCAAATTGGCTTCGGCGGCTTTGCGTTCATTGGCGAAATAGGCATCGCTGATGAAATCACCAAAACGGTCGGCATAGCGCATGTCGCCCCGGAACATGGCGTTCAACGGGTTACGCTGCAGGCTTGCCTCATCATCGGCGGCAAATAATGCAGCCAGTCGCTGGCTTTCGGTGGTGGCGGTTTCTGTCGGGGCGGTTTGTGCCTGCGCGGCGAACGGCGACAGCAAGGCGGCGCAGCTAAGAAGAAGGATATGGTGCTTCATTTTCATGCGATATTCTCCGACAGTATTTCAAATGTATCAAAGGGGTAGGGTAGGGGATTGGCGCCTGTTGTCGGCGTCACGACGGCCAAGCGCAATATGGTTTCGACAGACGACAATAAGCGCGGGGCAAGCGAACTGTGATGCCCTTTACGACATTTGTGCGGTCGTTGCCTCCAACCAGTCATTTTGCCGGTACCATTTGGTGATGATATGCTTCACCCCGCGCGTGACCGGCGTGCCCGTGTGCAGTGTTTTATAGTTGAGCGTCCCGTCGGGCTTCGCATTGTTCCACATCAGCATCATGCCGGCTTGCGGACGAATTCCAAGCCCAAGATGCGGAAATTCCGTCGCGCCGCCCTCTTTGGGTTCGTTTAAGAAGATCATCGCGGTCCAACTGCGTTGCCCGCCGCCTGGGCCTTCATGCGCCCAATAGCTTTGGCTAGGATGGAAAAAATCATGATGCGCCTTAAACTCTTGGCCGACCTGATACCGCTGCCCCTGCATGGTTTCGGCATAATTATTGTCGATGCCTAGAACGTCGCTCATCCGCGCCTCAACCTTGGCGATGAACGCGTCCCACCGGTTGAGATGGCAACTGAAACTGGTGCGGAAGCCCTCTTGCTCCGTGCCTTTGTACAAGGTGGAGGGCACGGCATCGGCATCAATTTTCGCAATCAACGTCTTACAATCTTTGGCGCTTAAAAAGCCTTGATAGAGATATAATTGCGCGTCTTCATGTTCGACCTGCTGCACCAAAGGATTGGCGTTCAACCTTTTGGTCACATGCGCGCCGATCCGCGCCAGCTTGGCGGGATCATTATTGGGATCAAATTCTTTGGTGGGCGTATCTGTCTGCATAAGATCACCGAATCACGGAATGATGCGTCCTCTTACCATGACCCATTCCGCCTTTTCGAGGGTGCGAATATTGGTCAGCGGATTTTCATTCACTGCAACCAGATCAGCGGAATAGCCAACCGCAATGCGGCCAATGTCATTTTCCAGCCCAAGCGTTTTGGCGGCAATAGTGGTGGCGCTGGCCAATGCCTCGGTCGGGGTCATTCCTGCGTTCACCAATAACGCAAATTCGCTGCCATTGCGGCCATGTTCAAATACGCCGGCATCGGTGCCAAAAGCGACGGTGACGCCCATGGCTTTGGCGCGCCGGACCTGACGGCCCGCGGCCTCAACGGCTTGCTTGGCCTTGACTTCAACCGTGGGGGTGTAAATGCCCTTGCCCAGACGGGCGCGCACGCCCTCCAGCGCCATCAATGTCGGAACCAAAGCAGTGCCCTTGGCCTTCATCACCTTCAACGCCGCCTCATCGGCAAAAGTGCCATGTTCGATGGAATCAATGCCTGCCGCCGATGCCGCCTCAATACCGCGCGCGCCATGGGCATGCGCCATGACCTTTAGGCCAAGTGAATGGGCGGTGTTGGTGATCGACTGCATTTCCTCGCTAGTGAAATGTGCCTCCAGCCCGCGGCCCTGTTGCGACAAGACGCCGCCGGTTGCCGTGATTTTGATGACATCTGCGCCAGCGCGCGACGATTTACGCACTTTTTCGGCGCATTCAACCGCGCCTGTGCAGGTGTAGCCCGATTCCAGCGTGGCAATGACGTCATTGCGGAACCCGGAAACATCGCCATGGCCGCCGACGATGGATAAAGCAGGGCCAGCCGCAACGATACGCGGACCAATGATGCGGCCTTCTGCGGTACCACGGCGCAGGACAAAGGCGGTATTTTGTGCAGAGCCCGCCTCACGCACAGTCGTGAAGCCAGCTTTCACCGTCAACGCCGCGTTCTTCACGCCCATGACCACGCCCCATTCATCAGGGTTCACCGCCTCGTCGCGAAAATCATCGCCAGGATCGCCGGTTAAATGGACATGGAGGTCAATGAGGCCGGGGACCAAGGTCTTGGTCGACAGGTCAACGACGCTGTCCGCCTGAAACGGGTTGTTGATACCCTTGGCGATGTCTTTAATCCGCCCGTCTTCGACCAAAATGACCGCAGGTCCAGTGGGGCCGGTTGCGGCATCGGGGATGAGGTTGCCAACGATGATTGCTTGCGTCGCGGCGGACGCTGGCGCTGCCAATGACAAAGCGGCGCTTGCAAACAATAGACAACGTAACATCAAAAACTCTCCCCTGTTTATGGGCGAGAGTTTGGTCAGCTTGGGCCAAGGTTACAAGCAAAAAAGGCCCAGACGATTGGGTCCGGGCCTTTTAATTTTTATGCGCTTACCAGAAGAAGTCGCGAATGACGTCAACCACACGGCCGTTGCGCACATCGACCAAAAGGACGTCGTCATAATAACGCACCCAACGGTAGCTGCCATACGCGGCGGGCAAGCGATACTGCCAAGGATCATTGATCCAAAAGCGCGGACCAAAATAGGCCGAACCGAGCGAAAACCCTATGGAGATGCGGCTGTATTTGCGGTCACGATAAGGCGCGTAATACCGGCCGGGACGGTAATAATTTCTGTTCTGCTCGCGGTATTTGCGCCAATTATAGCGGTTGTCATTGCGCCAATTGTCGGTCCAGCGTTCCATTTGGTTCCGGTCCAGCCGTCCATCGCGATTCCGGTCATAACGGCGGTCAATGCGTTCGTCGTCATTGCGGTCGAAGCGGCGGTCCAGCCGTCCATCACGGTTCCGATCCCAATTCCGGTCCAGATTGCCATCGCGATTACGGTCCCAGCGGCGGTCGAGGTCACCATCGCGGTTGCGGTCATAATATCTGCCGTCCTGCCGCGCTTCGCGGCGTTCGGTGCGCGCACTATCACGCTGCGGCTCTGTGCGGTTTATGACTTCTGCTGCTGGCGTGGGTTCTTGTAATGACTGCCCGCGCTGCCGCTGGTTTCGTTGTCGCTCTGCGGGGCGTTCCGCGCGTTGCGCTGGAGGCTGGTTTGCGCGGGCCTCTTGCCGTTCGGCACGCCGGTCTTCGCGCTGATAATCCGCAAAGTCTTCCACCATCACATCCGCGCGAACGGGTGCGACCGGGGCGGCATTGGCTGCAATTGGCGAAAGCGCCGTCGCGGTTACCAAAGTCATTAGAATATATTTTTTCATGGCAGGTCTCCATGGCAGAGGCACCATGCGTCTGCATTGGGCCCTGTCTGAACCGATTCTGCTGAAGCGAAGCTGAACCGTGCATTCACGTTCATGAAAGAAAGCGTTTTGATGAACGGATATATTAACGGATTTTGTTAAACGGGATATCCATGACGGGGAACTGCTCCCACCCTGTAAAATCAAAATGCCACCATTCGTTGGACAGGCCGACAAAACCTTCCGCCTCCAGATAGCCTGCCAGCCGCGCCCGGTTGGCAATGGCCGCTGCAGATGCGCCCATATAAATGCGGTGTGCTTTTTCCGAAAAATCATCAAACTCTGTCGGCATTTCGACAAGCTGTCCGGTTTGCAAATCATGCAAGGTCAGGTCGACTGCGCAGCCACGATTATGTTTTGACCCGCGCTTGGGGTTGGCGACATATTCTTTTTTCGGGCCAACTGGCGTTGCATCCCACAGCTTTTTGGTAATGCGCCAAGGGCGATAGGCATCGTAAATGGTCAGGCCAAAGCCATCGGCCAAAGCGGCCTTGCTGGTACGCGCGACGGCCAAAGCCGCCGGGGCCGCCAAGAAGGCGCGTGCTTCGTCATATAATATACCGCCCGTAAAATTATTGGCGGTCGCATAACGCATATCGAGCCGGATCGCGGGATCGAGCTTTATCAGCTCCAACAGGCGCTTCGGGTCATCGGGTGTGAGCGCGGCGGCCTTATCGGCGGGAATGAACAACACATCACGGTCGGGACCGACAGACGCGCAGCCGACGAGCGGCAGGGCCGCCAGCCCAAAGGCCACCTCACGGCGGGAAAGACTTATTCCGCGTCCTTCGCCAGCCATTCTTCAAGCCATTTGATGGTGTAATTGCCGTTCTGGAAATCAGGCTCTTCCAACAGCCGTTGATGCAACGGAATGGTGGTCTTCATGCCCTCAATCACAAATTCGCCCAGCGCACGGCGCAAGCGCATCAGGCACCCTTCACGTGTCTGGCCATAGACGATCAGCTTGGCAATCATGCTGTCATAATATGGCGGGACTTTATAGCCATGATATAGGCCGCTATCGACGCGAACATATAGGCCGCCGGGCGGGTGATACCAGCTTACGGTGCCCGGGGACGGCATGAAGGTGCGGGGGTCTTCGGCGTTGATCCGGCATTCCACCGCATGGCCGGTGAAGGTCACATCCTCTTGTTTAAACGAAAGCGGTTTACCTTCGGCCACGCGGATTTGTTCGCGCACAAGATCAATGCCGGTAATCATTTCGGTAACAGGATGTTCGACCTGCAACCGTGTGTTCATTTCGATGAAATAGAATTCACCATTTTCCCACAAAAATTCGATGGTACCTGCCCCGCGATAGCCCATGTCGGCCATCGCCTTGGCGCAGATATTGCCCATGCGATCCCGCTCGGCTGTTGCCAGCACGGGCGAGGGCGCTTCTTCCAACACCTTTTGGTGGCGCCGCTGCAAGGAACAATCGCGCTCGCCCAAATGCACGGCATGGCCATTGCCATCGCCAAAGACCTGAAATTCGATATGGCGCGGGTTACCGAGATATTTTTCCAGATAGACCGTTGCGTCGCCAAAGGCGGCTTTCGCTTCGGACCCTGCTTGCTGCATCTGGGTCTCCAGCTCTTCTTCGCTGTTCACGACCTTCATGCCGCGCCCGCCGCCGCCGGAGGCCGCCTTGATAATGACCGGATAGCCAATTTCGCGCGCTATGGCTTTGGCTTCATTGACATCCTCAATCGCGCCATCGGAACCGGGGACAAGCGGCAAGCCCAATGCGCCCGCGGTCCGCTTCGCCTCCACCTTATCGCCCATCGTGCGGATATGTTCCGGCTTGGGGCCAATCCATGTGATATTGTGGCTTTCGACGATTTCTGCAAATTGTGCGTTTTCCGACAAGAAGCCATAGCCGGGATGGATCGCATCGGCATGGCTGATTTCGGCGGCTGAAATAATCGCCGGAATGTTCAAATAGCTGTCGGTCGCAGAGGGCGGCCCGATGCAAATTGCCTCATCCGCCAACCGCACATGCATGGCGTCGGCGTCTGCGGTCGAATGGACGGCAACCGTCTTGATCCCCATTTCATGCGCCGCACGGTGAATACGCAGCGCAATTTCGCCACGGTTGGCGATAAGGATTTTTTCAATTGTCATGTTTACGCAATCACCAACAGAGGCTGGTCAAATTCAACCGGCTGGCCGCTTTCGACCAAGATTTCGGTGACGGTGCCGGATGTGGCCGCGACAATCGGGTTCATAACCTTCATCGCTTCGATAATCATCACGGTATCGCCCGCCTTCACCTGTTGACCCACGCTAACAAAAGGCGCTGCATCGGGTTCAGGGGTCAGATAGGCAGTGCCGACCATCGGTGACTTCATGGCGTTGGCGGATATTGCCGGGGCGCTTGGCGCGGCGGCTGCTTGTGCTGGCGCAGCGGCGGGCGCCGCAACGGGCGCGGCCATCATCGGCGCGGCAACAGCGGTCATATTGCGGGATACGCGGATTTTGCGTTCGCCGTCCTCAACCTCAATTTCGCTGAGACCTGTGTCGTTCAGCATCGCCGCCAGTTCGCGGACGAGGTCCGTGTCGACCTGCATGCTGCCAGTGGTTCCTGTCTTTGCCGCCATGTAAAACTCCTTGGCCCCTAAATTACTTTGGAGCGCCTAATGTCAAAGTTGTAACGCTACGTCCAGCGCCAGTTCGTACGACTTTGCGCCATGTCCGGCAAATACCGCTTTCGCGGCCATGCCAACATAGCTCAAATGTCGGAAATCTTCCCGCTGATGCGGGTCGGATAAATGCACTTCAAATACCGGAACAGTGATCGCCTTGATCGCGTCCAAAATTGCAATGGATGTGTGCGTGTAGCCCGCAGCGTTGAGTAATACCGCCTTTGCGCCCACCGCTTGCGCCTCATGCAGCCAATCGATCAAATGGCCTTCATGGTTGGACTGCCGAAAATCAATCACCGCCCCTGCGGCGCGCGCACGGTCGTCCAAATGGCCGGCAATATCATCGAGCGTGTCGGTGCCGTATATTTCGGGCTCTCTTGTGCCCAATAAATTGAGATTTGGTCCATTCAGAACAAAGATTATCGGCTGGTCAGCCAAAATACATTCCCCAGATAATATCAAAGCAGCGGTTGCGCAGTGCGCCCCGCCGTCACTATATGCAGGTGAATAAAAATTGCGAGTTGAAATGACCTCTACCCTTTCCGCCGATAGTATCTCCCTGACGCTCAATGGCGAGTTGCGCCGTTTTCGGGTCGCCGCCACCGTGGCTGATCTGGTCCGCGATATCGGACTTGATCCGGCCAAGGTCGCGGTCGAGCGTAATTTGGAGATAGTCTCCCGCTCCACGTTGGAAGACGTCGTCTTGGCAGATGGTGACCGGTTGGAGATCGTCCATTTTGTCGGCGGTGGGCAGGACAGCGCCCCGAATGACAGTTGGTCCGTGGCGGGGCGCAATTTTCATTCGCGGCTGATTGTCGGGACGGGCAAATATAAGGATTTCGAACAAAACGCCGCTGCGCTTGTGGCATCGGGCGCGGAGATTATCACTGTGGCCGTGCGGCGCGTCAACGTGTCAGACCCCAAGGCACCGATGCTGACCGATTATATCGATCCCAAAAAATATACTTATTTGCCCAACACGGCGGGATGTTTCACCGCCGATGATGCCATCCGCACCTTGCGTTTGGCGCGTGAGGCGGGTGGCTGGGATCTGGTCAAGCTTGAGGTATTGGGCGAAGCCAAGACATTATATCCCGATATGCGCGAAACGTTAAAGGCGACCGAGGTTTTGGCCAAGGAAGGTTTCCTGCCAATGGTCTATTGCGTCGATGATCCGATTGCCGCCAAGCAATTGGAAGACGCCGGCGCCGTGGCCGTGATGCCATTGGGTGCGCCAATTGGTTCGGGGCTTGGTATTCAAAACCGCGTCACCATCCGCTTGATTGTGGAAGGCGCGAAGGTTCCGGTTCTGGTCGATGCGGGCGTTGGTACGGCGTCCGATGCGGCAGTTGCGATGGAATTGGGCTGCGAAGGCGTGTTGATGAATACGGCGATTGCCGAGGCCAAAAATCCTGTTGCGATGGCAACGGCGATGAAATTGGCGGTTCAGTCGGGCCGCATGGCCTATCTGGCGGGCCGAATGGGCCGGCGTATGTATGCGGATCCCTCCAGCCCGCTTGCTGGATTGATTTAGGGTCAGGACCACTCAAGGCATAATTTCAACGACGAAATCGCCAAATGGGTCGTTGGTCGATCAATTTGGTGCGTTCGCGGTGACTTTGGTCGGCTGATCGACAGTCTTTGCGCTTCATCGAAACTGTCATGCATGGGTAACACAGTCAGCGTATCTATGTGTCCGTAGGCGGGCTGCCTTTAATGCTCCCCAGCTTCGGATGTCTGTCCGCCTGCAACCCTCTCCCCCCTTTGGCTGACTGCGCAACGCAGCGGCCATTTTGAAAGGTATATTTATGGCTACCCCCAAGCACATGATGTTATCATTGATCCTTGCCTCCGCCGTGATGGCAACCACGCCCGCCATGGCCAATGCAAAAACGCAGGAAGTGCGTCACGCCGATCTTGACCTTTCGTCCGCAGAAGGCCGCACGCGGCTCGACACGCGTATCCGGCAGGCTGTGAAGCAAGTATGCGGCACCCCGCGGGGATGGACATTGGCCGAACGCCAAGACCAACAGAGCTGCGAAGCGGCCGCGTATCGTCAGGTTGCGCCAACGCGGGAGCGCATTGTCGCTGCCTATCTGGAAAAGCGTGGCCTTGCTTTCGATAGCCGGGCAAGCGTCGCTACCAACTGATCACTACAGACACATAAAACCCCGGCAGGCCGCTGCCGGGGTTTTTTTATTTACCCGCAAGCCGTTTGACGTCGGCGAGATACTTACGCCCAATACGCATTGCGTGATCTTCGCCCAGCAGAGCGTGCCAGACCCCGCCACCTTCATGCCGCAGGCCCGTGATGAGGTTGCGGCGCACAATATGGCTGCGGTGAATGCGTTGAAATTGGTCGGGGTCCAATCTTTGCTCCAGCGCAGAAATCGTCTGGTGCAGCAAATAGCTGCGGCCATTTGTATGCAGCCGCATATAATCCCGCTCGGCCTCAATCCGTTCAATGTCCATCGCCGCGACCCGAATAAGTTCCGCGCGGTGGGACACCCAAAATTCATGCGCGTAGCGGTTATCCGCCTTTGCCGAAGGGGATGACAGCCGGGTCTCGGCCTCTGGCGCGCCAGTTGCCCGCGTGATCGCGCGGCCAAGACGTTCGCTCGATACAGGTTTCAACACATAGTCCACAACGTCTAGGTCAAACGCCTCAACCGCGAAATTATCATAAGCTTTGATGAGGATGATGGCGGGCTTTTTAGGCATCAGCCCCAAGGCGCGGGCGGCGTTGATGCCGTCCATTTTGGGCATGCCAATGTCGAGAAAAATCAGGTCCGGCGTCAATGTCTGGGCGATACGTAGCGCCTCGACACCGTCATTTGCCGTGCCGACGATTTCGATCATCGGATGATCCGCGCTCAATATTTGTAAACGCTCAATGGCCAGCGGCTCGTCATCAACAATCAACGTCCGCAGTCGCTTCATGGTTTCAACCTCCGGCTTAGGGGCAAGCTGAGCTTGGCGACAAAGCCGCCGCCCGCAATGGCTTGCGCATCCAAGCGCGCCGCCGATTTATAGCGTGCCTCTAATCGGTCACGGACATTGGCCAAGCCAATACCGCTTCCGCCAACCTGGTCTGGATCGACCGCCTCGCCATCATCACGAACGCTGAGTATAAGGACATCGCCCTCAGCTTTGGCGCTGATGGACAGTTCTACAGGACGGGTTGTGCGCGAAACACCATATTTAATCGCGTTTTCAACCAAGGGTTGCAGGATCAATGCGGGCACATGCTGGCCCATTAAGGCGTCTGGAATGTCGATTTTGACACGCAGCCTTTTGGGATAGCGCACGCTTTCAATTTCGAGATATAGCCGCTGCAGTTCGACCTCTTCTGCAAGGGTGACATCTTCCAGTGGATCGGATGACAGGCTTGTCCGATAAAAATTCGACAGATTCTGGATCATCGCTTCGGCCTCTTTGGGCTTTCCAGTCATGACGAGGCTGGATAGCGAATTCAGCGTATTGAACAAGAAATGCGGATTGACCTGATAGCGCAAGGAACGCAGTTCGGCATCTTGGGCCGCTTGGGCAAAGCGGGACGTTTTGCGTTCGGCCTCGCGCACTTCACGGGCATAGCCAATGGCGACGTAGAGCGAGCCCCATGCGATTAGGAAAAAATAATGCGTCACCGAAATATCGGCAATTTCTTGCCAAAATGACAGGCCCAGTTGCGCTTTTAGATCTTCAACCGAGCGGCCAATGCTTGGGTCTTTAAAAAGGCTAATGGGGTCATACAGGTTGAAGATATAGAAATTGGCGGATGCCAGAAGCATGGCGCACGGAATGGCTCCAACGAAGGCCAGACTGACCCGAAAGCCAAGGGAGCGGCGGTCGGCCAGGCGCAAACCGACATAGAGCAGCCACGTCACCAGCACGCCGACCAACGCCACGATCAAGCGACGTTCGAACAAGACAGCTTGCGCAGGAAAGTCGAGCAATGCGGCGCGCAGCGACAAGATCAGCGCATAAAAAGCCCAAAAGCCCGTTATCGTCAGCAACGCCATCTGATGGCCAATGAGCGGATGCGGGGATTTAGCTCTCTCCATATCCTTTCATACCGCATTTTGCGTAGCTTGCACCATGTGCATCGTTTCTCGTCGAACGCTTCGCCAAGTTCGTCGAATGTTTATCTTTGGCTTAGGCTTCTTTACGCCGATAGCGGAAATACCAGACTTCATGCCCAAGGCGGCGTGCCTTTGCCTCATAGCGGGTTTCCGGCCAGCCGCCGGGGCGGTTCTGAAAATCGGACGCGCTGTTGCACAGCCAGCCAAATTGTTGGCGGTGGCGTTGCATGATCATCAGCGCGTGGCGGACGTAGATCGGATGGTCGGTGCCAAAGCGGAATTCGCCGCCCGGTTTTAACTTTGCCGCGATCAAATCCACCGGCCCGTCATTCATCATCCGGCGCTTTACATGCCGCGCCTTTGGCCATGGGTCGGGATGCAGCAGATAGACAAAGGAGAGCGACCCGTCGGGCACGCGGCGCAACATTTTCAACGCGTCGCCCATATGCAGACGGACATTGTGCAGGCCGCCCTCGCGGATATGCGATAGCGCTTGTGCGACGCCGTTCAGAAATGGCTCGCAGCCAATAAAGCCGTGATCGGGCAAAAGGTCGGCACGGAAGGCCAAATGCTCGCCGCCGCCAAAGCCGATTTCGAAATGCATCGCGCGGTCGTCGCCGAACAGCTCTTGGCTACTTAGCGGCCCTTCGTCGGGCACGGAAATCTGTGGCAGAAGATTATCGACCAAGTCATTCTGCTCGGAGCGCAGCTTTTTGCCCTTTGAACGGCCATAGAGGCGGTTCAGTGTCGTTGGATCACCGATTTTGTTCGCAGTCATGCGGGTGGCGGCTAAACTTTCGGCCGCCACCCTGCAAGTTGAATTACGCCAGCGCTGCTTTGAGGTCCTCGACCAGGTCGGTGCGTTCCCATGGGAAGAAGTCACCTTCGGGCTTGCGCCCGAAATGGCCATAAGCGGCGGTCTTGCGGTATATTGGCTTGTTCAGGCCCAGATGCGTGCGGATGCCGCGCGGCGTGAGGCCGCCCAGTTTTGCGATGCCCATGATCGCCGCTTCAATCTGATCATCGCCGACCGTGCCGGTGCGGTGCGTATCGACATACAGCGACAAAGGCTTCGACACGCCAATGGCATAAGCAAGCTGAATAGTGCAGCGTGTGGCAAGGCCAGCGGCAACGATATTCTTCGCCAAATAGCGCGTGATATAAGCGGCAGAACGGTCAACCTTCGTCGGGTCCTTACCCGAGAATGCGCCGCCGCCATGCGGGGCTGCGCCGCCATAAGTGTCGACAATGATCTTGCGGCCGGTCAGGCCCGCGTCGCCATCAGGCCCGCCGATTTCGAAGCTGCCCGTTGGGTTGATGTGATACACGGTGTCGGTCAGCAGGCTTGCCGGCAACAGGTCAGCAATAACGCCCTTCACATAATTGTGCAGCTCGGCTTCTTTCGCACCTTGGTCATAACCCGGCGCGTGCTGCGTGGACACGACGATAGCGGTCGCGGCCTCTGGCTTGCCTTCGCTGTTATAGCGCAAGGTCACTTGGCTTTTGGCATCGGGCTCAAGGAAAGGCGCGGCGCCCGAATGACGGTCTGCGGCCATGCGCTCCAGGATTTTGTGGCTGTAATCAAGCGTCGCGGGCATTAGGTCCGGCGTTTCAGTCGAGGCATAACCAAACATGATGCCTTGGTCGCCAGCGCCTTCGTCCTTATCGCCCGAGGCGTCTACGCCCTGCGCGATGTGCGCAGACTGGCCGTGCAGGTTGTTTTCGAAACGCAGGGTTTCCCAATGGAAGCCGTCTTGCGCGTAACCGATTTCCTTGACGGTGCGGCGGACGGTGGCTTCGATTTCTTCTTTGGCACCTGGGGCCCATTGGCCATTTTCATACACGCCTTTGCAGCGAATCTCGCCGGCGAGCACAACCAATTGCGTCGTGGTCAAGGTTTCGCACGCAATGCGCGCTTCGGGGTCTTTGGATAAAAACAAATCAACGATGGCGTCGGAAATCTGGTCCGAAACCTTGTCAGGATGTCCTTCGGACACGGATTCGGACGTGAAGAGGTAATTTGAGCGCATGGTTTTTCCAGTCTATTGCTGTGTCTGCGTATAAAGAATTCTTTATATCGTGATGCGCCCTTAGCGAGAAGCACGACGGTGAGCAAGCGGTAACAATGCCAACAGGATTAGCAGCCCAGCAAAAGCCAGCGGAATGATGTTCCCAAATCGTGCGAACAGGGTCGGTGCTTTGGCGCGCGGCAAAAACGCATCGATGCGGCCATCCGCGCCCAAGGGCAGGCTGTGCAGTATTCGGCCATCGGCGTCGATTATCGCGCTTATCCCCGTGGGCGTGGACCGGATGACAGGCAAGCCTTCCTCAATGGCGCGTAGCCGCGCCTGCGCCAAATGCTGCGGCGGGCCAATGGGACCAAACCATGCGTCGTTGGACGGGTTGAAGATGAAATCGGGCCGGTTTTTGCGGTCCACCGTCTGGCCAGAGAAAATCATTTCATAACAAATTTGCATGCCAATTTTTACAGGCTTGCCGTCAACGGTCACGGTCATCGTCCGCGCGCCTGGGCCGGGCCAGAAATCGAGGCTGCCCGGCACCAATCGCGCCAGCCCAATTGGCTTTAGCAACCAAGGCAAAGGCAGATATTCACCATAAGGCACCAAATGCGCTTTGTCATAATGGCCAAGGATACGACCAAAGGCGTCCATGGCGGAGACGCTGTTGCGCGCGGCCACCAATGCACGTTTTTCAAAAATAAGGCGGTTGGCACCCGTCACCAGCACATCATTATCGGCCATCAAAGTGGTGAGCCGCGCGCGCGCGCCAGCGGCGCTTTCCCCCGGCTGTCCGTAATAATAACGATAGGGATATCCGTCCTCGAGATAGTCCGGAATAGCGGCCTCCGGCCAAAGAATCAGGCGCGGCGCTTGGGTGGGCAAGGGGCGGCTGTGCATCGCCAGCTTGGCGAAATTCAGCGCGTCATAGCCGGGCGCATATTTGTCGGCTTGCGAGATATTCGGTTGCACGACGGTAACGGCGACTTGCGGCTGGTTTTCGGGGCTGCTGCTGAAAAATCCGCCCCATAATGAAACACGGGCGATTATCGCTATTGCTGCTAATGCGAAGAGCAACAATCCGCCGACGAAATAACCTGTCCATCCACCTTTACTGCGTTCGGTGCTCGATGCGCGCGTCCATAAGGATGCGAATTGGTAAACGCCGCCGACGGCTAAAATGATGACGCCCGAAATGCCATATGTGCCTATGGCGCTTGCGGGCTGCGCCACATAGGGGATGGAGAGCGCGATTACGCTCAACGGGTTCCAGACATAGCCGGTGAACACCCAACTGCGTAGCCATTCGGTTAGGATCCAAAGGCCCGCAAAGGCCAAGATGAGCGGGAATGTTTGTACAGAAGCTTCCGCAGCGTCACCTTCGCTGGCGCGAGAATGACCACCAATTTTCGTCGAGAAGTGGCGCAACCAATAAGCGCCACCGGCCGCCAAGGCCGGATACACCGCCAAATAGAGCGCCAGCGCCACTACCGCGATATAACCCAGCCAAATCGGCATCGCTGCCTGAAAGGTGAATGCGACCGCAATCCATTGATTGCCAAAGGTGAAATGCCCGACCCCGAAAAGCCAACCAATCGCAAAAGCGCTTTTTGTATTTTGGGCATACGCGATAAGGTGGATCAGCAATGCAAAGCAAGCGAGCGTTAATGGCCAAAGGCCCCAAGGTTCAAAGCCGTAGGCCGACAGCGCGCCTGCGCCGATAGCGGCCCAGCGCGGAAACCGATGAAGCAGGGCGGAGATTTTCTGCACGCCCCGGCTTTGCCGTCGATATGTGACAAATGCAATCGAGCAAAAATTGTCCTTGCTTGCGGTTCATGGTTTGCCTGCTAATTCAGGGTTATGCTATTTTTCGCCATCGCGCTTGCCGCCGCCACCAACCCTTCCGCGCTTACCGATGCCCATCAAGGCGACATCTTTTGTGTCGCCGTGCTCGCGACCTTGGCTGAGAAACAGCGGACGGGTGCGGCGCCAGCCGATGCGCCTGACGTGCGGCAATCGGGCAAAAGATGGGCCGGCATCGTCGGCAATCGCATCACCACACAAAGCGGGCAACCGCGCGAATTGGTCGCGGTCGCGATGGCCGAAGCGGCGAAAGCGGAATTTCAGCGGCCAAGTGATCTTGCCCGGATCAACGCTTGCGCCGTGCAAATGACGGCGGAGCTTGCTAATGCCGACAGCATCGACAAACCTTTACCCAAGCCGGTGACATCAAAATGAGCTTACGTCCGTTCCATTTGGCCTTTCCCGTCCACGACCTTGCCGAAGCGCGGCATTTTTACGGCTTTGTCATGGGCTGCGCCGAAGGCCGCTCATCGGACCAATGGATCGATTTCAACTTTTTCGGGCATCAGCTTGTCGCGCATTTGGACCCATCGGCGCGCAGCATATCAACACATAATCCTGTCGATGGGCATGATGTCCCTGTCCCGCATTTCGGCGTTGTTTTGGACATGGACCAATTGGAGGCATTGGCCGAACGCGTGCAGGCGGCGGGCATCCGGTTTGGCATCGAACCCCATATCCGGTTCAAGGGCCAAGTGGGCGAACAAGCCACGATGTTCTTTTATGACCCAAGCGGCAATGCGTTGGAGTTCAAGGCCTTTGCCGACGACGCGCAGTTGTTTGCGCGCTGACGCTTGCATTTTGCCGCTTTAGGCCACAGCGCAACGTCATGGACCTTCAAAATTTCGACATTGACCAATTTCTGCGGGAATATTGGCAGAAAAAGCCGTTGCTGATCCGCAATGCGTTTCGCGACTGGCAAAACCCGCTGGAGCCGAACGAGCTCGCCGGACTGGCGTGTGAAGAGGAAATTGAATCGCGGCTGATTTGCCAAACCGATGCGGGTTGGGAGATGGAGCAAGGTCCGCTGGCCGAAGAACGGCTCTCTGGCCTTCATGAAAGCCATTGGACCTTGTTGGTGCAAGCCGTCGACCATCATGTGCCCGCGGTTGCCGACCTGATCGCGCCGTTCCGTTTCATACCCAATTGGCGCATTGACGATGTGATGGTCAGCCTTGCCGCCGACCAAGGCGGGGTGGGACCGCATTTCGACCAATATGATGTTTTCCTCATCCAAGGGCTTGGCCGCCGCCGTTGGCAGATTGGCGGGCACTGCGACGCCGATACTTTGTTGTTGGAGCATGCGGATTTGAAACTGCTCAGTCAGTTTGAGGCGACCGAGGAATGGGTGCTTGAACCCGGCGACATCCTTTATGTCCCGCCGGGCATATCGCATAATGGCGTGGCGGTGGGTTCGGATTGCATGACCTATTCGGTTGGGTTCCGCGCGCCATCGCGCGCCGACCTTTTGGGCCATTATGTCGACGATGTTCTGGACGGCATTCCCGATGACGAACTCTACCGCGACCCGGATTTAACGGCCCAGGTCAATGCAGGCGAGATTTTGCCTGAGGCGCTGGCCCGATTGCAGCAGATGATGCTCGAATCTCTGTCTGACCCCGCCCATTTCGCCCGCTGGTTCGGCACCTTCAACAGCACGCCCAAATATCCCGAAATGGACTGGCGACCCGAAGTGCCCGTTATGCCGGAGGAACTGCGCGCGGCGATCACCGCGCAAATGCCGCTGTCGCGCAATCCGGCGAGCCGCTTGGCGTTTATCGCCACAGGCGCGGACGCGCTCATGCTGTTCGCCGATGGTGTCTGTTTCGACTGCAGTGGCGAAACGGCGGCGTTGGCGAAAAAGCTCTGCGCAGACGACAGCGTGGTTCTCGACGTCGAACTGGCGGGCAGCGCGGCGGCCATCGATCTCCTCACGCAGCTGTGCAACAATGGCTGCATCGCGTTCGACAGCGAGGATTGATCTGCGCACGCGGTTAAGCATCTGCGCGAAGAAAGCGCGTTATCTTTCGGAGGCAGATGCGCTATCCGCGATTGCAAAGGCGACAATCACGCTGCGGCATTATGCGTGCGACCGCTGTGGGCAATTTCATCTGACCAGCCGGACCAAGGGCAAGCGCATCGCGCGCCCTTCGAGTGATTGAGGGCTTTGGCTTAGACTTCGACTTCGCGCCAAGTGCCCGGTGCAAGGCCATCCATCGTCCATTCGCCAATCGCGCGCCGGACGAGGCGCAAGGTGGGATGCCCGACCGCGGCGGTCATGCGCCGGACCTGACGGTTGCGGCCTTCGCGAATGGTGAGCATGATCCAGCTATCGGGCACTGACAACCGCACGCGGATTGGCGGGTCGCGCGGCCAGAGCATGGGGTCGGCAATCCGCTCGGCTTCGCACGGCAGGGTCAAGCCATCCTTCAACGAAACGCCGCGCCGTAACTGCGCGAGCGCATCGTCGGTCACATCGCCCTCCACCTGCACCAGATAGCTTTTCGCCATTTTATATTTCGGGTCCGATATCCGCGCTTGCAACCGGCCATCATCGGTCAGCAGCATCAACCCCTCACTGTCCATATCGAGCCGCCCAGCAGGATAGACGCCGGGCACATCGACGAACTGCGACAAAGTCGGCCGCGGCGAGCCCTCCGTCCCCTTGTCGGTAAAGTGCGGCAAGACGCCATAAGGTTTGTTGAACAGGATGATGCGGGACATGGAGGTGCTGTAGCGAAAGCGCGGGCGATGCGAAATGATGTTGTAGGTGGGGAAGGAACTTTCATTATAACCAAATAGGCTAAAAATATATTGACATCGTAACCATAAAAGGTTAGTTTATGTCATAGTCGAAAATTGCGAGTCGCGTCGGGGCTCGCTTTCATCATCACCTTTGGGGTCGAAGCGCAATCTTCGGCCCTTTTTCTTTGCGCTCAGGAGGGCTTTTATGGCCATCAATACACCACCCGTGCCGGATGCGCGGTTGAATATGAAAATCCGTAGCCTTTTTCTGGACCATTTGGCGCAGACGGCGAATGTGGCGGCGTCGGCGCGCGCGGCTGGGGTGACGAGCAGTGCAGTCTATGCCGAACGGCGGCGCACGCCGGCTTTTCGCGACGCATGGGCGCTGGCTCTGGCGGAGGGCTATGCCCGGTTGGAGACCGATTTGCTGGCCGAGGCGCTGCAGACGCCAAGCGGACGCACCGGCGATGGCACGTTAAAGGCGCGGGCGCAAAAACATCGGTTGGCGATTGCCTTGCTCAGCACGCATCGTGCCGCGGTCAAGGGTGGCGCGCCTGTTGCGCCTGCGTCCAAGACCGCCCATCCCGATTTGGCGACGTTAAAGGCGCAATTGGTCCTGAAGCTGACGCACATGCGGCAACGCGCCCAAGACAATGCCGCGGCGCGGCCTGCACCCGAAACCGAACCCGAAATTGAGGGCGCACCACATGCCGATGCCTAACGCGCAGGCGTTGCTCGCCCTACCGTATGAACAGATGGTTGAGGTCATCCGCCGCTGGACCCGGAAAAACATCGCCGACACACAGTGCTGGAATTTTTGGGCGCGCGATGATCAGGCGGAACCTTTGGAGGATTTATGTCCGCATTAGAAACTGGGCGCCATCGCCTGCCGCTTTTGGCAGTGTCGCAGGCGCAGAAAGAAATCACACATAATGAAGCGCTCGTGATGATTGATGCGCTGCTGCACATGGCGGTTGAAGCAGCCTTGACGGCGCCACCTGTGGTCACCGATAATGATATCGGTAAATCTTGGATTATTCATGGAGCACCAACGGGGGTTTGGGCGAACAAAGCTGGGCAGGTCGCCTACTGGATTGGTGGCAGTTGGCGTTTTGTTTTGCCCCATGAAGGCATGCGGGTCTGGAACAAATCCACACGAAGACATAGCCTGTTCATATCGGGCCAATGGACCACCGCGCCCTCGGTGCCAAATCCAACCGGCGGCACTGCCGTCGACAGCGAGGCGCGCATGGCACTTGTGGCAATTTTACAATATTTCAGGTTGATAGGCATACTGGCAACATGATCCCAGAACGCTGAAAAACGACACAAATATTATGATAAATCGGCGGAAATGGCGACATTTTAGCAACAGTATAGAGACATAGCGGCTTGCATCGATGGAACAGAATTGGTAGACCTGCGTTCTCGAATTTCCGTTCCTAAGATAAATAAGGGGAAAGTTGATGCGTAAGTTAGCCATAAGTTTGGCGCTCGCTTCTACTGCTCTGGCGTCACCGGCTTTGGCCCGCGATAACCAGTGGTATGTCGGAGTTGATGGCGGTGCCATGATAGTAGAAGACCTCGCTTTGGATATTGCTGGCCTGAATGATGCGGCAACAGTAGATCCAGACAAGGGTTATGATTTCGGCGGCGTAGTGGGCTATGATTTTGGCGGTTTCCGTCTTGAATCAGAAGTCTCGTATCGTAAGGCTGATGTGACTGGCTTCACCAGCCAAGCTCCCCAGATCACCAGCGGCGCAGGTACGACCTTGGCCCGTGGCGGCACATATGCCGTAGCTGGTAACGCAAATGCATTGAGCTTCATGGTCAATGGCTTGCTCGATTTCGGTGACGATGACGGCCTTCAGGGCTTTGTTGGCGGCGGCGTTGGTGTCGCACGCGTAGACATGCAGACCGTTTTGGCTGCCCCTGCATTCCTCGATGATTCGGACACGGGTTTTGCATGGCAGGCACTCGCTGGCGTTCGCGCGCCATTGAGCGACAATTGGGATATCGGCCTGAAATATCGTTTCTTTAACGCCAACAAGGTCAGCCTGGTCGATCGCCTTGGCCGTGCAGTGGACTCACGCTTCCGTTCGCACAGCGTGATGGGCAGCCTGGTTTACAACTTCGGCGGCGCACCTGCGCCTGTTGAAGTTGTTGCACCACCCCCACCACCTCCATATGTGGCGCCACCCCCACC
>JAIOYN010000022.1 GCA_021741065.1 Sphingomonadaceae bacterium | reverse complement strand
GTATCGGCTTGTTTACGCAAGCCATCGGCCAGCATGGCTTCTGGCCCCAACTCGCCGCGAATCCAGTCGCCGACATAAGGTGCAGCAACATTCCACATGTTGATGCTTGGGTTTAATGAGGTCGCAATACCTTCAACCATCACCATCGTTTTTTGCAGCAACAACAAATGCGGTTGTGTCTGCATATCGAAGTCGCGGGTAATCGCGAAAAGACTGTCGAGCATTTGCCCAACCGACAATTCGCTCACCGGCTTGCCGCGGGTCGGTTCGCCGACCGCGCGCAATGCCGTCGCGAATTCGTCGACATTGTGATAGCTGGGCACATATTGCGCCTCGAAATGAATTTCGGAGACGCGCTTATAATTGCCGGTGGTCAGGCCATAGAGAATTTCCGCTAGCCAAAAACGCGCCTGCCGGTTGATGCGGCCCATGATACCGAAATCAATGGCGACAATCGTACCGTCGGCGCGGACGAACAAATTGCCCTGATGCATATCGGCATGAAAAAAGCCTTCCGAAATCGCTTGCCGCAAAAATGTGAGGACAAGTTTTTCGGATAATTTATTGAGGTCATGGCCCGCCGCCCTGAGCGCATCGATATCGGAAATCTTGACGCCGTCGACCCATTCGAGCGTTAGCACGCGGCCCGACGTCCGGTCCCAATCGATGGTCGGAATATCATAGCCTTCGACGGCCACCATTGCGTCTTTCAGTTCGGATGCGCTTGCCGCCTCGCGCCGCAAATCGAGTTCGCGCAAGGTCCAGCGTTTCAGATTGGCGATAACCAGTTGCGGCCGCAATCGTGCCGCTTCGCCGCCCAATGCTTCCAAATGCGCGGCGGCCCATTCATAGGTTTCAATGTCGCGGGCGAACTGTTCGCGAATGCCGGGACGAAGCACTTTGATCGCGACATCCTTGCCCTCGGTCGTGCGGGCACGATGCACCTGCGCGATGGAGGCGGCACCGACAGGCACAGGGTCGATATATTCAAACAATGCTGCCGCTGGCTTATTCAGGCTGCTATCGATCTGCGCATAGACCTGGTCAAATGGCGCAGGCGGTAACTGGTCCTGCAGCATGAGCAGATTACGCGCAGCCTCTTCGCCAATGATGTCAGGCCGGGTGGCCAGTGTTTGGCCAAGTTTGATGGCGGCGGGACCAATAGCGCGAAATGCACCTGCATAATCCGGCACCTTGGGCTGGATGGTCCCAAAGCGCGCGATGCGGCACAGGCGCTTGACTTGCGCAGGGGTGTTACGATCCGCCTCAATGGCGCGAAGAGCCCCATGGCGCGCTAATATGCGGCCCCATTTGAGCAAGCGAATGATGTGGGTAACGGGACGAGTCATGAGGTGCGGGGTTAAACCTTCCAGCCGCTGTGGATCGCGACCAGTCCGCCCATGATAGGCTCAACTTTGGTTTGCACAAAGCCAGCCTCACCAATCATGCGCTTGAAATTCTGCATATCCGGGAAACGACGGATGGATTCGACCAGATAACGATAGCTATCTTCGTCGCCTGCAATGGCCTTACCCAGCTTTGGCACAAGCTTGTCCGAATAAACGTCGTATACTTGCGCCAAGCCCGGCCATTCGACCGTGGAAAATTCCAAGCAGAAGAAACGACCGCCATAACGCAGTACGCGATGTGCCTCACGCAGGGCCTTGGGAATGTCCGTGACATTGCGGATGCCAAAGGCGATTGTGTAGGCATCAAAATGCGCATCGGGGAAGGTAAGCGTCTCGGCATTTTGCGCAGACCAGATGAGGCTGTCGATACCGCGCTCCATGGCGCGCTCCATGCCGACATCCAACATGTCTTCGTTAATGTCGGAAACGGTCACCTGCGCGCCGGATTTTTCCATACGAAACGCAATGTCGCCCGTGCCGCCGGCCATGTCGAGAATATCCTCGCCTGCGCGCGGTTTAACACGGCGCACGAAGGTATCTTTCCACAAACGGTGCATGCCCCCAGACATCGCATCGTTCATAATGTCATATTTGCGCGCGACATTGGAAAACACGGCGCCAACGCGCTGCGTCTTTTCTTCGGGGCTAACTTCCTCATAGCCAAAGGATACGGTGTCATTCATTACCTTGCCCCTAGCCGATTGTTGCGCCAGCCGCAAAGGCTGTTAGGTGGTCCAGACCCTTAGGTGCTAAATCATATGCCCGAATTACCCGAAGTCGAAACCACTGTATCCGGCCTGCGCACTGTCCTTGAAGGCGAGCTTATCGTGCGTGCGGAACCGCGCCGTGCGGACCTGCGCTGGCCGATTCCGCCTGATTTGCGCCAGCGGCTCACGGGTGCGCGTATCGAAACACTGGGCCGGCGCGCCAAATATGGATTGATCTACACCGACCGGCAGGACGTGTTGATATTTCATCTGGGGATGTCGGGCCGTTGGCGCGTCGACCCTGTGGAAATTGAAAAGCACGACCATTTCATTTTGGAAACGGCAAGTGGCCGGGTGGTCGCGCTCAATGATCACCGTCGTTTCGGGTCGCTGGATATTGTCGATTCGGAGCAAATCGACCATTATCGCTTTTTCGCCAAAATGGGGCCTGAGCCGCTGTCGGATAGGTTCAATGCGTCTGTTCTGCAAAAGGCGTTGTTTGGCCGCAAGGCGCCGATAAAGGCGATGTTGCTCAACCAGAATATTGTGGCGGGCTTAGGGAATATCTATGTGTGCGAGGCGCTGCACATGGCCGGCATTGATCCAATTTCGGCTGCATCGAACATAAGCAAGCCGCGGCTGATCCGATTGGTCATCGCGATTAAAGAGGTGCTGACGGCTGCTATTGCCGCTGGCGGATCTACCTTGCGCGATTTTGCCGCACCCGATGGGGAGCTTGGTTATTTCGCGAAGGACTGGCGTGTCTATGGCCGGGCGGGTGAAGTGTGCATCTGCGGCAGCAATATATTGCGGCGTGTTGATTCGGGACGATCAACCTTCTACTGCCCGAAATGCCAGCGATAAGGCGGCATTATGAGGTTGACGAATCTCTTGGGCAGGGTTAAGGGCCGCTCCTTCAACGGGCGTACCGCATGGGCGCGCCTCTTCAGATATTGAAATTCGAGGACAAAAATGGCCAATACGCCGCAAGCAAAAAAGCGTATCCGTCGCAACGCGCGTCGCACCGAAGTAAATGGCGCACGCGTCAGCCGCATCCGCACTTTCATCAAGAAAGTCGAATCGGCGATTGAACTTGGCGACAAGTCAGCGGCTGCTGCCGCACTGGCCGCAGCGCAGCCTGAACTGGCGCGCGGCGTATCCAAGGGCGTCCTTCACAAGAACACAGCATCGCGCAAATTTGGTCGCCTCACAAAGGCGGTCGGCGGTCTCGCTTAAGCGATACTTATGGTGCCGGACCTTCCGGTTTGAGACATTCGAAACCCGCCGCCAACACGGCGGGTTTTTCTTTGCCAATTGTCACAAATTGCAAGGGTGAGGATTTCCCGCGATTCGGCAGGTTCACAATTTAGTTCTGAATCGAAAAATACATAAAATCATGCGGTTATTAAATATTTAACGCATTTGCTCGTGTCTCGCCGAGTCAATGGCAATTATTTCAGTTTTTTTGCAGTCTCGCACTTGATCGACTCGTTTATTGCTGTCTAAGAAATGCATTCCAGCAACGCATGACGACAGTCGCGCAATGCCTCACATGGAGAGTAAACACGTAGCTCGGCTGCATTTGGCAACAAATGCGAGGCCAGCCCCCGTTTGTCCGTGTCCGGTAGATAGCGCGCGGTAATGTTGTGCTGGTTGGGGTGGAAAATGGGGGCAGGCACGTTGGCCGAAGGCAATTCAGTATCGCAAAGCAAGGTCGGTCCATCAGGAAATGGGAATGATGTCGCTATATCACATGCCCGTTTTGACGCCGATTGGCACAATATCTCCTCCGGCTTGCGTCGCGATTTGGGGGCGCAGGTTTACGGCCAATGGATTCGCTCCATCAGCCTTGGTGACTATTGTGATCTGACTGGTACGCTTGAGCTTTTGTTGCCCTCTGACTTTTCCGCAAGCTGGGTTTCCGACCATTATGCCGACCGCTTGCGCTTGGCATGGTCAAGCACGAATAGCAGCGTCAAGCAGTTGAAAATTCGTACCCGCCCCGGTGCGCCGCGCGTCGAATTGCTGCGCGCTTCAACCCAGGCAGAACGCGCGGTCGCGCAAGAAACGAATGAGGCACAAGCCACCCGGTCGGCGCTTGATCCGCGCATGACTTTTGCGAATTTCGTTAAGGGCCAAACCAATGTGCTCGCGCTGAGCGCTGCAGAGCGCGTGGCGTCGAAAGACAAGCCCTTGTTTAACCCGCTATATTTGCAAGCGGCGACGGGCCAAGGCAAAACGCACCTGATGCATGCCATTGGCCATGCCTATGCCGAGGTTAATCCCGACGCGCAGATTTTATATATGTCGGCTGAAAAATTCATGATGGAATTTGTGACCGCGATGCGGCGCAAGGAAGTCATGGAGTTCAAGGCTCGTTTGCGTGCTGTTGATGTTCTGCTGATCGACGATATCCAGTTCATCATCGGCAAGGTGTCAACGCAGGAAGAGTTTCTGCACACCATCGATGCCATCATTGGTGCAGGCAAACGCTTGGTGGTTTCCGCTGACCGCGCACCGCAAGCGTTGGACGGCGTGGACCAGCGCATCTTGTCGCGCCTGTCGATGGGCCTTGTGGCCGATATTCAGCCCGCTGATCTCGAATTGCGCCGTTTGATCTTGGAACAACGACTCGCCAATATGCCAGAGGCGCAGGTGGGTGAAGAGGTGGTCGAGTTTCTCGCCCGCACCATCAGCCGTAATGTTCGCGAATTGGAAGGCGGCTTGAACAAGCTGCTCGCTTATGCCCAATTGACGGGCAAGCCAGTCACACGGACTTTGGCTGAAGAGCAGCTCAAGGATATCCTAAGTGCGTGCCGCCGCCGTATCACCATCGATGAAATCCAGCGTGCCGTGTGCGAATATTATCGTATCGACCGCAGCGAAATGTCCTCAAAGCGTCGCGCGCGTGCGGTTGTACGTCCGCGCCAAGTTGCTATGTATCTTGCCAAGGTGATGACACCGCGCAGCTATCCTGAAATCGGACGCAAGTTCGGTGGACGTGACCACAGTACGGTGATTCACGCGGTACGCTTGGTTGAAGGGCTGCGGCAACAAGACAGCGACATGGACAATGATGTCCGCGCGTTGCTCCGCCAACTCGAAGCCTAGGGTCAGGACCCTAATTTTTCCACCCCTTTTCAACAAGCTTTCCAGCGCTTATCCCAATGACGTGAGTCGGAGGGATGAGTATGAGTCAGGTTTGCGCTTCATGCGGAGCGACTTCGGCCAATCAAGCCGCTTTCTGCGCGAGTTGCGGGCGTGCGTTGAAACCAACAATGGCCCCAAAATCCCCCAAGTCCGCCGCGAATCGCCAATGGCGGATACCATTTGCTGCGGTCGTCGCCGTGTTGGCGATGGCCGCATTATATTTTTGGCTCTTCATTGCGGATGATTTGAAACGTGGCTCAGATATGCTCGCAACCGAAACGGGAGAGGCTGTAAATCCCGAAGCGCAAATATTTTTCGCAATGACTGACGCGAACTTGCGCAGTAAGCCAACGATAAGCGGCAGTGACATATTGGGCAAGTTGCCCCGTGGCTCGCAAGTGACCGGCACAATTCAACCAGGTTCAGGTGTCGATGGCGGGTGGCTGGAACTGAGTGATGGCAATGGTTTTGTTGCCCTGATTAACTTGTCGCAATCTAAGCCGCCGGTTTTGGTAAAGTCGCTCAATGATCAACTATGGGTTGCAGACGGACTGATTGATGTCTGGGCTACGACCTTGGCAGATAGCAATTTGCTGGATCGGCTGCGCGAGGGTGCACAGCTGACACTGGTGGGCACCACGGCAGATAACTTCGTTGAGGTGAAGCTTGCCGATGGACGCTATGGGTATCTTGCCGACGCTCCATCGATTTTGGCGCGTATTGGCGGCAAGCCAATTGCCATCGGCTTCAATCCACAGACCTGCGCGTTTTCCGGGGAAATCGGTGCTGAATTCGCCAAGATCGGTGCGCAGTTGCGGGCGCAATGGCAAGCGTTGGAAGCAAAGGAATTTGCCAATGAAGCTGCTCGTCAAAAGGCCTATGCGGCGGTGGAAGGCAAAAGCAAATATCTCAGGCTACGCCGATCATTCGAAGGCTTGTCGTTGACAGGCTTGGCGCAGCATTATGAATCGCAGTCTTTATATTTCGATGACTCACCCGCCAAGGTTATGGACGTATTCCGCGCGCAAGGCTTTGACATCGGACGCGATGGGTTGTTCACGGGGACGGAGCTTTACGCAGGCATCGCCGCTACGCGCGGTGAAGGCGCAACCTATGGGAAAACGGAACTGGGCTGCGGCGTATAGAACGACACAGTCCGAATAGGGCTTAGCGCTTTTCCTCTGGCGCGACGGAAATCCGGACGGTTTCGCCGCCATTGCCGGGGAAGCCCGTGAACATGGCCTCGACCAGATTTGGAACCAGATACGGAAGCTTGTTCGAACGCGACTTAGCCTCTGCCTTGCCTTCGAACAGACGCTTACTGTCAACATTGCGGTCAATTTTTAGATCCAGATTGGCGGTGTACACCGTGAAGCTGTCAACATCATATGGCTGATTGAAGCCGCTATAGAGAAACGGATCATAAAAACCCACGACATAGCGTGCGCCACGGCGTGTGCGCACGACGAACGGGCGGTAAAAGCGGCCATAGCCCCAATATGGATCGTAAAACGGGTCCTGACGAACGATGTTCCGCTCCTTGCCTTCATCCACGGCATAATCGAGCAATACGGTCATGTCGGCGGTTACCCCCGATGACGGCACATACCCAACTTCCTGAAGTTCCTTGGCGACCAACGCGGCATATTGACCAAATTCTATGCCACCGGAGTTGGCGGGGTTGGCTGGGCGGATCATAAAGGTCTGACCCTGCGGCGCGGGTAGTTCCTGAAAGCGCGAAACATCGGCGTTAAAGGGCGTCGCGCATGCGCCTAAGGCAAGCAGTGCCAGTGGAGCGAGAAAAGTTACGACCTTTTTCATCCATTCATATCCCTTCAAAAGCGGCCAGACGCCGTCTTGTTATCAACCTGTCAAAATTAGGATAGTTTCACTGAACTAAGGTTGAACGACGTAATAACATTATTCAACGCAGTAAACCAAGCGCAGCATAAGCTGCCTTTAACGTAGGTGCGCCCAATTCGCGGGCTTTCGCCGCGCCCTTTGCCAATGCCGCGTCAATCTGTTCATGATCGTTCTTTAGCGCGCTAAAGCGTTCCGAAATGGGGCGCAGATGTTCGACCACAATCTCTGCCAGTGCAGGCTTGAAGGAACCAAAGCCCTGACCGCCAAAACGTGCCAGCGTTTCGTCCACTGTCTCATTCGCAAAGGCCGCGTAGATGCCGACCAAGTTCTTGGCCTCGGCCCGGCCTTCAAGACCATCTGCGTCGGATGGCAATGGTTCGGGGTCGGTCTTCGCTTTCTTGATTTTGCTCAGGATCGTGTCAGCATCATCGATCAGGTTGATACGGCTCATATCGCTTGGGTCAGATTTGGACATTTTAGCGCTGCCGTCCCGCAAGCTCATGATACGCGCCGTGGCTTTGGGGATGATCGGGTCCGGCAAGGTGAAAATCTCTGCGCCCTTGCCAAAATCGGTGTTGAATTTCTGGGCAATGTCGCGGGCCAGCTCCAAATGTTGCTTCTGGTCTTCGCCCACGGGCACATGCGTCGCCTGATACAGCAGCACGTCCGCGGCTTGTAAAACAGGGTATGTGAACAACGCAATGCTTGCGCCTTCGCGGTTCTTGCCCGACTTGTCCTTGAACTGGGTCATCCGGTTGAGCCAACCCATCCGCGCGGTGCCCGTCAGCAGCCATTGCAGCTCTGCATGGGCAGGGACCTGCGCCTGATTGAACAGGATCGCCTTTTTGGTATCCAGCCCGCATGCGAGCAAGGCCGCTGCCATCTCGCGGGTGTTGGCGGTCAACTCCTCGGGCACATGCGGCATTGAAATGGCATGCAAATCCGCAAGGAAATACAGACATTCCATTTCATCCTGCATCGTCACCCAATTGCGGATCGCACCCAGATAATTACCGAGATGAAGGTTGCCAGTTGGTTGAATGCCGGACACGACGCGCATAGATATTACTCGCTTGCAGAAGACGCAGGCGCGGTTGCTTGCCTGCGGAAAAGGGATTTGAGTTCGCTGATCCGGTAAGCCCCAAACAGCAATATGGCCAGCGCATAGACTGCGCTGCCCGCGCTGACCAACATGGACAAAACGGCAATGCGTCGCCACAGGCCCAAACCAAGCTGGCCTTCGATAAGCTCATTTCCGAAATAGAGCGCGACGCCCATAAGGACTGCCGCCAAAATTATGCGCCATGCCTTTTGCTTCAAACGCGCATCGACGGCAATATGGCCGCGTTGGCGCAAAGTGAACCACAGCAATGCGACGTTTACCCAAGCTGATATGGCAGTCGCCACGCCAACGCCGATATGCGCCAAAGGCCAGATTAGAATAAGGTTGCCGACAAGGTTGACCAGCATCGACCATAAGGCCAGCCGCAAAGGGGTTTTGGTATCGCTCCGCGCATAAAATCCAGGTGTCAGAACCTTGATGAGCACATAGGCCGGAACGCCTGCGGAAAACGCCATCAGCACCGCCGCGGTCCCTTGTGTGTCGGCCGGTGTGAAGGCGCCGTGTTCGAATATGCCATGCACAATCGGGATCGCCGACACAATCAACGCGACCGTCGCCGGCATTGCGAAGAATAAGGCCAGTTCGACAGCGCGATTCTGCGTGTCGGATGCGGCCTTGCTATCTGCCCCGGCAATCTGCCGCGATAGGGCGGGCAAAATAGCTGTCCCTATTGCTATGCCAATCAGGCCCAGAGGTAATTGGTTCAAGCGGTCGGCATAATAGAGCCACGATACCGATCCTTCGGGAAGGAACCGTGCCGCAAGCGCGGTGGAGATCAATAGATTGAACTGGATTGCACCTTGGCCAATCGCGGCGGGTGCAATCAAGGCCAGCATCAGCTTAACGTCGGGCGTGAGGCGCGGCAAACTAAGCTTCAGGTTAACGCCCGCGCGGTGACATGCCCAAATGAGCCACAGCAATTGCAGCGCGCCCGATATGGTAACTGCGACCGCTTGCGTAACAGCGGTTTCAACCTCTGAATCGCCGCGGAAGAAAATCAGCGCTATAATCATGCAGATGTTCAGCAATATCGGTGCGGCGGCATTGACCCAGAATCGGTTTAGCGAATTCAATATCCCGCCGAGCAATGACACGAGCGAGATGAGCGCCAGATAGGGAAAGGTGATGATCGTTAAATGCCTTGCCAGCGCGAATTTCTCCGGCCCGCCATTGGGAAAGCCGCCAGTCATGGCCCAGACAATAGGGCCAGCGGCCAGCATCATGAGGGCCGTAAACAGCACCAGAAATGGGAATAGCACGGACAGCACTTGGCTGGCAAAATTGCGCGCGGCGATCAGGCCTTGATCCGCTTTCTCGCGTTCGGCCTCCGTCATTTTCTTGTTAAACAACGGCACGAAGACCGCCGCAAACGCACCTTCGGCAAAAAGTGCGCGGAACAGATTCGGCAAACGCCACGCGATCAGGAATGCATCGGACGCGAGGCCTGCGCCGACGAAGCGCGCCATCAACATGTCGCGCACTAGGCCCAAGACGCGGCTGACCAAAGTCAGCCCCCCGATGGTGATGCTGTTGCGAACCAGGCTCATCTGTTCACCTGGTGCCGTCGGCTTCAGGCTTCGCCGGCAGGCTGCGTCTCTGCCATTTGCTGCGCCTGCGAGAGCTGTTGAATGTAGAGCGCGTTGAAGTCGATGGGTTCAAGCACCAGCGGCGGATAGCCGGCATCGCGCACAGCGTCCGCAACGATTCGGCGCGCGAACGGGAACATCAGGCGTGGGGCTTCACCGAATAAGAACGGATGGGCTTGCTCTTCGCTGACATTACGCAGGCCAAACAGGGTGCCATAATCCAGCTCAACGGAGAACTGGATGCCATTGTCCGTCTCTGCCTTGATGGCAAGCCGAAGTGCTACTTCGTGCACTTCATCGGTAATGGCGTTGGCTTGAATGTTCACCTGCACGTCAATTTGCGGCGCGCCTTCCCAGTTGAAGCTGTGCGGGGCGTTCGGATTTTCAACCGACAAGTCCTTGATATACTGGTTCAACATGCCGACAGCGGGCGCGGTGTCTTCGCCATTGGCTTTTACTTTGTCGGAAACGATGGTGCCTGCTTCGTCGGCCATGATATGTCGTGCTTTCTTGTTGGTTACCGCGGCTGCAATATGCGACGCTTGATGGCCGAAGCGCCTAGCAGGCGAACCGTTAAAGGGCAATGATACTTGCGATTGCGGCATGGTGCAATTTTCTTTGGGCAAGGCCCTTTGAAACGCGTATCTTTAATTCCTATATATTTTTGAGTCGGCTTAACGAAAAATTTCGTACAGAGGTCGCGTATGGATTCTTGCCGGATGGAGGCGTTGTGACGTTTACGATTGTATTGCTTGCTCTTGTTGCAGCTTTCTTGGGCCTTCGCCTATATTCGGTCCTTGGTAAACGCACGGGACATGAGCAGGAACCTGTTGCGCATCGCCCTGTCGAGGCGAATACACCGCCATTGTTGCGGCAGCCTGCCGCTGGCGGTGACGCTGCGTCAGCTTTACCCGCTAATGACCTTTCAAATGTCGATATGGCAGCACAAAGCGGTGTTAAAGCCATTGGCAATGCAGATCGTGGCTTTGAACTTGGCGCATTCGTAGAGGGTTCAAAAACCGCTTATAAAATGGTACTTGAGGCTTATTGGAAGGGTGACAAGGAAGCGTTGCGCTTCCTCTGCGATGATGACGTCTATGCAAGCTTTGCCGAGGCGATTGATGGCCGGGCGGCACGGGGTGAGACCCTCGAAAACCGTTTGGTGCGTATTGATGAAGTGCGCGTTGTCGGCGCAAGTTACGATCACCCCATGGCTCGTATCTCGGTGCGTTTTGACGCCGATATCGCAGCGATGGTCAAGGATGCTGATGGAAACATCATTGGCGGGTCGATGACCGATGCGGTCGAAACGCATGATATTTGGACCTTTATGCGCGACGTGAAATCGGACGGCCGTAACTGGAAGCTTGACGAAACCGACTCGGTCTGATTCACCCGGGCGATGAAACGCGCCCTATTCGCTCTCGGTCTGTCCGCTCTCACACTATCCGCTTGTGCAAGCGGGGTGGCCCCGCATTCTGGCCCCGCAAAATCGTCAGGGGCAACGGTCGCTGCACCGTCCGTCGCGGATGTAGCGGCGGCGCCTGTACCGGCGCGCGATATCACAACAGCCGCCGGGCTTGGCGTACTTCGCGGTCCGCAAATTGCCACTTTGCAGGTTGATGCGCGCAAAACGGCGCTTGCCCTAGACAGTTTTAGGACAAGTTGCCCCGGCCTTGTCCGCCGAAGCGACACTAGCGGCTTGACCGAAAGCAGCGACTGGGTGGCGGCTTGCGACGCCGCCAAAACCTGGACGGGCGACGCCATTTCCTTTTTTGCAGAACATATGGATGCGGTGCAAATCGGCACCGGCAGGGCTTTTGCCACGGGCTATTTTGAACCCGAAATCGCCGGTTGCCGTATGCGGCAAGCGGGTTGCGATGTACCAGTCTACAAACGGCCGTCGGACCTGATCGATGTTGACCTTGGGCAGTTTTCCGATGAGCTGAAGGGACGCAATATCCGCGGCAAGGTCAGCGGCACCAAATTTGTGCAATATGACGATCGGGCCGCAATTGAGGATGGCTCCTTGGCGGGGCGCGGTCTTGAAATCGCTTATGCGTCCGATGTTGTGGAGTTTTTCTTCCTGCAAATTCAGGGATCTGGTCGGCTGAAACTACCCGATGGCAATGTGATGCGCATTGGCTATGACAGCCAAAATGGGCGTGGCTATACCGGCATTGGAAAGTTGATGCGTGATCGCGGGCTGATTACCGATGCCTCTATGCAGGGTATCGTCGCCTTTTTGCATGCCAACCCCGAAGAGGGGCGCAAGATCATGCAAGAAAATAAAAGCTATATTTTCTTCCGCGAACTGACAGGTGCGGGGCCCTTGGGCGCCATGGGTTATCCTGTTGTGGGTGAGGCAAGCATTGCCGTGGATGTGAAATTCATCCCGCTCGGCGCGCCGGTATGGCTGTCGATGGACCGTGCGGAGCCCAATGGCATTTGGATTGCGCAGGATACGGGTGGTGCCATCAAGGGTGCGAACCGCATCGATACCTTCTGGGGTGCTGGCGACCGTGCGCGTGTGATTGCGGGTGGCATGGCGGCACGGGGTACAGCACTCGTTTTCCTGCCCAAGGCTGCGATTGCGCGGCTAGGTCTGTAAAGTCGGCATGGCGCGGCCTCTCGACAACACGGAAAAGTCCCTTTGGGGCAGGGTCATTGCGACCGTAAAGCCCATGCATGGCGGCAAGCCAAAGCCAGTGCCTGTTTCAACCCCGGCGGCGGATAAGGCCGTGCTGGCGAAGTTTTTGAATGCCAAGCCAAAGCCATCTCCTGCCGACACAAAGCCGAAGCATATGCCCGTGCAAAGCAAGATTGCCCCGGTGCCGCACAATCTCGACGGACATTGGGACAAAAGGATTGCGCGGGGCGGGATCCTTCCGGATGTCAGCATCGATTTACACGACGCGTCCTTGGCGCTGGCGTATAACCGTCTCGATGGCGCGTTGGAGCAGGCAATTGCGCAGCGGATGAAAGTGATATTGCTCGTGACGGGCAAACCCCGCGCGCATGATAGGGCAAGTGGCGAGGGCCGGGGCGCGATTGCTGCGGTTGTCCGCGACTGGTTGGCGGCATCGCGTCATGCGCGGCATATTTTGGCGGTGCGCAACGCCCATCCTCGCCATGGCGGGGCGGGTGCGCTGTATATTATGTTGAAAAGCTAGGACTAAGCTGCCAGCATTTTGAGCGCAACGCGCCGGTAGATTTCGGTCAGCGCGGTCAAATCCGCAATGGCGACCGCTTCATCCAGCTTATGCATCGTTGCATTGCACAAGCCAAATTCGACCACGGGGCATATTTTCGTAAGGAACCGCGCGTCGGATGTGCCGCCCGTCGTCGATGCTTCGGGTGCGATGCCGACAACTTCCTCTACCGCCGCTGATATAGCCGCTGAGAACGCGCCAGGAGGGGTCAGGAAGGCCTCTCCGGATATCATGGCTGTCAGATTGCCCCCATGGCGCTCCACCAGCGCACGGAGCCTTGAAACGAGCGCGTCGCCATTTTGCAGGTCGTTAAACCGTATCGACAATCGCGCTTCGGCCTGTGGCGGAATGACGTTGGTTGCCTTGTTGCCGACATGCAGGTCGGTAACCTCGATATTGCTCGCCTGAAACCAATCGGTGCCTTCATCGAGCGTGATCGCTTCGATCTCGGCCAGAATAGCAATGAGCTTTGGAATCGGGTTGTCCGCCAAATGCGGATACGCGACATGGCCTTGCGTGCCTGCAACGGAAATCCACATGTTCACCGATCCGCGACGACCAATTTTCATCATGTCGCCCAAGCGGTTGACGCTGGTGGGTTCGCCGACGAGGCAATAATCTGGGATGCTGCCCCGTTTTTGCATATGGGTGATCAACGCGCGGGTTCCGTGGATGGCCAGTCCTTCTTCGTCACCGGTGATAATCAGGCTGATCGTGCCAGCATCCTTGGGGATATCATGCAGTGCAGCAACAAAGGCAGCGATGCTACCCTTCATATCAACGGCGCCGCGCCCGTGCAGCAAATCGCCTTTAATCTCTGGTACAAACGGGTCGCTCGCCCAGCCATTGCCGGGCGGCACCACGTCCACATGACCGGCAAAAGCAAAATGGCGTCCGGTTGTGGCTTGCCGGATTGCAAAAAGATTTTCCACCGGCGCGCCATGGGCGGGGTTATCGTCGTCTTGGCCCGACATGAAGCGTTCTACGGTGAAGCCCAGCGGGACAAGCATATCCTCAAGCGCGTCAAACACCGCGCCACTGGCGGGCGTTACGCTTTCGCAAGCGATCAGTCGTTGGGCATAAGCCAGTGCAAGAGCATCATTCATTAATCGGAGGCGTTACGGATTAATGCGTGCCAAAACAAGTCAGACATCAGCGTTACAATAAGGCTGTTTTCGTCAGCACATCATTGCAGAACGCGGGCAAGTGCATCGGCCCAGCCAGCCAAGCGGACATCGCGAGCCTCTGCACCAAGCATCGGTGCAAAACGTGTTACGCCGCCCCGCATGCTGGCCGCATCCTCCAGAGAGGGGAATAGTCCGCAACCCACCGCCGCCAGCATCGCTGCCCCAAGTGCCGTTGTTTCGACAAAGGCAGGGCGTTCAACATCAATCGCCAGCATGTCGGCCAGATCCTGCGCCATCCAGTCATTGGCGACCATGCCGCCATCAATGCGCAATTCGGCCCAATCTGCGCCATCGGCGGCAAAGGCGGTTTTCAGGTCATAGGTCTGGTGCGCCATCGCCTCCAACGCGGCGCGGGCAACATGCGCCTTTGTCGCCGCAAAGCTCAGCCCGCTGATCGTGGCGCGGGCATCCGGACGCCAATGCGGCGCGCCAAGCCCCGAAAGCGCGGGCACGAGATAGACGCCGCCATTGTCCGGCACGCTACGCGCCAGTGGTTCGGTCTCGGCGGCATGCGATATCAGGCCCAAATCGTCGCGCAGCCATTGCACAAGGCTACCCGCAACAAACACCGATCCTTCAAGCGCATAATGACGTTCGCCATTCAATTGGTACAAAATCGTCGAGAGCAAGCGGTGGCGCGACTGGCGCAGTGTGGTCCCCGTTTGCGTCAGCACAAATGCGCCAGTGCCGAAGGTCGCCTTGGTCTGCCCGACGGCAAAACAACCCTGCCCGATGGTAGCGGCCTGCTGATCCCCCGCCATGCCGGAAATGCGGATTGCGCCGCCGAAATGCTCCGGCAATGTCGTGCCAAGATCGCCTGCGCAATCTGTAATTTCCGGCAAGATGTCGCGTGGCACGCCGAACAGGTCCATCAACCCGTCGTCCCATCCGCCGCTGCCAATCGCCATCAATGCGGTGCGCGCGGCATTGCTGGCGTCGCTGATATGGCTTCCGCCTGTCAGCCGATAGACAAGATAGCTTTCGACCGTGCCCACCGCCAGATTTGCGCCCGCGTCCTTCAACTGCGGCCAATTTTCGAGCGCCCAGCCAATTTTTGAACCTGAGAAATAGGGATCAAGCAACAATCCGGTTTTCGCTTGAACCACGAGCTCTTCGCCTTGCGCCTTCTTAGCGGCGCACATGTCGGCGGTCCGGCGGTCTTGCCATACAATGGCAGGGGCAAGTGGCTTGCCAGTGCGTTTGTCCCAAAACACCACGGTCTCGCGCTGGTTGGTTATTCCAATGCTCGCGATCCGGTCTGCGCCGCCCGCCTTGGCTACCATCGCTTGCGCGCAGGCCAGCGTCAGGTTCCAAATTTCTTCGGCATCATGTTCGACAAGACCGGGTTGCGGATAATGCTGCGTGAGCGGGCGCTGGCAACTGTCGACGGCGGTCCCGTCCGCGGTAAACAATACGGCGCGCGTTGATGTCGTGCCTTCGTCAATGACCAGTATATAATCGCTCATGCATCTGCCGCGCGTAATGCGCGCCCCTCCCTTGAAAATATAAATATGGCGCGGTTGCCGAAAACCAGACGGTTGACCGCCAGCGCCATGAGCACCGAATTAACCAGCACAAAGACCATCACGTCAATATAATGCAGCCATGGCAGGTCAAAATGCTGAAAAAAATGTTTCGCCCGCATATAGCTTGTCCGGACGGCACAATACAAAATTGTGAACGCCGCCTGTGGATCAACATTATGAAAAAGCAGCCATGGGATTGGTTTACATCGGCCATGTCGCGCCCCATATCCTGCACAAGCAAAGGACCGTATCTATTTCCCGAACCGCCGCCCAAGCTTGGATAGAGCCACATGCGCATGGCATTTATGTCAAGCCAGCGGATATGTGGATTGACCCGTCGCGTCCCGCCGAACGCGCGTTGGTGACGCACGGCCATGCCGACCATGCGCGCAGTGGCCATGGCGCCGTGTGGGCAACGCCAGAGACGCTGGCGATCATGGCGCTGCGTTATGGCACCGAAATGGGCACAGCGGTGCCTTATGGTGACGGGTTTGAAGCAAATGGTGTGAAGATAAGCTTTCACCCCGCAGGCCATGTTTTGGGTTCCGCACAAATCCTGCTGGAACATGCGGGCGAGCGGGTGGTGGTAACAGGGGATTATAAACGGCGCTTCGATCCGACATGCACGCCGTTTGAACCCATCGCTTGCGATGTTCTGATTACGGAGGCGACCTTTGGCTTGCCCGTCTTCACCCATCCGCCGATTGAGGATGAGATTGCCAAATTGCTCGCCGCGCGCGACGCCAATGCCGATAGGTGCATATTGATAGGGGCCTATGCGCTGGGCAAGGCGCAGCGGGTCATCGCTGAGCTTCGCCGCGCGGGCTATGACGCGCCCATTTATATCCACGGCGCAATGCAGAAAATGTGTGACCTATATGCGGCGCATGATGTGCCTTTGGGCGAGCTCATATTGGCCACGGGACTTGCCAAGGCAGAGATGAAGGGCGCGATTGTCATTGCGCCGCCATCGGCGCTGAATGACCGTTGGGCCCAGCGTCTGCCCGACCCGATAACCGCTATGGCATCGGGCTGGATGCGAGTGCGGCAACGTGCTCGGCAACGTAATGTTGAACTACCTTTAGTCATTTCCGACCATGCCGATTGGACCGAGTTGACCGACACATTGTTAGAACTTCGGCCCAGCGAAACATGGATTACCCATGGCCGCACCGATGCGCTTGGCCGCTGGTGCGAACTGCACCAATTGAAAGCGCGCGCACTCGATCTGGTGGGCCGTGAAGAGGAGGAAGAGAGCTGATGCAAGCTTTCTCCGCACTGATCGATGGGCTAATCTACACCCGTTCGCGCGACCATAAGGTCCGGTTGATTGCCGATTATCTGCGCCATACGCCCGACCCAGATCGCGGTTGGGCATTGGCGGCACTGGCGGGCACGCTCAGCATCGCAACGGTCAAAGCTGCCGCGATTCGCGCGATGGCGGAGGAACGCTTTGACCCGATGTTGTTCCGCATGAGCCGCGATTATGTGGGCGACACGGCGGAGACTGTTGCGCTGATGTGGCCAGAGGTCAGCGCGGATGCCGTGGCACCTACAGTGTCCGAGGTCATCGACCTGCTCAACACCACAAGCCGCGCGCGCGCGCCGATGGTGCTGGCGGAACTGATGGACCGACTGGATGCCAATGGCCGTTATGCGCTGCTCAAGTTGGCAACCGGCGGGATGCGCGTTGGTATATCGGCGCGGCTGGCCAAAACCGCCTTTGGGCAAGCCTTTGGCGTTTCTGTGGAGGACGTTGAAGAGGTCTGGCACGCGCTTCGTCCGCCTTATGCCGAATTATTTGCCTGGGGTGAGGGCAAGTCCGAGCGCCCCGACCCCGCCGACAGCGCGTTTTTTCGACCCTTCATGTTGGCCCATCCCTTGGAGGACGGCATTGTTCATCTGGATGCCTATGCCGCCGAATGGAAATGGGACGGCATCCGTATCCAAATTGCATCCACGGGCGGGGAAACGCGGTTGTTCAGCCGGGGTGGCGATGAAGTGACCGCAGCCTTTCCGGAAATCGCCGCTGCCTTCAACGCCATCGGCGTGGTCGATGGGGAATTATTGGTGCGCGGTGATGTGCAAGGCGGAGAGGCAGCCAGCTTCAATGCGCTGCAACAGCGTTTGGGCCGGAAAAATGTGACCGCGGCGATGCAAGAGGAATATCCGGTATTCGTGCGCCTCTACGACATATTGTTCGACGGGGCGGAGGACCTGCGCAGCCAGCCTTGGAGCGCGCGGCGGGAACGGCTGGAGACTCTCGTCGCCAGCCTGGATGCGGCCCGCTTTGACCTGTCCGTGGTTATCGAGGCGCGCGACTTTGACCATCTTGCGGAAATACGCGCAGCGGCGCGTGAAGCGGCGATTGAGGGCGTCATGCTGAAACGACGCGATTCCGCTTATCTAGCGGGGCGCAAGGTCGGCCTTTGGTACAAATGGAAACGCGAACCGCTCGTGGCCGATTGCGTGATGATGTACGCACAGCGCGGTAGCGGGAAAAGATCCTCTTATTATTCGGATTATACCTTTGGCTGCTGGACGCCCGACGGTACCTTGTTGCCCGTGGGCAAGGCCTATTCGGGGTTTAGTGATGCGGAACTAAAATGGCTCGACCGCTTTGTCCGCGACAACACGGTCGCGCGCTTCGGCCCCGTGCGCGAAGTGGAAAAATCTTTGGTGCTGGAGGTTGCGTTTGATGCCGTCCACGAATCCAAACGGCATAAATCGGGGATTGCGATGCGTTTCCCGCGTATCTCCCGCCTGCGCCGCGACAAGCCAGCGGATGAGGCGGACACTATTGCCAATTTGCGCGCAATGATTGGTTAGAGAAACGCCCGCACATCGGCCATAAAGCGGTCGAACTGGTCATGGTGCAACCAGTGACCGGCATTTTCATATTCCACGACCTTAGCCGTCGGGAAATGCGCGATGCGACCATCCTTTTCGGGGTTGGAGGCCCCGCTGTTGGCGCCATACATCATCATCACTGGACACGTGATTGACTGCCACAATGTCAAAAGATTTTCGCGGGGCATGTCAAAAATGGCCCAGACATTTAGGTAATGGTCAAATTTCCAGCTCCAACTGCCATCTTCGTTGCGGCTGATGCCGTGCACGGTCAGGTGGCGTGCCTGTTCATCGGTCAAATAGCTGTTTTCGGTCTTCATCCGTTCATAGGCGGCTTCGATATTGGGATAGCGTTTCGGTGCGCGTCCTGCGGCGTTGCGTTTATCCTCTATCCACTGCCGGAAACGTTTCTGAATGCCAATGGCATCTCGCTCCACCTGCATTTTCGGGGACAGACCCAGTCCTTCGATCGTGACCATTTTCCGGACATTTTCGGGGAAGAGACCCGCATAACGCGTCGAAACATTACCGCCCATCGAATGCGCGATGATGCTGACAGGGGCAAGGTTCAATTGATGGATTAACTGCGCAAGGTCGTAAACAAACGCAGACATTTCGTAATTGCCGTCGGGCGACCAGGCGCTGTCGCCATGGCCCCGCAAGTCGGGGGCAATGATATGCCAGTCGTGGCGCAATTCCTCGGCTACCCAATCCCAGCTACGCGCATGATCACGGCCACCATGGACCAAGAGCAAGGGCGGCGCGTCTGGGTTGCCCCAGTCGACATAATTCAGGCGAAGGCGTTGCGAGATAAAGCTGTTGGTGATGGGGCCATGCAAAGTCATTCTGCGGCCAGTAATTGTTCTGCTCCCCCTAGGTCAACCGATACCAGTCGGCTGATGCCCTGTTCAATCATCGTCACGCCGAACAAACGATGCATCCGGCTCATGGTCACGGCGTTGTGGGTGACGATCAGGTAACGCGTCTCGGTCTCCTGCGTCATCGCGTCAAGCAAGTCGCAGAAACGTTCGATATTGGCGTCATCCAATGGCGCGTCGACTTCGTCGAGCACGCAAATCGGCGCAGGGTTCGTCAGGAACAATCCAAAAATCAGCGCTACCGCCGTCAGCGCCTGTTCGCCGCCCGACAGCAGGGTCAGCGACTGCAGTTTCTTACCCGGGGGCTGTGCGAAAATTTCGAGGCCAGCCTCCAACGGATCATCGCTGTCAATCAACGCCAGATGGGCTTGTCCGCCATTGAACAGGGTTGAAAACAGGCGACGGAAGTGGCCGTCTACCGCCTCAAAAGCCGAGAGCAACCGCGCGCGGCCTTCGCGGTTCAGGCTACCGATGGAACCGCGCAAGCGGTTGACGGCAAGGGTAAGCTCTTCGCTTTCGGCAAGGCCACTGCCTTGCTGCAATTCCAGTTCAGCCAGTTCGTCGGCCGCGATCAGGTTGACGGGGCCGATACGTTCACGTTCGTTCTGCAGGCGGTCGAGGCGGCTGGATTCCAGCCCCGCATCGTCCATCGCATCTTCGTCAAAGTTCAGTTTTTCGGGCAATACGGGGGGCGGACATTCGAACCGTTCCCCCGAAATACGGCCCATTTCAACGCGACGTTGTTCCTGATTTTCGGCGCGCGCTTCGGCGCCGGCGCGGGCTTCGCGGGCCACAGATAGCTGTTCGGCCGCGGCCGACAATTCGCTTTCCAGCGCGCGCAACGTCGTTTCATGCGCCGTTTCCGCGGCTTGCAGGCCAGCAAGCTTCTCGGCCAACTGCTCTTTGTCTGCCTGCATAGTAGCAATCTCGCGGGCCAGTATTTCCGGCCTTCCCGACATCGCTTCCTGCTCAGTAGCGATGTTGGCGCTGCGTGTGTTCATTTCAGCGATCCGGCGTTCGGCTTCGCCGGCGCGTTCCTGCCAACTGCGAATTTCGGCCATCGCCACGGCGCGGCGCTCGCGGCTTTGCGCTATGCGTTGTTCGAGCGCGGACAGGTCCGCTTGATTGCGCGCCAACAGGTCGCGCGTTGCCTCATGTGCCGCCGCAAGATTTTGGACGAGGTCGGCATGATGCGACCCGTCAGGCAGGGCATCGCGAGCCGTCTCGGCGGCTGTCCGCTCCGCTTGCGCTTCGGCCAAATCCTGCGCGGCTGTGGCCATGCGGTCGCCCAGCGCATCCTTTGCAGAGTTTAGGCGCGTCCATGCGTCTTCGGCTTGATCGACTGCGCGCAGGGCTTGGCGCAGCTGGCCTTCCGTCGCGACACGCGCCGTCGCCGCCGTGCGGACGGCATCTTGCGCCGCTTCAATCTTATCGGTCATCTGCAACAGGCTTTGCATCTGCGTATCCAGCGCGGCTTGCGCAGGCGCGATGAGCGCATTCAATTCGGCCAAGCGGTTGGCGCGGACCAGTTGCTCCGCAATCGTTGCGCCGTCGCCATCGGTGGCGAAGCCATCCCAGCGACGCAGCTTGCCCGCCAGCGTCACCAGACGTTCGCCGGGGGTGAGGGCTTGGCCATCATCCGTTTC
>JAIOYN010000021.1 GCA_021741065.1 Sphingomonadaceae bacterium | reverse complement strand
GACACCGAAGTCGATGCATCCTTGGCAGACGTCGCCGTCACCTTGCCGTCAGTTTCGGTTTACGAAGCATGGGCACAGCCAGGCGGGAATGCCTCAAAATCGCCCGGTCATGTCACGCTTGGCCAAAACCTGACACGCATTTGGACCGCAGATGTAACCGGCGCCAACCCGCGCGCGCGCCTTGCCGCCAGCCCAGTGATGAGCGATGGCCGCGTCTATGTGGTGGACACCACCGCGCGCGTTACGGCATTTGATGCGACCACGGGCGCACAAATCTGGTCGAACGCGCTTGAGGTTGACAGCGACGGCAAACCATCCCGTTATGGCGGCGGCGTAAGCGCCACCAGCAGCAATGTTTTCGCCACCAATGGCGTCGGCGATGTCGCATCGCTTGCGGCAGACACGGGCGCGCTAGTCTGGAAAAAGCGTCCAGCCGGCCCATTGCGTGGTGCCCCGACATTGTCCAACGGCAATCTATATGTGATGACGCAGGACAACCAGATTTACGCGCTGCGCCAAAGCGATGGCGAACCACAATGGAAAGAAGCTGGGCCAGTTGCCGCGTCGGGCATATTCGGCGTTGGTGCCCCTGCTGCGGCGCAAGGCACCGTGATCGCTGGCTATTCCAGTGGCGAGCTGGCCGCCTATCGGTACGAAAATGGTCGCAGCCTTTGGAACGACACTTTGTCGCGCACCGCGATGTCTACGTCGGTGTCGACGCTGACCGATATTGATGCCGACCCTGTCATCGACCGCGGACGGGTCTTCGCATTGGGCAAAGGCGGGCGCATGGCGTCCTATGAACTCATCACTGGCCAGCGCATTTGGGAAATCAACATTGCGGGTATTTCGACCCCCGTGACGGCGGGCGAATGGGTATTCGTCATGACCGACGAAGCACGGTTGCTGAGCGTTGCACGTTCCAGCGGCAAAATCCGCTGGATTGCGAAGCTGCAGCGTTACGATAATGAAAAGAAGAAAAAGGGCCCGATGAGCTGGTACGGCCCGATACTTGCGGGTGGTCGTTTGATTATTGCCAATTCGCGCGGTGCAATCTGGGCGGTGGCGCCGGAAGATGGCACCGCGACTGAGGTTGCCGACGTCAAATCCGATGTGTCGCTTGCGCCAATTGTCGCGAACAACATCTTATACATTCTGGATGATTCGGGCCGTATTTCAGCGTTTCGCGGCTAGGCCCCAAAGGAGAGTGCCGGCATGTTGCCGACGGTAGCCATTATTGGTCGGCCTAATGTCGGCAAGTCCACTTTGTTCAACCGGCTGGTTGGCAAGAAACTCGCGCTGGTCGATGACACGCCGGGTGTCACGCGTGACCGCCGTGAAGGCGAAGGCCGCTTGTTCGACTTGGAATTCACAATTGTCGATACGGCAGGTTATGAGGATGAAGATCCCGACACCCTGCCGGGTAGAATGCGGATGCAAACCGAAGCGGCGATTTCGGGCGCGCAGGTAGCTCTGTTCCTGATTGACGGCCGCGTTGGCGTGACCCCGCTTGATGAAGAAATTGCCCGCTGGTTGCGGAGCAGCTCAACACCGGTCGTACTTGCGGTCAATAAGGCCGAAGGCAAGCAGGGCGATAATGGCATCTTGGAAAGCTACGCGCTTGGCTTTGGTGACCCCATCGCCATCAGCGGCGAGCATGGCGAAGGCATGGCCGACTTGTTTCAATCTTTGCTACCGCATATTGACGGCGGCGCGTTTGAAGTGCCTGACCCCGAAGCGCCCGACGCCATTTTGAAGCTTGCGATTGTGGGGCGCCCAAATGCTGGTAAATCGACGCTGATCAACAAGTTGTTGGGCGAAAACCGCCTGATTACCGGCCCTGAAGCCGGGATTACGCGCGACAGTATTTCGGTGGACTGGATCTGGACAGACCCAAGTCCGAAGCAAGGCGAGCCGGATGAAGAGGGCAATATTCCGCCGTTGCTAACCGAACGCCGGGTGCGTTTGATTGATACGGCGGGCATGCGCAAACGCGCCAAGGTGCAGGACAAGTTGGAAAAGCTTTCAGTCGCCGACGCGCGCCATGCGATCGACTTTGCCGAGGTTGTCGTGCTGCTGCTCGATGCGACCAAGGGTTTGGAAGTGCAGGATCTGAAGATCGCTGACCATGTAATTCAAGAGGGCCGCGCGCTGATCATCGCGATCAACAAATGGGATGTCGCGGTTGATGGCAGCGGGCTGTTCAAAGGCATTCGTGCCGCGTTGGAAGAGGGCCTGTCGCAATTGAAGGGCGTGCCGATGATTGCGGTATCGGCATTGACCGGCAAGGGCCTTGACCAGATGCTTTCCGCCGCCTTCGATGCGCGTGAAGCATGGAACAAGCGCGTGCCAACGGGCATATTGAACCGCTGGTTCGAAGCCGCGATTTCGGCAAATCCGCCACCTGCCCCGGGCGGCAAGCGGATTAAGCTGCGATATATGACTCAAGCGCGGAACCGTCCGCCGACCTTTGTCATTTTTGGCAATCGGACCGACGAACTGCCTGCCAGCTATGCGCGCTATTTGCTCAACGGTATCCGCCGAGATTTGGATTTTTGCGCTGTTCCGGTTCGGATCAACTTCCGGTCGTCGAAGAATCCTTTTGCCGACAATGGCTAAGAATTTCTCGACGGGGCATTAGTCCTCAATGGGTTTTGACTGTAACTGAACGTAGTTCTCGATGCCCATGCGCGCAATCAAGTCGAACTGCTTTTCCAGCATATCGACATGCTCTTCTTCGCTTTCCAAGATCGATGCGAACAGGTCGCGGCTGACATAGTCGCGGACGCTTTCGCTATGCGCGATTGCATCCTTCAACAGAGGTAGCGCTTCATATTCGAGCTCAAGGTCGGCTTTCAGGATTTCCTCAACGGTCTCGCCAATGCGCAAGCGACCAAGCAATTGGAAATTAGGCAAGCCATCCAGAAACAAAATACGCTCCGACAATTTGTCGGCATGCTTCATCTCGTCAATCGATTCATGCCGTTCAAAATGTGCCAGACGCGAGACGCCCCAATTGTCGAGCATGCGGTAATGCAGCCAATATTGATTGACCGCAGTCAGTTCATTCTTGAGCGCCTCGTTCAAAAATTCGATGACTTTTGCATCACCCTTCATCGCCATGTCCTTTAATTTAGGTGCGCGTATATTAGCGCGTTAACAGATGACCGTGAAGGCGAAAAATGGCGGAAAAGCTTATTTTTTTGACGCGCTATTGCTAAGCGGTTGCAGGTCCGGCGCTGATAATGTTTCGCGCGAACGTCAGGCACTGGCCGCATTTTGGCTTACGCCCAAGGCGCGCATACACGTCATTCGGACGTTCCGTGGCACAACGCACGGCAGCGCGCAGGTCTTTTTCCTTGATAGCATTACAGATGCAAACGACCATGGATTAACTCCTATGGAATCGCATTACCGTTAATGCGAATTGATTGCAATAGCATTAATCAAGCATGGCTTGCATTTTTCCGCGCGCCAAGCTCCGCCACAGCCATTCCAGCGGGCCGTAATGAAATGTCATCAACCATGGTTTTGACCACAGCAGCATCACGGCCCAGGCCCCAAGCACAAATACCCATAGCCCGGCACGGCCAACATGCCCGAACAGGCCAAAGCCATAGCCATAAAAAATTGCGGTCATGACGATACTGGTGCCGAGATAGTTGCTGAATGCGGCGCGGCCCGCTGCGGCGACCCGCGCGAGCATCGGCTGGTTGCGATAATGACCAATGAGCAGAAGCAAGAGCGCGGCATAGCCAATCGTCAGCAACATACGCGGTATCCCGCCCCAAAAGTAAAAAACCGCGAGCGCGGTGATCCGGTCGAAGTCAACCGCAACCATCCAAACGGCCAAGGCCAACGTCAGCAGCAACCCAACTGGGACCATCCGCATGGCCCAGCGCCGGTAATCAGCCGCAGCCCACGCACCGGTCAGGAAACCGCTTTTTTGCATCGCCATGCCAATCATCATCAGCGGCAAAGTTTCACTCGCCGACTGAACCACCAAAAGGAGTGGTGCGGCCCAATCGTCGAGCTTGCTCATTGTTATCGCGGCATAGCTACCCCGGTGCAACGCAAGGTCAGGCGCAACATTAAACGCAAGGTCCGCACTGTCCATCAGCTCGCGAAACTGGCGGGCCATGCCTGCGGTCGCATCGGCCCGTGTTGCGAAATATTGAAAGAGCTGCAGCCCGCCAAATTGTAAGCCCCAGAGCGCCAGCCCAACCACAAAGATTATGAGAGCAACCTTGATCAGCCCTGCTGGCGGCCAATTACGGAAGCGAAAGGCGATCATGCCAATAATCGCATAGAGAAACAGGATGTCACCGAACCAGATGAAGAAATAATGCGCGAGGCCAAATAAAGCGAGCCACGCCATGCGGCGATAATGGACCTGCGCCGCACTCTCCCCCTTTGCCACGGCGCGGTCGATGATGAGCATCATACTCGCGCCGAACAAAAGCGAGAATAGCCCGCGCATTTTGCCGTCTATAAGGACGAACGAAAATGCCCATGCAATTTTGTCGGCCAAGGTGTCGGTGCCATAGGCCGCGGGCGAGATATAGGCCCATTCGGGCATCGCAAAGCCGATGATGTTCATCGCCAATATGCCCATAACCGCAAAACCACGCATCGCGTCCAAGCTGATGTGCCGTTGGTCTGAATTCTGCATAGCCAACTCCCTGAATTACGATTTTAATACAGGGGGTTGGTATGCACGTCCAGTGCGTATAATGTTTCTTATTGACACTCTTGTAGGTAGTTTTTATCTCAAATCTAACTCTAGTGTTGGATTCGACATGACTGAACTATATTTTTCGCACCCTGACCGCCCGACCGCCAAAATGCAGCCGCTAAAGGCGTGGCGTCATTTTCGCAAGCTGATAGCCAACAAAGAAGACACCGAGCAGGTCTTCCACATCATTGCGGCCTTAAGCGGCCGCAAGTTCGCAAAGATGGCGCAGAAATTTTGGCAAACACCCAAGGGCAGAGCGTTGCTTGAAAGCAATGAGCGCCTGATTGACATGCTCGATGATCATGACAGCATTAAGAAGCTTCCCGTGGATACGGTTGGCCGCGCTTATGTTGAGTTCATGGAGCGCGAAGGTCTAAGCGCTGCGGGTCTTGAGGCCGAATATGCCCAGTTCCGGACGACTTATCCCGTGTTTGGCGATGTGGTTGAACGCTATGGCGACCGCTTGCGCGACACGCATGACATGCTGCACATCCTCACCGGATATGGCCGCGACGCGTTGGGTGAACAATGCGTATTGGGCTTTACTTATGCGCAAAACCACAATCTTGGCGTTGGTTTCATTGCCTATGCAGGCGGATTAGAACTGAAATACCGCGTAGCAAAATCGGCGGCGATCATGAAAGCGGTGCACGAAGGCTATCGAATCGGCAAAGCGGCGAAGAACATCGCTCAGGAAGATATCGCAGCCTTGTTACGCGAGCCGCTGATCGATGCACGCAAGCGTTTGGGGATTACCGAGCCAGTGACCTACAAAGCGGCCCATGCCGCGATGCGGTCGCAAGGTATTGATCCGTATAATTTGCTGGCTGCGACGGCGTAAGAGCAAGGTTTGCATACGTTCGCGGCGCACGCCATCGCGCTTCCCTAGCTTTCCATCCAATCCTTGAAGAAGCTGTCATGGGCCGCGCGTAAATCCGCAACCGCGACCGAAAAGGCGGGTCCAGCAACCGCGGCACCGCTTACGGTACCAACCCGTGTCATTGGAATGCCCGCCGCCTGAATTTGGTCAGCGTTTGCGCTGGTGACAACATAACGCGCCTGATCTTCACCAAAGGCCGTAAAAGCGTCGCCGATCTCTGTAAGCACGCAGCCGCGACCGCTGGCGAGCGCCATTTCAGTTAACGCAACCAATAAGCCGCCGTCAGCGACATCATGCACGGCGTTGACTTTCCCCTCTTGAATAAGCCGACGGATGAATTCTGCATGCGCGCGTTCTTTGGCGAGATCGACAGGCGGCGGCGCGCCGTCTTCGCGGCCATGCAGCTCGCGCAGCCATAAGGATTGGCCGAGATGCCCGTCGCTATCGCCAATAACGAAAATGCCATCGCCTTCGTTCTTGAACGCGATTGTCGCCATCTTGCTAACATCGTCCAGCACGCCCACGCCGCCAATGGCGGGCGTTGGCAAAATCGCGCTGCCACCGCCGGTGGCCTTGCTTTCATTGTATAACGACACATTGCCCGACACGATCGGGTAATCGAGCGCGCGGCAGGCATCGCCCATGCCCTCCAAGCAGCCAACAATTTGTGCCATGATTTCGGGGCGCTGCGGGTTGGCGAAATTCAAGCAATTGGTGATCGCCAACGGCGTTGCGCCCACGGCACTAATGTTGCGATAGGTTTCGGCCACCGCCTGCTTGCCGCCTTCATATGGGTCGGCATAACAATAACGCGGCGTGCAATCGGTGCTCATCGCCAGCGCGCGGTTGGTGCCGTGGATTCGGACTACGGCGGCGTCACCGCCCGAAAGCTGCGCCGTGTCGCCCCCGACTTGGCTATCATATTGCTGCCATATCCAGGCGCGGCTCGCAAGATCGGGACAGGCCATGAGCTTGAGCAAATCCGCGCCAAGGTCATGGCTAGCCGGAATGTCGCTAAGCGGCCGAACCTTCGCCCATGCCGTATACGCCTCCTTCGACGCGGCGGGACGGTCATACAAAGGCGCGTCTTCCGCCAATGGCCCAAGCGGGATGTCGCAGACAATTTCGCCCTTCCACGTCAGCACCATATGGCCTGTGTCGGTGACTTCGCCAATGACCGCGAAATCCAGTTCCCATTTGTCAAAAATCGCCTTGGCAAATTCTTCACGGCCGGGCTTCAGCACCATGAGCATGCGCTCCTGGCTTTCCGACAACATCATTTCATAAGGCGTCATGCCTTCCTCACGGCAGGGAACCTTGTCCATGTCGAGGATGATCCCCGCCTTGCCATTGGTCGCCATTTCAACACTGGAGGACGTCAAACCCGCCGCGCCCATATCCTGAATCGCAACGATTGCGTCTGACGCCATCAGTTCAAGGCAGGCCTCAATCAACAGCTTTTCTGTGAAGGGGTCGCCCACTTGAACCGTGGGGCGCTTCTCCTCGATATCCGCACCGAAATCGGCCGATGCCATCGTGGCGCCATGAATACCGTCGCGACCGGTCTTTGACCCGACATAGACTATGGGGTTGCCAAGGCCTGTGGCCGCAGAATAAAAAATCTTATCTTGGTCCGCGACGCCAACGGTCATTGCGTTCACGAGGATGTTGCCATCATAAGCCGGGTGAAAATTGGTCTCACCGCCAACGGTCGGTACGCCCACGCAATTGCCATAGCCGCCAATGCCCGCAACGACGCCTTGCACCAGATGCTTCATCTTCGGATGGTCGGGCCGCCCGAAACGCAGCGCATTCATATTCGCCACCGGCCGCGCGCCCATGGTGAAAACGTCGCGCAATATGCCGCCTACGCCCGTCGCCGCGCCTTGATAAGGTTCGATGTAAGACGGGTGATTATGCGATTCCATTTTGAAGATGGCGGCAAGCTTAGTGCCATTTGGACCTTCGCCAATGTCGATCACGCCGGCATTTTCGCCGGGACCGCAAATGACCCAAGGGGCCTCAGTCGGCAATTTCTTCAAATGGATACGTGAGGATTTATAAGAGCAATGCTCCGACCACATCACCGAGAATATGCCAAGTTCGATTATGTTGGGTTCGCGCCCCATGGCGTGCAAGATGCGCGCATATTCTTCTTCATTGAGACCATGGTCGGCGACGATTTGGGGTGTGATTTCTGACATGAGCGGGCTTTAGCGAGACCGCGGTTTGTACGCCACATAAAATAAATGGGCGCTGGCATCGCTACCAGCGCCCACTGCGTCTGACTTTGGAAGTCCGTGGCCACAGGGACCAGTTTTTCCGCTATCTGACGTCCAGCTCCCCAATGTCGCCCGAGGGTTTCTTTGGTTCGCCTTGGTACCTTGGGTATCCTATCCGGCGTTGCGCCACTTGCGTGATGCCGCACTCGATATTCGTTTTCTTCGTACCCACCATCTTGGCTACATCTCCTGTCTTGCGACGGGCTGCCCTCCAATTTGGCGATCCTGCTCTCTGTCTCCTCCGCTCTGCTTTCCCGTTTCCGGTCTGGTTTTGCTTTGAAGCGTTCCTGCCTGATGAGTTGAAGGTCTCATGACTTTCGAGTCGTTCAAAGCTTAATTTTCTGAGTTATCCACAGAACGTGTACTTCGTGGTGGACAAAATGGAGGACAAGTTTGGAGCCCAAAACGATACGGCCCCCATGCAGTGCATGGAGGCCGTAAAAATTGTCCGGGGGCGAGGGAGAGAGGAGGAGAGAGCCGCCCGGTCAATGATGTTCGACAATCGCTTGCCGTTGAGGACGATTTAGGGACAGAACGAAATTGCTGCAATTGCGAAAAGAATAGGGCTAGTTGCGTGTTTTGCAACTAGCCCTATTCTTGCTGGAAAAGCGTTAATTGCGTTTCCAAATTATACCTAAACTAGAAATTAAGGCGCGATTCCATTACCTGGCATCGACGCATTGACGATACCGCCGTCGCAAGCGATGGTTTCACCCACAATATAATCGCCAGCGCGCGCCGCGAGGAAGACCGCAAGCCCAGCCATGTCCGCCGGCGTTCCGACTCGTGGGAATGGAATATTCTTCCCTACCGCTTCTGCATGGTCGCGGGCATCCTTGTTCATGTCCGACTGGAATGCGCCCGGCGCAATGCTCGAAACCAGGATATTGTCTTTGACCAGCTCAGCAGCCAGGCGGCGCGTCAATTGGATGACCGCAGCTTTCGATGCCTGATAGCTATAGGTTTGCCACGGATTGATGCGCAGGCCATCGATTGATGCAATGTTAATGACCTTACCGGGACGGTCAAAGGTTGCGGCTGCCTTCAACTGCGGGTGCAAGGCTTGTGTCAAAAAGAACAAGGATTTGACGTTCAGATCCATTACACGGTCCCAGCCGGCTTCAGGGAACTGACCAAATTCCGCACCCCATGCGGCCCCGGCATTATTGACCAGAATGTCCAACTTTTCCTCACGCGCCGCGATTTGTTCGGCAAGCCACAGGCAACCGTCCACGGTCGACAAGTCGCAAGGCAGACCGATGACCTGATTGCCGAATTCAGCAACGGTTTCCTCAATCTGGTCCACCTTACGTGCGCTGATATACACGCGTGCTGCGCCCGCTTTCAAATAGCCTTCGACGATCATCTTGCCGATGCCGCGCGAACCCCCGGTGACTAAAGCCACGCGGCCATTAAGGTTGAATAAGGTTTGAATGTCCATTTGCGGTTTCCTTTTAATAACCGTTCATCGTCGCCACGCGGTCTGCGTGGTAATAAGCATCGCCGAAAAATTCGTTCAGGCTGCGGTCGCGCTTCATATATAGGCCGATGTCATATTCGTCGGTCATGCCGATACCGCCATGCATTTGCACGCCTTCTCGCACCGAAAGATTGCAAGCCAGTCCGGCCTTCGCCTTAGCCGCAGCGACATAAAGCTCGGCCTTAGCATGGCCTTCGTCCATTAAGGATTGCGCCTTCAGCACAATCGAACGCGCGCCTTCCATTTCACCATAAAGATGCGCGGCGCGGTGTTGAAGCGCCTGAAATTCGCCAATCACGCGGTCGAATTGTTTGCGCGTCTTGAGATATTCAAAAGTCATGTCCATCGCGCCCGTGCCAACGCCGACCATTTCGGCGGCGGCGCCCACGCGTCCGGCGTCAAGGATCTTGGACAGCACGGCCCAACCGCCATCAACCTCGCCAATGACGGCATCGGCATCTACCTGTACACCGTCTAGCTTTACATGCGCAGCGACAGCGGAGTCGACAAGGCGCGCCGCCTCCATCGAAAGGCCAGCCGCGTCCTTGTCCACCGCGAACAAGGTCAGGCCAGCGGTTTCGCCTACCGCGCCAGCGGTGCGCGCTGCGACGATTAGCATGTCCGATGATGCGCCTTGCACGACAAATTGCTTTTGGCCTGTCAGCTTGAAGCCATTGCCGCTGCGTGTCGCAACGCAGGCGATTTTCTCGGGGCGGTGCTTGACGCCCTCTTCAATCGCAATGCCGATCACGGTTTCGCCCGCCAATATGCCGGGAAACCAACGATCGCGCATCGCCTTATCCGCCAGCTTCAACGCCTCCACCGCTGCAACTGATGTGGTCAGAAACGGCGATGGTGATAGGTTGCGGCCAATTTCTTCCAGCACGATACCCGCCTCAATCTGGCCCATGCCCATGCCGCCATCGGCCTCGGGAATCAAAATGCCAGTGAAGCCCAATTCGGCGAATTGCTTCCACAAGCCATGGCTGAAACCGTCTTTGCACCCCATGTCGCGGAATTTGCGGAAATGGGTGACGGGCGCTTCGCTCGCCATGAAATCGCGCGCAGTGTCGCGTAGCATATTCTGGTCATCGGTTAAGGTCATTGCCATAATATATACCCTTATTCATTTCCTCGCCCCAGCGCAGGCTGGGGCCTATGTCGTCTCTCGGTCGCGACTAAAATGCGTGATGGGCTCCAGCCTCAACTGGAGCGATAATGTTAACCGCCCGGCATCTCAAGGATGCGCTTCGACACGACGTTCAGCATCACTTCGCTGGTACCGCCCTCAATCGAGTTTGCTTTGGTCCGCAGCCAATTGCGCGCCTTTGACCCGCCATTTGCACGTTCGCTTTCCCACTCCAGCGCTTGAGAGCCACCGATCGACATGACCAGTTCATTGCGTTTCTTGTTCAATTCGGTCCCGACATATTTCATCAGGTTGGAATAAGCAGGGTGCGCCTTGCCAGTTTTCCATTCGTCCATGAAGCGTTCGCCATGGGCACGGAAGGTCAGGTTATCGACATCGAACAACGCCATTTGCGCACGGAGCACCGATTCTTCGGCCAATGTCGCCTTCATCGCTGCGCCAATCGAGGTCACGCCGCCATCGCCGCCCATGCCCGAAATCATTTCGCGTTCATGGCCAAGCAGATATTTGGCCACATCCCAGCCGCGATTGATTTCGCCAACAATCTGGTGCTTGGGCACGACAACATTGTCGAAGAAAGTTTCGCAGAAGGGCGAGTTTCCGGAGATGAGCTTAATGGGCTTGGTCGAAACACCAGCTGTTTCCATGTCGAACAACAGGAAGCTGATTCCTTGATATTTGTTCGTCTTGTCGGTGCGGACCAAGCAGAAAATCCAATCGGCCTTGTCAGCATAAGAAGTCCAGATTTTCTGGCCATTGACGACCCAATGGTCGCCTTTGTCTTCGCCAAAGGTCTGCATCGACACAAGGTCGCTGCCCGAACCCGGTTCGGAATAGCCCTGACACCAACGGATTTCGCCGCGGGCGATTTGACCCATATAATGGACTTTTTGTTCCTCAGTGCCGAATTTCAGCAAGGCCGGGCCAAGCATCCAGATGCCAAAGCTGTTGAGCGGCGAACGGCAGCCAAGCTTGGCCATTTCCTGACGCAGTATTTTTGTTTCCTGCGGGGAAAGGCCAGCGCCACCATACGCCTTGGGCCAATCAGGCACCGTATAGCCCTTGGCGACGCAGCGCTCGAGCCACACTTTTTGTGCTTCAGATTGAAACACAAAATTGCGTCCGCCCCAACAGACGTCTTCGTCACCTTTGGCCGGTATGCGCATTTCGGCGGGGCAGTTTTCCTCCAGCCAGGCGCGTGCCTCGGCGCGGAATGTTTCACGGTCGGACATGACGCTCTCCTGTTTAATTGCTTGATGAATTTTTGGGCGGTCACGCACCGAAACGCAAGTCTTTATCGGTGAGCAATGCATGCCGTAACGTCATTTGCATCCCGATTGACAGGCTGGGCAGCGCGCCTAGCATAAGGGTGGGTTTTAGGAGAGAAACATCGTGCGATTCGCCGGAAAACACGCCTTTTCGCGTTTTGTGATTTAAGCCGATATGGTAGCAACCGTCGCACTTCCCCGATCCTTAAAAGTCATGCACGGTCTTGGCTCAGTTGCCTATGGCGTGAAGGACAATGGCTTTTCGGTATTCTTACTGATTTTTTATAATCAGGTGCTTGGGATTGATGCGGGCATCGTTGGCACCGTCATCATGGCTGCGCTGATTTTTGATGCCTTTGCCGACCCGATAATTGGCGAATTGTCCGACCGCACGCAAAGCAAATGGGGAAGGCGCCTGCCATGGCTATACGCCGCCGCCATTCCGCTTGGCATTATCTGGCTGTTGCTATGGCATCCGCCCGCAATGGGGCAGATGGGCACGATCATCTGGCTGTTCTGCACCGCCGTCTTGGCGCGCACTTTGGTAGCGATGTGTGAAGTGCCTTCTATAGCCCTCGTACCTGAACTCACCGGCGATTATGATGAGCGCACGCGTTTGATGCGCTATCGTTTCCTGTTCGGCTGGGCGGGCGGCTTGCTGATGCTCATTTTTGCTTATGGCATTTTCTTCACGGGCGAAAAGGGCGTGAGCGACCCTGCGGGGTATGATGCCTATTCGGTGTGGGGCGCGCTGATGATGAGCGGGGCGGTGCTCATCTCCGCGCTTGGGCAACATCGGCACATCGCTAAGCCCTCGCCCCCTGCCCCACGCGGTGCTGGCCTTGGCCATGCTCTTGCGGAGGTGAAAGCGACATTGTCCAACCGCGCCTTTCTGTGGCTCGTCTCCGCAGCTTTATTCGGGCTTATCAACCAAGGGATGACCTTTGCCCTCACCAATTACCAGCTCGCTTTTCTATGGCAGCTGCAACAGATGGAAATGCTCTATTATGCGCTAACCCTATTTTCGACAGTCATCATTGCTTTCATGATTGTTCCGCCCGTATCCGCACGATTGGGCAAGAAACATGCTGCAATTCTATTCGCGATTATCTCGCTGAGCTTCACGGCGGCATTATACGGAAGCTGGCTGCTCGACCTTGTGCCCGGGGCGCCATCGGACCCTTCGATCCTGTTCATGTTTGGCTTAATGACGATCGCCAATAGCGCGGCGGTGAGTATGATGATGTTGATGTCCTCAATGATGGCCGATGTGGTGGAGGCATCGCAGCAAGAAACGGGCCGGCGTTCTGAAGGGCTGTTCTTTGCAGGCTATTTCTTCATGCAGAAATGTGCCGTTGGCATCGGCACCTTCGCGGCCGGAATGATCCTGAGCTTTGCCAGTTTTCCGCAAGATGCGCAGCCGGGCGAAGTTGATGTCGCCGTCCTCGATGGGCTGGCACTTTATTATATGGGCACGGTGGTCGTCATTGGCATTATCGGCATCCTTATTCTGCGGTATTTCCCGATTTCGCGCGAAAGTCATAATGAACGCTTGCGCGCCTTGAACACAACGGCAGAGTCTGCCAGTTAACCAATCAATTAAATTTGAAAGAGGAATGAGCCATGGATTTCGATCTCAACGACAAGCAAACATATTGGCGGGACCGTATCCGCGACCATAATGAACGCTTCTTGCGTCCACGCGTCGCAGATTATTATGCCGAACAGGCAGTGGGTGACCGTTGGAAAGTGCTGCAAGTCGTTGAAGAAGAAAAGGCACGGGCCAAGGCCGCAGGCCTTTGGAACTTGTTCATGCCGCCAACATCGGGCCGCGTGCATGTCGATGACAGCGTGCATTTTGATGGCCCCGGCCTCACCAACATGGAATATGCATTGTGCGCCGAAGAAATGGGCCGCATCGGTTTTGCATCCGAAGTCTATAACTGTTCGGCGCCAGACACCGGCAATATGGAAGTATTCCTGCGCTATGGCACGGCTGAGCAAAAAGAAAAATGGATGATCCCGTTGATGAACGGCGAAATCCGTTCGGCGTTTTTGATGACAGAACCCGCCGTTGCCTCTTCGGATGCTACCAACATCGAAACCTCGATCCGTCGTGAAGGCGATGAATATGTCCTCAATGGTGTAAAATGGTGGTCGTCAGGTGCTGGCGACCCACGCTGCAAAATCGCGATTGTCATGGGCAAGACCGATTTTGAAGCCAAGCGCCATGCGCAGCAGTCGATGGTGTTGATGGAACTGGATTCCCCCGGTGTAAACATTCTGCGTCATCTGCCTGTCTTTGGTTATGACGACGCGCCGCATGGTCATATGGAAATCGAATTGAAGGATGTCCGTATTCCGGCATCGAACATGTTGCTGGGCGAAGGTCGCGGGTTCGAGATCGCGCAAGGCCGCCTTGGACCAGGCCGCATCCACCATTGCATGCGTACCATCGGCGTTGCCGAAGAAGCGCTGGAAAAAATGTGCAAGCGCCTGCAATCGCGCGTCGCCTTTGGCAAGACCGTTGCCGAGCATAGCGTATGGGAAGAACGTATCGCGCGTGCTCGTATCGACATTGAAATGACACGTCTGCTGTGCCTGAAGGCAGCGGATATGATGGACAAGGTCGGCAACAAGGCGGCTGCCGCTGAAATCGCAATGATCAAGGTGCAGGCACCCAATATGGCTTTGAGCATCATCGACAATGCCATCCAAGCGCATGGCGGTGGCGGTGTTTCCGACGATTTCGGTCTCGCCTCTGCTTGGGCGCATCAGCGCACCTTGCGTCTGGCCGATGGACCCGACGAAGTGCACGCCCGCGCCATCGCGCGTATGGAATTGGGCAAGCATGGCGGCCGTGGCAAAGACGGCATGTCCAGCGGTGATATGGGAGCAACACGGTGAAGGCTGCGGTCCTGATTGAAGCGGGCAAACCGCTTCAAATTGAGCAGATTAACATTGCCAATCCCGGGCCGCATGAGGTGCTCATCCGCACCGCGGCCTGCGGATTATGCCATAGCGACTTGCACTTTATCGAGGGCACCTATCCGCATCCTCTACCCGCTATCCCCGGGCATGAGGCGGCGGGCATTGTCGAGGCGGTGGGCAGCGAAGTGCGCACCGTCAAAGTCGGCGACGCCGTTGTAACTTGCTTGAGCGCGTTCTGCGGCCATTGCGAATATTGCGTCACTGGCCGGATGTCCTTGTGCCTTGGCGGCGAAACCCGGCGCAAGCCCGGCGAAGCCCCGCGCCTGACGCGCCCCGATGGCAGCATCATGAACCAGATGCTCAACCTGTCAGCTTATGCCGAAATGATGTTGGTGCATGAACATGCGTGCGTCGCGATCAACCCCGAAATGCCGCTCGATAAGGCATCGGTCATTGGTTGCGCCGTGACCACGGGTGCAGGCACCATTTTCAACGCCTGCAAAGTCACACCCGGCGAAACCGTGGCAGTTATCGGCTGTGGCGGCGTTGGACTTGCGACTATCAATGCCGCGAAAATTGCAGGCGCTGGCCGCATCATTGCCGCTGACCCAATGCCCGAAAAGCGTGCGCTTGCAATGAAGCTGGGTGCGACGGATGTCATCGACCCAATGGATGCTGATGCAGCTAAGCAAATTCAGGAATTGACCAAGGGCGGCGTCAATCATGCGATTGAGGCTGTAGGTCGTCCCGCGTCGGGCGAGCTTGCCGTAAAGTCACTGAGGCGCGGCGGGACAGCAACGATCCTAGGCATGATGCCGTTGCAGCATTCGGTTGGCCTGTCCGCGATGGACCTGCTCTCGGGCAAAAAGCTGCAAGGCGCATTCATGGGCGGCAACCGCTTCCCTGTTGATATCCCGCGTCTGGTGGATTTTTACATGCGTGGCCTTTTGGACCTCGACAGTATCGTTTCGGAGACCATTCCGCTTGAGCGGATCAACGAGGGCTTTGACCAGATGAAGCGCGGCGATTCGGCGCGTTCGGTCATCGTTTTTGACCAATGAGCGCAGCCCCAACCCCGATTGACGCGCAAACAGCCTTTACCGGCACCGTTGCGCCAAGCGGAGCCGACATCCTCGACGCCGAAAAATTGGCGCAGTGGATGAACGCCAACGTCGAAGGTTTTGAAGGCCCGGTCGAGGTTCTGAAATTCGCGGGTGGGCAGTCAAATCCGACCTACCGCTTGAACGCCAACAGCGGTTCCTTCGTCCTACGCCGTAAGCCGTTTGGCGCCCTGCTGCCCAGCGCGCATGCCGTTGACCGCGAGTATAAGGTGATTGCCGGCCTCTATCCCACGGGTTTTCCAGTCGCAAAACCCTTTGGCCTGTGCACCGACGACAGCGTCATCGGTTCGATGTTTTACATCATGGACATGGTTGAAGGTCGCACTATCTGGGATGGCGCCATGCCGGGGTCAAATCCTGCGGAACGCCAAGCAACTTATGCGGCGATGATCGACACTCTTGCGGCGTTGCATAATGTGGATGTTGAAGGCGCTGGCCTGTCCGACTTTGGCAAGCCCGGCAATTATTTCGGGCGGCAGGTGGAGCGCTGGACAAAGCAATATCGCCTCGCCGAAACCGAAACGATGCCAGAAATGGAACGGCTGATCGAATGGTTGCCGAAGACTTTGCCCGAACAGACACGCACCAGCGTCGTGCATGGTGATTATCGCATCGACAATATGATCTTCGATGCCAAAGAGGCAAAGGTCGTAGCGGTTTTGGACTGGGAATTGTCCACCTTGGGCGACCCGCTCGCGGATTTCACTTATGTCGCAATGGCATGGGTGACACAAAATGAAGGCCGCTCGGGCGTTATGGATTTGGACCGCGTCGCTTTGGGCATTCCCGAACTCGACGCGATGGTAGAGCGTTATTGCGCCGCCACGGGTCGCGACGGCGTGCCGGACATGAACTGGTATTTTGCCTATAATTTCTTCCGCCTCGCCGGAATTATTCAAGGCATTAAAAAACGTGTCATCGACGGCACCGCAAGTTCGTCACATGCGCAAGCCATGGCCGAACGCGTGTTCCCGCTGGCGGAATCCGCTTGGAAGTTCGCCGAAAAGGCTGGGGCGTAAGTTGGTTTAAGTGGGGGAGTGCGATGTCGTTATTTGACATGAGAGGGCAGGTCGCGGTTATCACCGGATCATCGCGCGGTATCGGCAAGGCAATCGCCGAAGAAATGGCCGAGCAGGGTGCGAAAGTTGTCATATCCAGCCGCAAGCTTGATGTGTGCGATGACGTTGCTGCAGCGCTTAATGCGAAATATGGGGAAGGCACAGCAGTCGCTATCGCCGCCAATATTTCGTCCAAGGAAAGTTTACAGGCTTTGGTTGATGGCAGTCGCAAGGCATTTGGTAAGATTACTGCTTTGGTCTGTAATGCGGCCTCAAACCCTTATTACGGTCCGATGGCGGACATTGGCGATGATGCATTCAGTAAGATCCTGACCAACAATATCGTCGCCAACAACTGGCTCATTTCGATGGTTGTGCCGGAAATGATCGAACGCGGTGAGGGGTCTGTTACGATTATATCTTCAATCGGTGGCCTGAAAGGATCGTCAGTCATTGGCGCATATTGCATTTCCAAAGCAGCGGACATGCAGCTGGCACGCAATCTGGCGGACGAATATGGACCCAAAGGTGTGCGTGTGAACTGCATAGCGCCAGGGTTGATCAAGACCGATTTTGCAAAAGCGCTTTGGGACAACCCCGAAACATTGAAACGCTCGACATCGACCGCATCGCTGAAGCGTATTGGTGAACCCCACGAAATTGCAGGCGCAGCAGTATTTCTGGCTTCCCAAGCTGGCGCGTTTATGACGGGGCAGACAATGGTAATTGATGGCGGCGTAACCAGCAGCGGCGGAGGAGTGGGTTAATGAGCGCATTGGCAGGCAAAGTAGCGATCATCACAGGCGCAGGGTCAGGCATTGGCCGCGCGTCCGCCATCCGCTTTGCGGCGGAGGGCGCGAAGGTTATTCTGGGCGACATGGCGGCTTCTGTCCATGACACCGCCGCGATGATCGGTGATGCGGCAACCGCCGTGCAAATGGATGCAGGCGATGAAGCTGACGTCGCGGCTTTGGTCGCCAAGGCCATCACGCTACATGGCCGTCTCGACATTGCCTTTGCCAACGCAGGCATTTCCGGTGGCATGGAGGGGATTTTCGACAATAGTGTAGAAAATTTCACCAGCGTCTTGCGCGTCAACCTCATCGGTCCTTGGCTAATGGTCAAACATGCGGGCAAGGTCATGGTGGACGCCGGCAATGGCGGCTCGATCATTCTGACCGCAAGTGTTGCGGGCATCCGTTCTGGTGCAGGCGGCCCACCTTATTCGGCGTCAAAGGCGGGCGTCATCAATCTGGCGCAGGTCAGCGCGCAGCAATTGTCGGGCACGAATGTCCGCTGCAACGCAATTTGCCCGGGCCTGACCGAAACCGGTATGACCAAGCCGACATTTGATTATGCCCGCGAAAAGGGTGTGACCGAAAAAATCGGTCGGCTGAACCCCTTGCGCCGAGGTGCGCAGCCGGAGGAGCTCGCTAATGTCGCGTTGTTCCTCGCCAGCGATCAAGCCTCTTATGTCAACGGCCAAGCCATTGCCGTTGACGGCGGGCTGTCGAGCTCGCACCCCGTCACGCGTCAGTTAACAGGACAAACCGCCGTATGAGCGCCGCAGACCTAGGCTTCGTTCCAGACCGCCTCGCGCGGATTCCCGCATTTATTCAGGCTAATTATCTCGACAATGGCAAATTGCCGTTTGCGTCGGTGCTCGTTGGCCGTGGCGACGATATCGCATTGCAATGGAGCTCGGGCGTTGCCGAAGATGCCATTTTCCGCATCGCATCGATGACAAAACCCATCACTTCCGTTGCATTCATGCAGTTGGTGGAACAAGGCAAGGTCGCGCTTACAGATCCGGTCGCCAAATATATTCCCGAATTTGCAAAATTAGGCGTGTTTGTAGGTGGCGGTGGCAATGTTCCGTTTATGACGCGCGCACCATCGACGCAAATGCGGGCGGTTGACCTGCTGCGGCACACCGCTGGGTTCACCTATAGCTTTCAGGAACAAGGCAATGTCGACGCAGCCTATCGCAAGACCGATGTTGAAAGCTGGACCAAAAATACAGCACAAAGCGTGATTGATACACTCGCGCAAATCCCGTTAGAGTTCGACCCAGGCACGCAGTGGAATTATTCGGTAGCCACCGACATAGTGGGCATATTGGTCGAACGGATTAGCGGACTATCCCTGCCTGAATATTTTCAGACGCATATTTTCGCGCCCTTGGGCATGACCGATACGTTCTTCCAAGTCCCCGCCGACAAGGCAGCACGGATCCCCGAAGGCTTTGGCTTTGACCCCGAAGCGAAAATGAAGCTGCTCGACAAAGCAGGCGCAGAAAGCATGTGGGCAAAGGGCTGGTCATTTAACTCCGGCGGTGGCGGTCTTGCGTCGAGCGTTGCGGACTATCATCGTTTCTGCCGGATGCTGCTGAACGGCGGCGCGCTTGATGGGGCACAAATCCTCAGCCCCAAGACGATAGAATTGATGACCGCCAACCATATTCCCGGTGGTAAAGATCTAACGCAAATGTCGAAATCCTTGTTTAGTGAGGCCGAAATGGCCGGCATTGGCTTTGGCCTTGGCTTTGCCACGACGATTGACAACGCCGCGACACTTGCGCCTTGCTCCAACGGCGATTTTTATTGGGGCGGCATGTATTCCACCGCCTTTTTTGTGGATCCGGTTGAGGACATCATCATGATTTTCATGACGCAATTGCTGCCCTCGACCACTTATCCCGTGCGCCGCGAGATTAAGACGATGATTTATTCCGCGCTAGCGGCGTAGGGAGCCGCCCAGCCTCCTTAAACCGTCGCGATCTCCACCTGATTGACGGGCTGCGGTTTTGCCCTTGCCGCAATCAGGCTTCCGGCCACAATCAACGCCGTGCCCAAAAGTACGGGCAATGTCACAGGCTCGGCAAAGAACAGCCAACCAAAAAACGCCGCCCAGACAAAGCCGGTATATTCAACCGGAATCAAAATCTGTGCTTCCGCGCGGGCATAGGCCCAGCTCAGGAACAATAACGAGATAATCGCCAAGGCCGCCGCACCGCCAATCATCGGGGCATCGGACATGCCGATGGGCTGCAAAAACCATGGCGCGACAAGGCCAAGCGTTAACGCGACAAACAGATTCTGGAAAAAGGCGATTTCAATGGGCCCAGCAACCTGTGCCTGCCGCCGTGCCAATATCAAATTATACGCAAACACCACTGCCGAAAACAACACAGCCGCAGCGCCCCAGAGATGCCCACTGGTGTAATGTCCGCTCAACCGACCAGCCATGATGATCAGCACCCCGCCAAGCCCCGCCAGCGACGCCCAGATGGCCGGACGGCCTATCGTCTCCCCCAGCATCACCGCGGCGAGATAGAGCGCGATGACAGGTGCGATGAAACTCAGCCCAATGGCCTCAGCCAACGGCAATTGCGTCAACGACCAGAAAAAGCTGACCGCCATGATCGACACGATTATGCTGCGCCATATATGCATTTTAAGGATATCAAGTGACGGCCATTTCTGCCGCGTTCCGACAAAGAACAGTCCCATGAATAATGTGCCAAGGCAGTTGCGCCACATCACCGCATTATATGCGCCAAGCGATAACGCGATGTCTTTCATCATCGCATCCATCAGGGAAAATGTCGCAATGCCCGCCGCCGCCGCCATGAACGGGATGAACGGACGCGGATGCAGTTCAGCCATGCTTACACGCTATGCGTGGCAAGGGTTTTGAGCGCCGCGTCGTCAACGCGATAGACGGTCCATTCATCCATAGGCACGGCTCCCAGCGCCTTGTAGAAATCAATCGCGGGCGTGTTCCAGTCCAGCACCGACCATTCGAGCCGCGCACAATCACGTTCAACCGCAAGCGCCGCAAGCTTACCCAGCAGCGCCTTACCAAGACCCGACCCACGCGCATCGGGCCGGACAAACAAATCCTCCAGATAGATTCCAGGCCGTCCTTCAAAGGTTGAAAAATTATGGAAGAACAAAGCAAAGCCCTGCGCGACGCCGTCAATCTCGCCAATCAGAACCTCGGCATAAGGCCGCGGCCCAAAGAGCTTTTGCGCCATCACCGCTTCATCGAAGCGCACGGCATGGGCCAGCTTTTCATATTCCGCGAGGTCGCGAATGAATTGCCCAATGAGCGAGATGTCGTCTGGCGTTGCCGCCCGTATCGAGAGACTCAAGCCGCTTTCCCGTGCAGCGTGTCCATGCTGACGCTGGTGCCCGCATCAATCTCTGCGGCTTTGGCCTCAACCAAACGCACGATGTGGCTGATCATGTCGTCATCCTCGACATGATGGTCGGTGACGCCCGACAGATAGACCATATGCTTGCCATTGCCGCCGCCCGTGATGCCGATGTCTGTCTCGCGCGCTTCACCGGGGCCATTGACGACGCAGCCAAGGACAGAAAGCGACATGGGAGTTTTAATGTGGCCAAGCGCATCTTCCAGCTTTTGCACCGTGCGGATGACATCAAAGCCCTGCCGTGCGCAGCTTGGACAGCTGACAACGCGGACGCCGCGGGTACGCAAGCCCAGCGCTTTCAAAATTTCGTAACCGACGCGCACTTCTTCTTCAGGCTCCGCAGACAGGCTAACGCGGATGGTGTCGCCAATCCCGGCCCACAGCAAATTGCCCATGCCGATGGAGGATTT
>JAIOYN010000020.1 GCA_021741065.1 Sphingomonadaceae bacterium | reverse complement strand
GGTCGGTTTCGACGGCCTGTTGATGAGCGACGATCTCGATATGAACGCGTTGCAAGGCGATGTCGCAAGCCGTGCCTTGGCCTGCGTACAGGCGGGCTGCGATCTTGCGCTAAACTGCTGGGGGCGCTTTGATGAGATGGTCGCAATTGCGAACAACCTGCCCGAAATTACGCCGGCTGCCCGTGCGCGTCTTGACCGCGCCATGGCCCTGGCGCCTGTGCCGTTTAATGCAGATCGGTTGGCGCATCTGCTCGACAAGCGTGATCAGTTGCTGGCCTTGGCCGACACGCAGGCAAAGCTTACCGGCGGGGCCACTGGCGCGGCATGACTGAGCCGATGCTATTTGACGCAGAGGACGCCCTCTACGACAAGAACGCGGCCAAAGCGGAATTTGGCCCCGATGTTCTGACCATCGATATTGACGGCTGGGAAGGGCCGTTGGATTTGTTGCTGGCGCTCGCCCGCAATCAAAAGGTCGATTTGCGGCAATTGTCTATTCTCGCCTTGGTTGAACAATATCTGGTGTTCATTGATGAGGCGCGCGCTCTAAAGCTTGAGCTGGCTGCCGATTATCTGGTGATGGCGGCGTGGTTGGCCTATCTGAAATCGGCATTATTGCTGCCGAAGGACCCGACGATTGACCCATCACCGGAGGAGCTTGCATTGCGCCTGCAATTGCGGCTGGAGCGGCTGAACGCCATGCGGGAAAGCGGTGCGCGGCTGATGGCGCGTGACCAGATTGGCCGCGACGTTTTCTTGCGGGGCGCGCCCGAGGGCTTGCGCGTGGTCAAAGCGCGGGCGTGGGAATGCGATTATTTTGAACTGATTACAGCTTATGGCCAAATCAACGCCCGCACCGCACCCGCCATGCACATTGTTAAAAAGCGCCAAGTCATGACGTTGGAACAAGCGCTGGAGCGCGTATCGGCCATGATTGGCCGAGCGATTGACTGGACCGCGATTGAGTCATTTTTGCCGCCGATGGCGGACCCGGCGTTGCGTAAATCGGCTTTGGCCTCCAGCTTTGTCGCGGCCTTGGAACTTGCCAAACGTGGGGTTGCCGATTTGCAGCAAGCGGCGACCTTTGCGCCATTAATGGTACGGAAAAAGGCAAGATGATCGAAACCGACCCAGACCTGCGTGCGGTGGAGGCGACCTTGTTCGCCAGCGACCAGCCGATGACCGTCGAACAAATTCGCGGTTATGTCGGCGACAGCGTCGATGTTGTGGCAGCGCTCATGCAATTGGCAGCGCATTATGACGGCCGCGGCATTGAACTTGTCCAGCGCGGAAAGACTTGGCATTTCCAAACTGCCGCTGATCTTGCACATTTGTTGCGCCGCGAACGCGAAGAAAGCCGAAAGCTTAGCCGCGCTGCGGTCGAGACATTGGCAATCATCGCGTATCATGAACCGGTCAGTCGCGCCGAGATTGAGGCCATTCGCGGCGTGCAGATTTCAAAAGGTACGCTGGATGTCTTGATGGAGGCGGGATGGGTCCGCCCTGCTGGGCGCCGTGAAGTACCTGGGCGGCCTTTACTTTTCGCCACGACGGCAGGTTTTCTGACGCATTTTGGCCTGAACAGCCGCAAGGATTTGCCGGGAATTGCGGATCTGAAAGCAGCTGGCTTGCTGGACCCGATTGATAGCGCAATGGGTGAAATGTTGTTTGCTGGCGAAGAAAGTGACGCCGAACTGGCAATTGATGAAAACAAAGCCTAAATAGGTTATGGACATGCGACATAGGGGTCGCAACATCCGGGGTGCGCCCCGTTAGGAGTATGAAATGGGTGGTTTTAGCATCTGGCACTGGCTGATTGTTGGCATTTTGGTGTTGCTCTTGTTCGGCAAGGGCCGTTTTTCCGACATGATGGGCGACGTCGCCAAAGGCATAAAAAGCTTTAAAAAGGGCATGAGCGAAGACGACGAAGCGCCTAAGGCGCCGCCACAAATTGGCGCAAATACGGTCGTTGATGCTGAAAAGCAGACTGACAAGACTCAAGGCTAAGCCATTGACAGTGCAGCATCATTCACCCTCGATGCCGGGGGGCTGACGTGTTTGACATCGCGTCCTCTGAACTGTTGCTTGTCGTCCTTGTTGCGCTTTTGGTCATTGGGCCAAAGGATTTGCCAAAGGCATTGCGCTTTGTCGGTAAATGGGTGGGCAAGGCACGGGGTGTCGCAGCGCATTTTCGCTCCGGCTTTGACGAAATGGTGCGCCAGTCCGAATTGGAAGAGCTTGAGAAAAAGTGGAAGGCCGAAAATGAGCGCATCATGCGTGCGCATCCGGCGGATCCACGTGCCGATGTTATCGGCGATGATCCTGCACCACATATAGCAGAAAACCCTGTCGACACATCGCCCACCGAAACTGCGGCTAAGACATGAGCGATATCGACGACAGCAAAATGCCCTTGCTTGATCATTTGATTGAGCTGCGCAGCCGTCTACTCTGGAGCTTTTTGGCGCTCGCCATTGCCTTTGGCGTCAGTCTCTATTTCGCACGGCCGATCTTCGGCTTTCTCGTGCAACCCTTGCTCGCTTCGGGCCAGACTAAACTGATTTATACCGCGATATTCGAAGCATTTTTTGTCGAGATTAAGGTCGCGTTTTTTGCTGCCACCTTCTTCTCCTTCCCGGTGTTCGCCACGCAATTATGGCGGTTCGTCGCGCCCGGCCTCTACAGCAAAGAAAAGCGTGCTTTTCTGCCATTCTTGCTCGCAACGCCGGTTTTGTTCATTACTGGCGCGTCTATGGCCTATTTCATGGCTATCCCCGTCGCGCTGGAATATTTGCTGGGTTTTGGCGGCACTGTCGGCGGTGTTGAGCAGCAGGCACTTCCGGGTGTCGACAACTATCTCAATTTCGTGATGAAGTTCATTTTTGGTTTTGGCATTTCATTCTTGCTGCCGGTGTTGCTGATGCTGCTGGAGCGGGCAGGGATTGTTACGCTGGAGCAGCTTAAGAGCGCACGCCGTTATGCCATTGTCGGTGCTTTCGCCATCGCCGCCGTCCTCACGCCGCCCGATGTTGTGTCACAACTGCTGCTCGCGATCCCCTTGTGCATATTGTACGAACTTGCGCTTATTGCCATCTGGTTCACCCGTCGCCGCCGCAAAAAGGCCGAGGCCGCTGAAGAGGCTGTGGTGTAGGTTTACAGTCATCCCTCGTCTTCCGGCCATCTCCTCGCCGTCTTGCTGAACACCCCTCGCCGTAAGAGTATACGCGTCATCCTGAACTTGTTTCAGGATCCATTTATCCATTTTTAACTCTGGGTGTGCCGCAGGATGGTCCCTGAAACACGTTCAGGGTGACGGTAGGTTGTTCAGAATGACACTGAATGATCAAACGAAAAGAGCCAGAGGTTCCCCTCCAGCCCCTCTTGTAACTACAAAATGCCATTTATCACGTGGCGCGGTCGCCCGCTTCGCCAACGGATTCAATGTCTTCGCCCACGCCCTTTACGGTGTTGCAGGCCGCTGCCAGCAAGGAGGCTGAGAGCAGGATGATCGTTGCAATTTTGCGCATGATATTCTCCAAGAGCTTGGCCCACAAATTAGGCCTAGTAGGCTAACCTGCCGATCGCGCGGAGGTTCCGTTCTTTTAACGCGGGATCACCGAAGCAAACTCTTGGCGGTGTTACATGGACAATATTGGTTGATCAGAAACTGACCCGCGCCGTCACCCGAAAATCACGACCGGCCAAAGGCACAAAATCCTTGGTAAAAGACGCGGCACGTCGGGCGGTTACGTCGAAGATATTGTTCGCCGATGCAATCAGCGCAATGTTGCGATCCCGCCCGAATGGACGCCAGGTCGCCGAAGCATTGACCAAAGTGAAACCATCAGTTGGCGTTTCAAATGCCGCTGTCTTCGTCTGGTCGTCGCTAAATTCGACTTCGCCGCGCACGTCAATGCGAGCATTGGTCAACTCAATGCCGCCCAGCAAGCGCAAGGGCGGGATGCGCGGGACATTGCCGCCCCCGGACGAGATTTTGGCGCGGGTATAGTCCGCAACGCCATCGACCGACAGGTTGGAACTGCCAAAGCTGGCGAGGCGCTGGGACGCTTGAAATTCCAGGCCCCAAACCTTTGCGTCATTTTGGAAATATTGGAAAACGGGCAAATCATCTTCGATGTCGCCGGTCTCAGCCTCATAAATGAAATTGTCGAAGCGGTTGGTGTAGAGCGTCGCGCTGAACGCGGTCTCCGGCGTGTCGTAGCGCGCGTAGAGTTCGCCATTCCAAGCGCGCTCGCTTTTCAGATTGGGATCGCCAATTTCATAAGCCTGCGTTGCGATATGCGGTCCGTTGGAGAAGAGTTCCTCCACCGCTGGTGCGCGGCCTGTCCGCGAGATATTCGCGCCGATCTTCAGATCGCCAATATGGTAACCAAGACCAAATGCCGCGGAGATATCATCAAATGTGCGCGAAAGGCCCAAAGTGTCGGCGCGAAGCTCTGCCTTGTCAAAACGTATGGCGACCTCGGCATCGAGATTCCCTTTCGTATATTCCTGCAGGGTGAACAGGCCAAATTGCCGCGAAATGTTGGGCGGGACGAAGGCTTCGGCGCCAATCGCTTCGAAATCGCGGGTCTGATATTGGACGCCACTTGCCCCGCGCCAGCCATTACGGTCATTCTGCACAAGTTCGGCTCGCGCCTCAATGCCTTGGCTGTTGAAGACAGTTCCGATTTCGTCGCCTTCAAATTCGGTATGGGTATAATCGGCATAGCCCGAACGCAGGCGTAGTTTTTCGAAAAAGCCGTCGCCCAAATTGACTTCACCGCGGAAGTCAAAACGATATTGCCGCAAGCCAATGGTGACGGGCGCCTCGCCTTCTTCGCCTTCTGCATGTTCTTCACCCGCATGCGCATGGGATGCGCCGGGGCGCGCGGGGATGCCATATTGCGTGTCATATATGCTGTATGACACGCCAAGATTGCCTTTATCGTCGATAAACGCGATGCCACCGCCAGCAGTCCAACTTTTTACAGCGCTGTTGGGAATGCGCCCGCGCTGTTCCGCCAGCTCGTGTGCTTCGTCCGCTTCTTCCAGATGGCCTTCGCTGGCTTCCTCGGCAGCCAAGTTGCGCATCTCCGAACGCAAATTGGGGGACAGGACATAACCGCCTGTGCGCACATCGTCGCTGTCGCGGTAGCTGCCGTCGAGATGGACGATGACCCGCTCGGTGATCGGCATATCAATCGACGCACCGCCGGACCAGTCGCGCGCGGCACTACCATATCCCGCCAAAGCGTCGATGTGCATGTCTTCATCTGGGATGGACCTTGGTATCCTTTTGTCGAGCGCATTGACCGCGCCGCCGACGGCCTGGCCGCCGAACAACAAGACGGCTGGCCCACGCAGCACTTCAATCCGATCGACCGTTAACGTGTCGATGGTAACCGCATGGTCCGCCGATGTGTTGGAGGCGTCGATATTGCCAATGCCGTCGGTGAGAACGGCAACGCGGTTCCCTTGATACCCACGCAGCACGGGCCGCGATGCGCCAGGCGAGAAGCTTGTGGCCGAAACGCCGGGCAGGCTGGTCAAAATATCGCCCAATTGCGCGCGCGTTTTTTCCGCGAGCACTTCGCCCGAAATCGCGGATGTGCCGGAAAGAATGTCGAGCCGTTCGACATAAGGCGCGGTCACGACAATATCTTCTGTCCCATGAAAATCGTCACTCTGTGTTTTGGTTTCGGTCGAAGCAGTCTTGCTCTGCTGCGCATAAGCGGGCGCGGCCAAAGCCAACGATAATGCCGAAAGGCTTGCGGATATCGTAAGGAGTGGAGCGGTTTTCATGAGGTAACGTCATCCAAAAGAACGAGAGGAACAGCCATGTGTTATCCGCAATGATACAATATAACAATACCTGAAATTTATTTTGCGTTTATATCCGCTTTTGCCCCGCATATTGTCGCGCCCAAGGTTAGACCGTCTTGCGATTGCTTATGAACGCGCCTAGCTATCAGCGATATGAACATGCTTGGCTCAACACTTGATTTGATTGGCAACACCCCGCTCGTCCGCCTGAAAGGACCAAGCGAGGAAGCCGGCTGCGATATTTTTGGCAAATGCGAATATGTGAACCCCGGTGCGTCGGTGAAGGATCGCGCCGCGCTTTACATCGTTCGTGATGCCGAACGGCAGGGCCTATTAAAACCGGGCGGAACAATCGTCGAGGGTACGGCAGGCAATACCGGCATTGGGCTTGCTTTGGTTTGCAATGCGCTTGGGTATAAGACCATCATCGTCATGCCCGAAACGCAGAGCCAAGAGAAAAAGGACACGCTGTGCGCTTTGGGTGCGGAACTCGTGCTTGTGCCCGCTGCGCCTTATGCAAACCCGGGGCACTTCGTGCACACCTCGCGCCGGTTGGCCGAAGAAACCGAAAATGCCGTATGGGCGAACCAGTTTGACAATATCGCCAACCGCCGTGCGCATATCGAAACCACGGCCGAAGAAATCTGGGCGCAGATGGACGGCAAAATTGATGGTTTCATTTGCGCCGCTGGCACGGGCGGGACGATCGCGGGCGTCGGCCTTGGGCTAAAGGCTAAGGACGAAGGCGTCACTATCGCTCTAGCCGATCCGCATGGTGCGGCGCTCTATAATTATTATGCATGCGGCGAATTAAGCGCCGAAGGCAGCTCGGTCGCTGAAGGCATCGGGCAGGGGCGAATTACTGCCAATCTTGAGGGCGCGCCCATTGATACGCAATTCCGTATTTCTGATGAAGAGGGGCTTATCTGGGTCCGGCGGCTTTTGGCAGAGGAGGGGCTTTGCCTTGGGCTATCTTCGGGGATCAATGTGGCAGGCGCCATCGCGCTGGCAAAGCAATTGGGGCCGGGTAAGCGTATCGTGACGATATTGTGCGACACGGGCTTCCGTTACCTGTCCACCATTTATAATCCGGCGTGGATGCGCAGCAAAAACCTACCCGTGATGCCTTGGCAGCAAGACAGCTAAAAACCATATTGGGGTATAAGGAGAACGGATATGGTCGAACAAAAGCAATCGGCAATTCAGCGTATTCAGGTAGGGCTGGTTGGGCTCGTCGTGGTGTTGTTGTTCGTGACATTGGCTGATATGGTCCTAGATCGGGTAAGCGACGGACCACAAGCAGGCGGCATGCCTGTCGCCGGGCCCCTTATAGCCGATAAGGACGCGACGCCGGATGAACCTCTGGCGGAGCTAGGCGTTACGCCAGTGGCCAAGGAGACGGACGCCGAAAGAGCTGCAAAGGATGCGGCAAAAACGCCGCTTTCATCTGCGCCCGTGCGGTAACATTTGCTTGTTGATTGATAGATTGGCCCGGTTCGGCGTTAGGCATTGGCTGCTTGCTGCTTTGGTAGCGGCATTGACGGTTTTGCTGTGGATCGCTGGCTTTGCCACTACGCGTCCAGCAGATAATCGACCAAAACCGCCATTGGCACTGATGACGTCGCTGCCGCTGCTATGGAGCGAGGGCGGGATTGAGGTAGATCTTGACAAGGACGCCGCGCCACATCCCGCGTTTATGCGTCTGAGCGCGCATTATGACATTACGCCCATAGACGATCTCGAGGCTTGGGCGCCAAAGCCAAAGCAAATGTTATTGCTTGCGCAACCGCGGGCCTTTGCACCACGCGAACTGGTCCGGCTCGACAATTGGGTGCGGCAAGGTGGACTTGCGTTGATCCTCGCGGACCCCGCTTTGCAATGGGGAAGCCTTTACCGCTTGGGCGACAAAAGGCGTCCGTTGTTTACATCGATGCTCTCGCCCTTGTTCGCATTTTGGGGGCTGGAGCTGGTCTTGCCGCTGGAGGATGAGGTTCCTGCGTCCATGCGCAAAATTGGCCTGTTCCATATCCGGACGGTAACAGCTGGGGAATGGCTGCCCAAAGAGAGCGTTACCACGAAACGCTGCGCAATATTGGCGAAAGGCCTATTGGCGGATTGCCGAATTGGTAAAGGGCGCGCCGTTCTAGTGGCTGATGCCGATTTTCTCGATGCCGCCTTTTGGGAGGGTCAAGGGATGCGGATCCTCACCGGCAAGGATGAATTTGCCAATATCGCCATGTTGCAAGCGCTTTTGTCGGCTCTGCACGACAATAAGGGGTTGGACGGGGATTTTGTGGGAAAATGACGGACAGGGAAGGAAAAGGCACCGATTTTGTCCGCAAAGCACGCGATTTTGACGATTTGGGTGCGATAAAATTGACTCCATTATGCAAACTAAATTGGGAGCAGTGTACACAAAGTAGGGAAATACTAACGTTTTCGCCAAAAAATATATAATTTTTCCATAAAATCCCTCTTTTCATCCATGAAATCCCTTGCTATGCACAGTGTTCAAGGGGTGGATTCCTGATTCTATCGGTCGTTACGGCGTCCGCATGGCGATGTGCTTCGCCATGATTAGAGATCTGCGCCCTTTTTGAAGGGGTGTGCGGTTAGTGTCAGCTTTGGTCGTCTATGCAGGTTCGGGGGTGTCGAATGTCGACGCCAAAGGCCGCACGACCATTCCTGCCGAACTGCGCGACAGCGTTCAGCAATCCAGCGGCAGCAACAGCGTGTGTATATCGCGCCATTCCACCTTGCCGTGTCTGATTGGTTTTGGCGGTTCCGAGCGGCTTAAGTTGCGCGCTGATATCGAAGCGCAATGGCAAAGCGCCGTTAATCGCGGTACCGAATTTGACCGCGAAATCGCAGGCGTTTCGGCATCCTCCATTTTTGAGACCGCTTTTGAAGCCAGTGGTCGCTTCGTTCTGTCGCCAATGCTCAAGCATTTCGGCCGCATTGACGATCGCGCCTTCTTCTTTGGTGCGACAACGCATTTCATGCTGTGGAACCCTGACGTCTTCCTGAAAGACGCGCCTGCAGCATTCAACCCCGTTAAGGACGAGCTGAATTATTGGCTGTCCCAGGCAAAGCGCGACAAATGAGCGCTCCAGCCCCCCATATTCCAGTCTTACTGGATGAAGTAATTCACTCTCTCGCCATCACCCCTGGTGCTGAGATCGTGGATGGTACCTTCGGTGCAGGTGGATACAGCCAAGCGATACTGGCTGGCGGTGCGCGCGTTTACGCGTTCGACCGCGATCCCGATGCCCTTAAAGAAGGTGCAGACCTTGCAGGCCGCAGCGAAGGCGCTTTGCGTCTTTACGCGGCCTGTTTTTCTAACATGGACGATGTCCTGATGGCTGACAATATTTCGTCGGTCGATGGCGTCGTATTGGATATTGGCGTTTCGTCGATGCAGCTTGATCGCGCCGAGCGCGGCTTTTCTTTCCAAAAGGATGGCCCCTTAGATATGCGCATGGGTCAGGATGGCATGACAGCGGCAGATTTCGTCAACGAAGCCGAAGAGGCTGACATTGCCGATATCATTTACCGTTATGGCGAAGAGCATCGTTCACGCCGTATAGCGCGTTCTATTGTTGCCGCGCGGCCGATAGAAACCACTGCGCAATTGGCCGCGATTGTTCGCAAGGCAGTTGGTCATAAGCCTGGCGCACCGAAAGATCCTGCTACTCGGGCCTTCCAGGCCATTCGCATTCATGTAAACCGCGAATTGGAAGAGTTGACGGATGGCCTTGAGGCTGCCGAACGTATGTTGAAGCCGGGTGGTCGCTTGGCTGTTGTTACTTTCCACAGCCTTGAAGACCGCATCGTAAAGCAATTCTTGCGCCGCCGCAGCGGTGCCGAAGCCGCAAGTTCGCGCCATGTACCATTGCTTGGCAGTGATCGCCCGTCACCCACTTTTGATAAGGCGGACAAGGCAATGAGGCCATCGGACGCCGAATTGACCCGCAATCCACGGTCACGGTCGGCAACTTTACGTTCCGCAACCCGTACACACGCACCCGCATGGGTAACAGGAGGACTTGCAGCATGAGTCTCGCAATGAAAAGACTTCAGAATCTGGGCTGGTTGGCTTTGGTTTTCATGGTTGCCATTCTGTTGTACCCATTGTCGCTCAATGTTGCAGCGACGCACAGCGATTTGGTTGCAGTCGATCGCGAGATTCTTGAAACGAAGCGCGAAATCAGCTTCCTGCAAGCTGAAATCCGGACACGTGCTAGCCTTCAGCAACTGGAGGAATGGAATGAGCTATTGTACGGCTATCAGCCGCCATTGGCGCAGCAATTTGTCAATGGTGAAGCAGCGCTTGCAGAACTGACCGGAGATTTGCAAGAAACGAAACCTGTGATGATGGCTTCCGCAGATATTGACGTTGCGCCGAGCGCGAACCAGGCCCATCCTGCGCCCACCATTGAGGCTGTAGTGAAAAAGTCGACCGCGATTGCGGCAGCCGTTGCGACGCCGATTTTTGCCGATCCGGCAAAGCGCGCCGCGCCAAAGCCTGTCGCGCCAAAGGTTGAACAGACCCGGACCGAGCGACTGGCGCGAATGGACGACACGCTTTTGTCCGATGATCTGTTGCGGGACATTTCGGCTAAGTCCGCGAACGAACGCCGCCGGTAATGAATCCCCAACTGGCCCGCACAACCACTCGGAAAAGCGGATTCAGTCCGCCACCATTTGCGGCGCACGGGTTTTGGCGCATGCTTATCTTGTTGCTGGCCTTTGGCATGTTTGTCGTGTTGTTGATTGGTCGTCTGGCTACCTTGGCATTGTTTGAAAGCACGCGGGCTTATGGTGCGACCAGCACTGAATATGTGCCGGAACGGGGCGACATTGTGGACCGCAACGGCATTCCTCTGGCGCGCAGCATCTATGGCTATGCGATCTGGGTAAAGCCTGAAGATATTCTGGGCGATCGTAAGCAATTGGCGAACCAATTGGCGGGTATCTTCCCCGATACACCAGCTTCAGAATTCTATGCCAAATTGACCGCAGACAAGCCGGGCTATCTGCGAAAACGCGCGTTGCCAGAGCAAGTTCGGCAGGTACATAGCCTTGGCGAAATCGCCATCGAGTTCCCGCGTGAGGCCACCCGTCTATACCCGCAGCATGATATGGCCGCACATGTCCTTGGTTTTGTAAACCGCGACGGCAAAGGTGCTATGGGTATGGAGCGGGTCATGAATGACTATCTGCGCGACCCATCAAAGCGTTCCGCGCCGCTGAATCTTGCATTGGATGTGCGCGTGCAAGCCGCGCTGGAAAGCGAGCTTGCTTCCGGCATGGCCGCAACGTCCGCTAAAGGCGCGGCGGGCGTCATCCTTGACGTGCAAACAGGCGAAGTCATTGCCATGGCCACCTTGCCATCGTTCAACCCGAACCGCCCTTCCTTCGCCAACATTCCTGATGACGGGCAGCCCATCGTTGATGGTCGCTACCCGATTACGCGGCAGACCAACAATGTCACCAACCGCGTCTATGAGCTTGGTTCCACCTTCAAGCCGTTAACCGTGGCTGCGGCGATGGATGCAGGCACTGTGCGTGACCTTTCGGTGCGTTATGATGCGACAAGGCCGCTTCAGGTTGGCAAGTTCAAAATTCGGGACTCGCACCCTTCGGAACGTTGGATGAACGCGCCAGAATCGCTGATCCACAGCTCGAACATTGTGACTGCGCAAATTGCCGACAATTTGGGTGCAGCCCGCATGGATGCGATGTTACGCACAATGCATTTCAATGCGCGCCCCGATATTGAGCTGGCGGAAAAGGCGATGCCACTTTATCCCAAAACATGGGGCCGCCTTACAAACATGACCGTTGGCTATGGCCATGGTATTTCGGTCACGCCTTTGCATTTGGCGAGCGCTTATGCCGCGATGGTCAATGGCGGTATCTATCGCCCGGCGACAATGTTCAAAACGAAGCCCGGCACGAAAATCCCCGGCAAACGCGTGTTTAAGGCTGCGACCAGCGCGCGTATGCGTCAAATGATGCGAATGATTGTCGTTGACGGGACTGGTAAGAAAGCCGACGCCTTGGGCTATCGCGTTGGCGGCAAAACTGGTTCTGCTGAAAAGCCCGGCATTGGCGGCTATAGCCGCAATCTGGTGGTTGCGACCTTTGCCGCTGCATTCCCGATGGACAACCCGCGTTATGTAGTCCTTGTCATGATGGACGAACCAAAGGGTACGGAGGCCTCCAGCTTTCAGCGGACCGCAGGCTATACGGCTGCACCTGTCGTGCAGAAAACAGTGACGCGCATTGGTCCGTTCGTGGGGATCATTCCGGATATGAAACGTGATGTTGATGTATCCGAACTGATGCCTTTACTGTGGAAGGCAAAGGGAGAGCAATAGTGAAGCTCGGGCAATTGGTAAGCGGTGCCGATGCGGCATTTGCCGACAGTATAGTGACCGGCTTTGCCATCGACCATCGGAAGATTGCGCCCGGCACCGTTTTCGGTGCATTTCAGGGCGCCGCATTTAACGGCGAAGATTTTATCGATGATGCGATTGCCGCTGGTGCTGTCGCCGTTGTTGCCCGTCCCGAAGCCGTCGTGCGCGGGGCAGTGCATATTGTTGAAACCAACCCGCGCCAGGCTTTCGCGCGTCTTGCGGCACAATTCTTCCGACCTTTTCCAGACCATGTTGCAGCCGTCACCGGAACCAATGGCAAGACATCAACCGCAGAACTTACACGGCAGCTTTGGCGGATGGCGGGGCATAATGCGGCGTCTATTGGTACTTTGGGTATCACCACGGCGTCGGATCAGGCCAAGACTGGACTAACGACGCCTGACATCGTGACCTTTCTTGCCAATATGTCGGGTCTGGCACGCGAAGGCGTCAGCCATGCGATATTCGAGGCGTCAAGCCACGGCCTGTCCCAATATCGCAGCGAAGGCGTTCCGGTGTCGGTTGCTGCCTTTACCAATTTAAGCCGCGATCATCTCGATTATCACGGGACAATGGAAGCGTATTTTGAAGCCAAGATGCGGTTGTTTGATGAGGTCATCGACGAACGTGGTTGCGCCGTCATTTGGGCCGATGATGTCTGGTCCGAAAAAGCTATTGCCCGCGCGCGCAAACGGGAAATCCGTCTGATTACAGTGGGTGAAAAGGGCAAGGGCATCCAATTATTGTCGCGCCAACCGACGCAGCTTGGGCAGACGCTTGAACTGCGTATTCAAGGCGATGTGCATAAGGTGAAACTGCCGCTGATCGGCGCATATCAAGCCGCCAACGCGTTGGTCGCGGTGGGCGTGGTCATGGCAAGCGGTGGAGAGATTGAAAGCTTGCTGTCGCATCTGGCGAGGCTGCAGCCTGTGCGCGGCCGGTTGGAACGCGCGGTTATTACCAAAAGCGGCGCACCGGTCTACGTTGATTATGCGCATACACCCGACGGTCTGCGCGCCGCGATTGCGGCCTTGCGCCCCCATACCAAGGGTAAGCTCATCACCGTATTTGGTGCAGGCGGCGATCGCGACACCGGCAAGCGTCCCGAAATGGGCGCGGTGGCTGTGGCGGATTCCGACATTGTGATTGTCACCGACGACAACCCACGAAGCGAAGATCCGTCGCTTATCCGGGCGGACGTGATGGCTGGTGCCAAGGCCGCACATGAAATTGGCGACCGGCGTTACGCGATTGCCTTTGCCATTGAACATGCCGAGCCGGATGACATCGTCCTGATCGCGGGCAAGGGGCATGAACAGGGACAAATTATAATGGGCCGCGTCCTACCCTTTGATGATGTTGAAGTTGCACGGGAATGTGCCGCATGACCCCATTGTGGACCTTTGAGGAATTGCGCGCTGCGACCGGCGGCACGGCATCAGGGCATTTTGACGTGACGGGCGTTGCCTTTGACTCGCGTGAAATCGGCAAAGGCGACTTGTTTCTGGCGTTGAAGGGCGCCGAGACTGACGGGCATTTGTTCGTCGACAAGGCCTTTGCCAATGGCGCAGCTGGCGCAATTGTCTCGCAGCCCGTGTCGCACCCGCATATCCTTGTCGCCGATACCATGCAGGCATTGGAGGCATTGGGTCACGCATCGCGCGCGCGGACCAAGGCGAAGATTATTGGCGTGACGGGTTCTGCGGGCAAGACCGGCACGAAGGAAGCCTTGTTCTCCGCGTTGGACCGTTGTTCACGCGGTCGGGCACATCGTTCGGTGAAAAGCTACAACAACCATGTCGGTGTGCCCTTAAGCCTAGCGCGGATGCCCGCCGATTGTGATTTTGGTGTTTTCGAAATGGGTATGAACCATGCAGGCGAAATGCGTGGGTTGAGCCATATTGTAAGGCCCCAAGTTGCTATCATCACAACAATTGCCCCTGCGCATATTGAATTTTTCAAAGATGAAAGCGGCATCGCCGATGCCAAGGCTGAAATATTCGAAGGCTTGGTAGAAGGCGGTACGGCGATCTTACCCGCAGACAATGTGCATTATCCGCGTCTGCGCGCGGCAGCAGAACGGCACACTAACAGAATCTTGTCCTTTGGCTTCAGCACAGACGCCGATGTTCGTGTTATCGACCATCTTAATACGCCCCATAATGGGACGCTGATCAACGCAAAAGTATGCGACGCAATGCTGTCCTTTACTTTGTCGCAACCCGGTCAGCATTGGATTGCGAACAGCATGGCCGTGTTGGCCGCTGTCTTTGCCGCGGGTGGTGATTTGGCCTCTGCGGGTCTGGCCATGGCCGAAATGGGTGGCCTATCCGGACGGGGCGCCCGGTATGATGTGGCGATTGCGGGTGGCAGCGTTCATGTGATCGATGAAAGTTACAACGCCAACCCAGCATCCATGGCCGCGACGATTGGCCAGCTGGGGCTGTCGGGCGGCGGGCGGCGTATAGCTGTTTTAGGTTCAATGAAGGAATTGGGTGATAAGAGTGATCATTATCACCGCGCGCTTGCTGTGCCCTTGGTCACCGCAAAGGTCGATTTTGCGATCCTCGTCGGTAAAGAGATGGAAATTCTCGCTAATGAGTTAAAAGCAGGGGTTGAGGGACCTAAGGAATTCGCGCATTGCGCGACCGCGCAGGAGGCCCTTATCCTTCTGCAACAATTTCTTTGCGCATCAGACACGGTTTTGGTCAAAGGTTCCAATAGCATGGGACTGTCCTCTATCGTCAACGCGCTGACGGGTGGAAAAAACTGATGCTATATCTTTTGGCCGAATATCTTGGGTTTCCCGGTGTTTTTAACCTCATTCGCTATCTCAGCTTCCGGTCGGGCGCGGCGATTGCCACGGCGTTGATAATCGGCTTGCTGATTGGGCCACGCTTTATCAGTATGCTGCGTGTCCGTCAGGGCAAGGGCCAACCCATCCGCAGCGATGGGCCGCAAACGCACCTTGCGAAAGTCGGTACACCGACGATGGGCGGGCTGATGATCCTGGTGTCGGTCGGCATTTCGATGCTTTTGTGGATGGACCTGAAAAACATATATGTCTGGGCCTGTTTACTGGTAACCGTTGGTTTTGGAATCGTTGGATTTCTTGACGATTATGACAAGGTCAAAAAACGCAGCCACAAGGGTGTGTCCGGTAAGGTCCGCTTGTTGTGGGAATTTGCCATTGCCGGCGTCGCGGTGTCGTTGATCGTCTGGCAATCGGGCGGTAATTTGTATCTGCCCTTCGTCAATGGTCCCGTTATCGACTTGGGCTGGTGGTATGTGCCTTTTGGGGCGTTTGTCATTGTGTCTTTTGGCAATGCGGTGAACTTAACCGACGGCTTGGATGGCCTTGCGACCATGCCCGTCATCATTGCCTCCATTGCTTTTATGTTGATCGTCTACATGGTAGGCAATGTAAAATATGCCGAATATCTGGGTATTCCGTTCTTTTTGGGAGCTGGGGATCTCGCTATGCTGTGCGGCGCGATTGTGGGCGCTGGACTTGCCTTTTTGTGGTTCAACGCCCCACCCGCTGCGGTGTTCATGGGCGGCACCGGAAGCTTGGCCCTCGGCGGAACGCTGGGTGCAATTGCGGTTGTAGCGCATCACGAATTTGTCCTTGCAATCATTGGCGGACTTTTCGTTGTGGAGGCGTTATCGGTCATCATCCAGGTATTTTGGTTCAAGCGGACGGGCAAGCGCATTTTTCGCATGGCACCAATTCACCACCATTTTGAACAGCTTGGATGGTCTGAGCCAACCGTTGTCATTCGCTTCTGGATTGTGGCTTTCGTATTGGCGCTTGCGGGGCTATCAACCCTCAAACTCAGATGATCACCACCCCCGCCTTTAAAGACCGGAAGTTCGCAATATTGGGACTTGCGCGCTCGGGCCTTTCGGCGGCGCATGCGCTTTTCGCGGGCGGGGCTGAAGTTTTGGCATGGGACAATGATGAAGGCGCGCGCGCCAAGGTTGCCGACATAGCAACGATTGCCGATCCATTGTTCAGCGACTTAACGGGCCATGCGGCCATTGTCGTTTCGCCTGGCGTTCCCATCAACCGACACCCTATCGCGGATAAGGCAAAGGCGGCAGGCATCCCGCTGATTGGCGATATCGAATTGTTTGCTATGGCGCGGCCGAACCTGCCGCCGCACCGTGTCGTGGGCATTACAGGGACCAACGGTAAATCCACGACGACGGCGTTGGTGCATCATCTGCTGGAAAGCGCGTCGGTTCCGGTCTGCATGGGAGGCAATATTGGCTTGCCAATATTGTCGCAAGTGCCATTGCCCGCAGGCGGCGTTTATGTGCTTGAGCTTTCCAGCTACCAGATTGACATTACGCACAGCCTCGCCTGCGATGCCGCTGCGCTCATCAATCTCTCGCCAGACCATCTCGACCGCTATGATGGTTATGGCAGCTATATGGCCTCGAAAGCGCGGCTGTTTGAAATGCAGTCGGGCAAAGAGTTTGCTGTGTTTGGCAAAGGCGACGCTGATACCGAACGCGTTTACAACGAAGTGCTCGCGCGGCGTGGGGCAGAATGTGTGCACCTTGCCGATCCGCAATCGGTAACCGGCCAGGCTGAATGGCCTGCGCTTCAAGGGCCCCATAATTTGCAGAATATTGCGGTGGCCATTGCCATCGTTGAATCCTTAGGCCTGACCCAGGCGCAATGGCGGCCAGCTATGCGTAGTTTCAACGGGCTTACCCATCGGATGGAAGTTGTTGCCGAACGGAACGGGATATTGTTTATCAACGACAGCAAGGCAACGAATGCGGCGTCTACCGCGCCCGCTTTGGCCTCTTATCCGCGCGTTCATTGGATTGTTGGTGGCTTGCCAAAGACTGATAATCTGGACGAATGCATCCCCAATTTCGGCCATGTCGTGAAGGCTTACACTATTGGTGAAGCCGGGCCTTTGTTCCATAAATTGTTATCGCCATATATGCCTGTGGAGCGCAGCGAGATGATGGGCGCAGCCGTGCATTCTGCAGCAGCGCAGGCGCAGCCCGGCGACGTTATCATGCTTTCGCCCGCATGTGCGTCCTTTGACCAGTTTAAAGACTTCGAAGCTCGCGGCGATGCGTTCCGCGCGATTGTGGAAGCATTATGAGCGACCAAAAAGAGGCTCCCTGGGTTCTTGCGGCCAAAACCGGCAAGATCGGCTTTGCCAACCGATTGGGCCGTGGTGACCGTTCGCCCTTGGGCGTGTGGTTCTGGGAGCTCGACCGCGTGTTGCTGTCGTTGATGATGGTGCTGATTGCCATTGGGTTGCTGGCCGTCGCTGCCGCGTCTCCAGCGGGTGCGCAGCGGCTGTCTTCTTCAACGACCCAGCTTTCTTCGCTCTATTTCTTTTATCGGCAATTGATGTGGGTTCTGATTGGTGTCCCGGTCATGCTTCTCGTATCAATGTCGCCGCGCGAGCAAGCGCGGCGGTTTGCCGTCTACGGCTTCTGCATCTTTTTTGTTCTGCTTGCTTTGGTGCCCCTGTTGGGGCGCGAGGTGAACGGCTCACAAAGATGGATTGGCCCAGGTTTTGCGGGGCTTCAGCCGTCTGAATTTCTGAAACCCTTTTTCGCCGTCATGATGGCGTGGATTATTAGCTGGCGGCTGAAAGACCCAAGCTTGCCCGTTCTTTTCCTTACTAGCATCGCCACTGGTCTTGTGTGTTTTTTCCTCTTGCTTCAACCGGACCTTGGACAAACTATCTTGTTCATGGGTACTTGGTTTGCCCTGATGATGGTCGCTGGCGTGCCGGCAAGCCGGTTGTGGTTCCTCGTTGTCAGCGGCGTTGTGTTCATCCTACTGGCCTACAACTTCTACCCCGTAGCAACGCAGCGAATAGACGCGTGGATTTTTGGTACGGAAGGGCTGACACATGACAAAATGGCGATGGCTACCTTAACCAACGGGGGCTTTATTGGCCTTGGCCCCGGGCTTGGCATAAAGAAATATTCGCTGCCTGAGGGGCATACCGACTATATTTTCTCGGTCATTGGTGAAGAATTCGGCCTTTTGGCCTGCATGGTCATTGCCATTTTGTATTTCGCGATTTTGGTCCGCATCATCATCCGCCTTTTGGATGAGAAAGATCAGTTTGTGGTCATGGCCGTCACAGGCCTCGGTGCGCAGTTTTGCGGACAGGCGATGATTAACATTGCTGTGAATTTGGGTGTTTTTCCGTCAAAGGGGATGACTTTGCCTTTCATCAGCTACGGCGGATCGTCTATCATTGCGCTTTCGATTACTTGCGGCCTCATACTCGCATTGACGAAGCGAAACCCATATCTTGACCGGTCGCTTTATATGGTGAAGGGACTTAGGTCATGACCATTTCTAGGCATTATGTGTTGGCTGCTGGCGGTACTGGTGGGCATTTGATTCCTGCCTTTGCGCTGGGACAGGAACTGATCAATCGGGGCCATCATGTGGTGTTGATCACCGACGAGCGCGGGGCCAAAATTCCGGGCTGCCCGGATAATATGGCAACACACAAGTTGCCCGCTGGTCGTATCACGAAAAACCCGGCCAGTTGGCTTCCTGGCTTAAAGGCGATTGCCGCAGGCCGCGCTATGGCGCGCGGCCTTTACAAAGATTTTGCACCAAGCGCCGTGATAGGCTTTGGCGGTTATCCAGCATTTCCAGCATTGCTGGGTGCTTTTGCCGAGAAAATACCGACGATTATCCATGAACAAAATGCCGTGCTTGGTCGCGTCAATCGTTTCACCGCACGCCAAGTGAACGCCATCGCCACCGCTTATCCCGACGTGCTTCGCCTGTCGCCACGCTATGCCCATAAGGTGCATCTGGTTGGTAACCCGGTCCGCGAAGAGGTGCTTGATTTGCGGGACCAGCCTTATCCAACGTTATCCGCCGACAGTATTTTCCGCGTGCTAGTTACGGGCGGGAGCCAGGGCGCGACGGTGCTTTCCGATGTCGTGCCCCACGGGTTGTCGATCTTGCCGATCAGTTTACGGAGGCGTTTGCAAGTGACGCAGCAATGCCGCGCTGAGGATATTGACGCCGTGCGTGCGGCTTATGCAGCGCATGATATTCCAGCTGAGCTGGCGACCTATTTGCCTGACTTGCCGCAGCGGCTTGGCTGGGCGCATATGGTCGTATCGCGGGCAGGGGCATCGACGATTGCAGAGCTGACATGCGCTGGCCGGCCGGCAATATTGGTGCCGCTGCCGAGTGCAACCGATGATCACCAAAGCTACAACGTCAAAGAAATGGTTGAAGCGGGGGGTGCGCGCGCCATTGCGCAGCCGGCCTTCACGGCAGTTGAACTCGCAAAGCAGGTCCAAATGATCGCATTGGAGCCCGGTGCGATGGAAAATGCAGCCAAGGCCGCCAAAAGCTGCGGCCGGCCCAATGCGGTTGCGGATCTTGCCGACCTGGTCGAATCCTTCGGTCGCGCCCCAATCATGCACGGAATAAAATCAAAATCCCAATCCAGTGGCGGTTTCAACCCATCCCCCGCACTTGCCAAAGAGAATGCAGCATGAGAGGTGTTCCAACCGATATCGGGATTGTGCATTTCGTCGGCATTGGCGGCATCGGCATGTCGGGCATTGCGGAGGTCATGCACAATTTGGGCTACCAAGTGCAGGGCAGTGATATCGCTGACAGCTATGTCATTGAAGGCCTGCGTCAACGCGGCATCAAGGTGATGATTGGTCATAGCGCCGAAAATCTGGGCGAAGCGGCAGTGGTCGTAACATCGACGGCGGTGAAGGAAGGCAACCCAGAACGCGACGCCGCTTTGGAACGGCGTATACCTTTGGTGCGCCGCGCTGAAATGCTCGCCGAATTGATGCGGTTGAAGAACACGGTCGCCGTGGCTGGTACACATGGCAAGACGACGACGACATCTCTGATTGCTGCGATGCTGGATCATGGCGGCATTGACCCGACAGTGATCAACGGCGGTATCATCAACAGCTACGGCTCCAACGCTCGCCTTGGGGCAAGCGACTGGATGGTTGTTGAGGCGGATGAAAGCGACGGCAGCTTCCTGCGGCTTGATGGCACCCTAGCGGTCGTCACCAATATCGACCCGGAACATCTCGATCATTATGGCGATTTTGACGCGATCAAAAACGCCTTTGTCGAATTTGTGGAAAACGTACCATTTTACGGCGCGGCAATCATGTGCCTCGACCATCCCGAAGTGCAGGCGATTTTGCCCAAGATCCGCGATCGCCGGATCATTACATATGGCTTTTCCGCGCAGGCGGACATTCGCGGCGAAAATGTTACCCCACATCCCGGCGGTAATAGCTTCGATGTTGTGGTCCGCGCCCGCGACGGGTCGCTACGCACTATAAAGAATATCCAACTTCCCATGCCGGGTCGCCACAATGTACAAAACGCGCTCGCCGCTGTTGCTGTCGGTCTAGAAATGGGGATGAGCGATGTGGCCGTTGCCCATGGTTTCGACAAATTCGGCGGTGTAAAACGGCGCTTTACTAAGGTCGGCGAAGTGGATGGTGTGACAATCATTGACGATTACGGCCACCATCCCGTCGAAATTCGCGCCGTGCTGTCTGCTGCACGAGAAGGTGCGCAGGGGCGTGTGATTGCTGTGGCACAGCCGCACCGCTTTACGCGATTGCGTGACCATATGGATGATTTCCAACAAGCATTTAATGATGCCGACATGGTGTTCATCTCGCCGGTTTATGCCGCAGGGGAGGCGCCAATTGACGGCATTGATGCAGATGCGCTTGTGCATGGCATTAAAGCGCGGGGGCATCGTTCCGCTGCGACCGTGACGGACGCGGGGGACTTGGCGCGCAAGTTGGCTGAAGTGGTGCAGGACAATGACATTGTCGTGTGCTTGGGCGCTGGCGACATAACCAAATGGGCCGCTGGTCTTGCCGACTCCGTAAAGGCATTGCGTGCATGACCACGCCGCTTCTGCCGCACGTAAAAGGACGACTGACCCAAGGCGCTCCGTTGGCGCCATTGGTGTGGTTCAAATCGGGCGGTAGCGCGGATTATCTTTTTGAGCCCAAAGACATTTCTGATCTCCAGTCCTTTTTGCGCGATCTTGACCCCGCCACACCAGTTATGGCGCTTGGTTTAGGATCAAATCTTATCGTCCGCGATGGTGGCGTCAGGGGTGTCGTTGTTCGGCTCGGTAAGGCCTTTGCCAAGGTTGCCTGCACTGATGCAATTACGCTGGAGTGTGGGGCCGGGGCGTCGGGCATATTGGTATCATCCACCGCGCGCGATAAAGGCATATCTGGCCTAGAATTTCTGCGTTCTATCCCTGGCACCGTCGGCGGATTTGTGCGCATGAATGGCGGCGCTTATGGCGGCGAGGTAAAAGACATATTGCGTGATTGCGATGTGGTGATGC
>JAIOYN010000019.1 GCA_021741065.1 Sphingomonadaceae bacterium | reverse complement strand
TCCTCTTTTACTGCCCTTGCAACATTCGACGCAGGATTTGCCTCCATGACATCGCGCCGCACTGCCCAATTAAAGAAGGCAGACAAATGCGCAAGCACACGGTTAGCGCTGACGTCGCGCCCGCTATCGGAGATTTTTTCCACCAGTTCGCGAACATCGCGTTTGTGGATGCTTTGTATGTCGCTGTCAGCCCAACCGCCGTGTTTTATCCCTTTGGCTTCCCATGGCTGCAGGGCTAGGCGCGTCAGGAAGTCTAAAGCCTGATTGCCTGATTTTAGCTTGGAAAGAGCACGACGATGATATTCTGCGACAAGCGTATCCATCTTGTTTCGCCTGTCTGTTTCTATCTCACTCTTGGTAGCCTTCGCCCTTAACGCATCCGCAGCAGGGTTGTTTCCTAATGCAACATCCCGCAAAGCCGCTACCGCGCCAGCGTTAGCATCTGCCAGCGTCATCATCGGATAACGCCCCAGCACCATCTTGATGGGTTTGCCATTGAAGCGATACCGCACAGCCCAAGATTTCACACCAGATGGTTGAACGACTAAATACAGCCCGGTGATACCAGCAGGGATTTCTCGCCGCACAGCAGGGTTGGGCAAGCTGTTTATCGACGCATCGGTTAGTCGTTTACTCATTTGCAGTGCTACCCGTTTATTTTTGAGGGTAACGCTGGGGTATCAAAATTCTATGATTTGCCTTGATACCTTGCGTTATAAACACTGCCTAACACATCTATTTAACCATTGTAAATCAGTGCCTTTGATTGCAAAAAGGGTTTTACATTGTTACGCTATGATTGTTGTGATTTTTTAACTCTTAATCAGCGGGTCGTGGGTTCGAACCCCTCAGCGTCTACCATTTATTTCAATGGGTTAATTCTACTCCCTTCGGGGATATCGAAATGTAGGTCGGACTTTTGACGGACACCTCTATCACTTGAGTATCCGTGGCACGTGCCACGCACTTACCCCCCACCCCCTTCAAAAACCTAGCCGACCGAGACCCCACCGGGGTGGCACCCCCCATTTCTGGTTAATGGGACCCGAGCTTCCTTCTTACATATTATTCTGCGCGTTCGGTTAGCTGGGTTTCAATAGCGGCCCTCACCACCCTGATCTTTGTCTAGATGTTGCCCATACCCCGGCTAGCCAGCACGGTCTGGAGCAGCGCGAGCAGCGACCGCAACGCATGACGCTGAGTTAGAACGGTTCACTACAACGATCCAGAGTGTTCGATTGGCTGCGAACGGCAAGCGTTCTGCTACTTCCGGCCAAGCCAGAAGAACTAATGGGTAAATATACGAAACTGTTCATTTTCCAGAGCGAGTACCGTGCCTCTTGCAACGCATGTTAATGGGTCGTCTGCAACCATCACCGGTAATCCAGTTGCCTCGCAAATTGCATCATCCAACCCACTCAAAAGGGCCCCTCCGCCCGTAAGCACAATACCTTGGCCTACGATGTCTGCCGCGAGTTCTGCCGCTGTATTCTCAAGAGCAATTCTAATGCCTTCAATGATAGCACCGACAGGTTCCGATAGTGCCTCTGCAATCTGCATTTGGTTAATCGTGATTTCTTTGGGCAGGCCGTTAACAAGGTCACGCCCCTTAATGCTTACCGTCTCCCCATGTCCTTTTGTTGGACGACGTGCCACGCCAGCTTCCTTTTTTATATGCTCTGCAGTTGTTTCTCCGATGAGCATATTGTGGTGTCGGCGCACATAAGACACAATTGCATCGTCCATCTTGTCCCCGCCGACGCGAACAGATGCTGTGTAGGCAAGGCCGCGCAGAGAGAGTACGGCGATTTCCGTAGTGCCGCCACCCACATCGACGACCATCGATCCAATAGGTTCTGCAACTGGTAGCCCGGCTCCGATGGCAGCTGCCATAGGTTCAAGGATCAAGTGCACTTCCCTTGCCCCCGCATTTGATGTTGCATCTCTAATAGCACGGCGCTCGACGGAAGTAGCCCCCGAGGGTACGCATATAACAACCTCGGGAGCCCTTAAAAAACTTCGTCGACCGTACACCTTCCCGATGAAGTACTTGATCATCGCCTCTGCGACTTCAATGTCAGCGATTACGCCGTCTCTAAGCGGCCAGATTGCTTCTATATGCGCCGGTGTTCTACCCACCATAAGTTTGGCCTCGTCGCCAACAGCTTTAACCCGCTTCACACCATTGATAGTTTCAATTGCAACGACAGATGGTTCATTCAATATTATACCGCGGCTAGGCACATGCACGATGGTGTTGGCCGTACCTAAGTCAATCGCCATATCGTATGATGCAAATTTTAGGATCCGGCCGAGCATCAAGCTTTATTTCCGCTCAACCCGCGTACACGAAATCGGTAACCAACAGGAATAATGAGAACAACCGCAGCGTTAAACGTGAGTAGGGACGTTAGATACAGCGGGTAAGGTAGAAGGAGTACAACCGCAGAGAAAATGCAAGCGATGCTGTAGGTCGCAAACAAAGCATTACGCGTTGGCCACTCTGACCCAAGCACCCAGGATAGTCGAACGGAATTAGAATTTGCAACTAGGCAAATGATCGAGAAAAAAGCTGCGTTCAAGATTAGAAAAGCTTCCTGCATCCTGATTGCCTAAGTCCTCAAACTGAAAAACGGGTGATGAAAATTGTTATTGCCCGGGTTGGGCAGCGATTGAGATTTCCTCAGAACCGCTGCCCTCCAGTTTACATCCTGATCAGCTTAGAATTGATACCCAAGCGTGATACGGAATGTCCGGCCAAGTATTGGACGTGCCAAGAAATAGCGTGCTCCGGCATCACCCGATATAAATTGTCCAGCACGAGGGTTGCCCTCTGTCAGGCCTATCTCGTTGGTCAAGTTAGTCCCGGCAATTGACACCGAGACTGCATCGTTCAAGCTCCAGCGGGCATTAAGATTGAGCACTGTATATGCCGGTAGCGATTGTGTATTTACGATATCCGCAAAACGCGCGCTGTAATACTCGATTGGCAACTCAATGCGAGCTTTCCCATCAAGTAGGTTTACACCAGGAACTACCCGGGCACCAAATTTAGGGACACGGATAAGTTGCTTGCCATTATACGATACCACGACAGGTCGACCGCCCACATTCTGTGTAAACGTGAAATTCTCATATTTCGGGTCCTGCCATGATACGGCGGCGGATAAGTCTGCCCACGAGGTCGGGCGGATGATACCTTCAAGTTCAACACCAAATGTTTGCGTGTCGGCATAACCTACCCGTGTCGTAAACGTGTTTGTAGCAGAGCTGAAAACATTGTCGGTAAACCGGACGTTCGTAAACTTCGTGTTGAAAACCGTTGCGTACGCTTCAAATAAGCTCGACTGATACTTAATTCCCGCTTCGGCCATAGTTACTGGTGTAATTCGAATATCCGTACGGAGGGCGTCTCCTGCACTACCTTGGAATTCCGACGGAGATGGTAAGCGGAATGTGCTGGTATAGCGTGCAAATACGCCCAAGTTGTCCATTGCCTGGTAATTAACACCAACGGTAAACCCTGTGTCGCTGTAGTCACGTTTAATCGGTGTAAACACGCCGGTGCCAGTAATGAACTGATTATCGGCAAGAGTCCCAGCTACGCCAAGGTCGACGGTCTGCTTGCCTTCGACAGAACCCGTAAAGTCGATTTTTTCGTGCCGCAACCCAGCATCAATCCGCAACTTAGGCGTAACTTGCCACTCGTCCGACGCATAGAAAGCAAGCACGGTCGCATCGATTGCGGCGTTATCGTAAAGTGACCCATAACGCAGTATGCCATTATCTGTCGCTTTACCAATAACCGAGCCCGCACCGTTGACGGCGACGATGTCAAGACGGCGCGCTTGATCGCGAACGTCCAAGTTTGCTGTCGCCATGAACCGGTCGTAATTATATGAAAAATTCGAAAAATAGGCACCGATAGCAATATCATGTGTCTGACCAGCTAGTTCAAATTTTCGCAACAGCCGAAGATCATTGGTAAACTCATTAAGTGGGACGGAAACGCTAAGCAGGTTGCCGCTTACTACAAGACCATTCCCGTTCTGGTTGGCCACGTCGAACGCAGCACCGTTGGTTGCATATTGATAACGGATATCGGTCGCACCTGGAAATGCAGCCAGCGCCTGAGTGCGCAAACTGTTTAAGCGCGCTTGCGCCGTTTCGATGTTTCCGGTTGGGAAAAGACCGTTACGGACGATTGTGCTTGTACGGTAACGCGCAGTGTTTTGAAGTTGAAAGCCGGAACCTAAATCAAATTCAGCCTTTGCAGTGATCGCTGTTAATTTAACGTCGGTGCCATTGGTAAGATCAAAATCGCGTGGGCCATTTGGACTGCGGAAGCTTGAAAGCGCGTTGTCAGGTCCAGCCAGTGTTCCGTAATTAGCATCGAAACCAGGGACGCCAGTAACTTTCCCAGCCTGATCAAAAGTCAATGGCACAGGAAGCAAGAAACCAACATTATCATCGATATGCTTTACGTTTAGGTCGATGCGTCCATTGTCAAAGGTCCGGCTTAAACCCACACGAACTTGGCCACCCTTATTCTGTGTAAAACCTGGGTCACGAACGCCTTGGTCAGCCCGGTAAAAGCCACCAATGGTTAACCCCCAACCATCGCCCAATGGACTTCCTAAGAAGAAGTCAGTGCGGTATTGCCCGTAATCACCGACTTGAAATTTGATTGTGCCTTCAGTTTTCGCGCCTGCTTTGCGTGTGATGAAGTTCACTGTGCCGCCTGGCGAGTTTGATGCGAAGATCGAAGCAGGACCGCCGCGAACAGCCTCTACGCGTCCAATGGTTTCGTCAACGCGGAAGGATTGGTCGGCATTAAGCCACCCGAGACCACCGTCATGCTGGATCGTAAGACCATCTTCTTGAATGGTCACGGAAGAATATCCGTCGGTTGGAATGCCTCTGGTACGAACGTTGTTCGACGCTTCGCCGCCAGATGCTTCAACCCAAAATCCAGGAATGGCTTTGAACACTTCAGCCGTGGAAATAGGTGCTAAAAGGCGCAGCGCGTCGGTATCAATCGTTGTGACAGCGTAAGATAAATCGCGCTTGCGTAGGTCCGTTGTACCAGCACGGCCGGTGACAATAATGTCCTTTGCTTCAATTTCAGAGTTTACGGAGTTAACTTCTTGTGCATGCGCTGCTGTTGCAGCAGACAAGGCAACAAAAACTGAAACATTTGTTAATAAAAGTGCAATATTTTTCACGGGGGCCCCCAGTAGATAAAAACCAACTCAAAGTTGGTTGAGGGTCCTATATGTTGTTAGTGTAACGGTAATGTGACTAGTGTAGCGGAAATGTGAATAGTGTAACGGAAATCTGAAAACTCTATCGAACATCGGGTTTAAAATAGATTGGATTTGAAATTAATATTAAACGACCTGATGTGTCGCGTACGTTGACGCGCGCCCAATAAGGCTTAGCAGCAAATGGTGCGATGAACGTGCGCTGGCGATCGCGACCATCTAAGCGAGAGTCGGATAATGTAATCGAGGGGGCATCGCGGCCCAATACCAACTCAACGCGCCCTTCCATTGAGTTGCGGACATCAATCATGACAGACGCGCTTTCCCGAGGACGCAAAGCCATAACGCTGCCCATGTTCGCAATAGTGCGTGGACCTTTTGCCACCATGTCGACCATCGCCCGACTGCTACCGGTGACATCGATGAACACGCGGCCGCTTCTTACTCCATCAAGTATGCCGGATTGAGATAGTTCTCTGGCGTAGACGACTGTTGTTGGTTGCCCAACCGGAAGCTGCCTATCAAGCGATGCGTCAGGATCATGACTATCGCTGCCGCCAATACCCGTTAGCCGAAAGCCATCATTAAGTAAGCTCTCCCATTTTGGAATATGGCTAAATATGCCCTCTGCTGACTTCACCAAATGCATCGTTCCGCCGTTCGCGATTTCAACAGCATCAAAAAGCGAGTAATCGACGTTAGGTGCAACAAAACCGCATCCCATACAATCTTCGCCCGACGGCATTCCTGGATGATTTATGGATATGATGCCGCCCTGTCGTTTCACCTCTTTGCTGAGATCATCAACTATCGGCAACTGATTGCTTCCAAGCTGGAACTCCAATGGTGCCATTGGACCAATTGCATTCATATGCCCAAAGAAAGTCGTAATTTCTCGCCCAGGGATAATGAGAAGGGTATCGTAGTATGCCTGTAATTCGCGCAGCACACTGTGGTGAGATACGGTGTTGTGTTCCGTGACAGATATGAAATTTAGATTTGCCAAGCGCGCTGCCTCAAGCGTCCGAAATGCCGGGCATGGGATGCGCTTTCCCGAAAGGCTGTTACAGTTGCCATCACTGTGCCCAGTGTGGCTGTGAAAATCACCTCGATACCAATTTGGCTTTGCATCAATTGGTGCTTTCAGAAATCCAGTTATTGGCACGGCAGCGCCGCCGGTAAAAGTAACTCGCGCTGTATACGTCGCCTCTACGTTTTTCCGGATGTTAGGAATACCAAGCAATAAGTGCCATGTGCCGGGCAAAATGGGTCCCGGAAGATAAGAAGGGCTGGCGTCATTACGCGCAACTGTAAACGAGGTTTTGTTGCCGCCACTCCATCCCCGCAGACCATTAGGATCATAAAGCCCTAAATCTACGACGGTCCTTTGGTCTTTGCCGGTATACGAAAATTCAATTGTAATACGTTCAACGCCCTCTGGGACCTCAAACGGTGCCTTTACGTAAGTTTGATGATCTTTGCCGCTCAGCTTGCCCGTCAAAACTAATTCCGAGGGTATTGGATCAGCTTGAGCAGCACCAGAAAAACTGAGCCCAAACAGAGATAATGCGATTAAGAAAACTGCTAAGCCTCGGCTGTAAAATAGCACTACCCTGCTCCCGATAAAACGCTGGCTAGCCAATCGAGAAACTCAAATTAAGTCCAGACTAGATTTTATGGGACTATCGATCCGCTATTACACGTTCGTTACAGCTGATGGGCATTATAAGGTGTTGCGGTGTTGCGAAGCCCAATACTCGACAGCCTGCTCGGGTTGTTTGCTTTGGTTGAGCCACGTAAAATACTGCGCGTCAAAGGCTTCTATAAAGACGTCCTGCTTTACGACCCCGCCACTTTGGTCCCACTGCTAACCCCAAGGCAAATGACAATGCCTCAAGTTCGCGTAACTCGGCCAGCCGCTGGCTGCGTTCTGCCTTCGCTTCAAGTGTTTCTTGGCCATGCCTATGCTGCGGATGGTTTGCACCTCGCGTGATAGTTTCTGGCTCTGCTCACCGTAATAGCCGCATCTGACGAAGCCCCTTCAAAAAACCTAGCCATCCGAGACCCCACCGGGGTGGCACCCTCCTATTCTAGCTGATGGGACCCACAGTTCCTTCTTACATATTATTCTGCGCGTCCGGTTAGCTGGGTTTATCCCAAGGGCATTTCTGTCTAGGTGCCGTCCACACCCCGACTGGCTAGCACGGACTGGAGCGGCGCTGGCAACACTGCAGGTTCATACTACCAAAGAGACGGGGGTGGAGCGATGTTATCCCCACCCCCGATAAACCTATTTTTTGGCGACGGGGAACTGTTCGCAGTCTTCGCAGCCAATTCTGTTTTAGAATTAGCCATCCAGAATCGTCGAAATCAATCGGTATGAAGATCAGTCCTCAAAATCAGTTGACGCAGTAACGTGTGTTCCACCGTATGCTGCACTAGAGAAGTGACCAGCTTTCATGCGCCATTTACCATCCTTTTCTTTTACCCAAACATCCGTAACCCGAGTGCGATATGGAGCATCGCGACCACCGACTAAACCCTCAACATAATAGCGCGCATAAACGATAGTTGGCGAGAGCTCCGTCGTCTCCACAAAGTGGGGAACAGTTATTCCTCCGCCTGCCTTCATGCTCTTTGCCCAACGCTCAGCAGTGGGTATAGTCAGTGGCTTATGGAAACTACCATCGGAGTTGGTAGCCAGTGTGCCAGACCGGCTTTCCATTTCGGCGACTGTTGCAGCATCTTGGGCATTTCGAGCAGCCCAATACGCTTCAATAGCCGCTTCGACGGCCGTTTGAGAATTAGAATGGTTATCGGCCATTGCGGGTATGGAAATCAGATTGGACGCGAACAAGGCCGAAACAACGACTATCTTTCGTATTTTCATGAAAGTCACTCCCTCTTTCAAAATTAAATGCAGAGGAAAAAAGCCTATGCCAACTTAATTGGAAACCTCTGTACCTTAGGTGTCAATTGATATTTTTTTAAGTGTTTGTCGCCAGATAATTTGGGACATATGTCAGGTTAAAACAGGTGTGTTTGCCTTCATTTTTTAGGTTGATATTAAGCAGCAAGTTTGCAGTGATAGCTTTCAGACCTTTGGTTTCCTTCCCCTCGTGCGTGTCGATCCCGGTGCTAGTATCCCCAGCTTAGCCATAAGGTCTTCAGTCTCGTGGAAGAACACTGCCATTTCATGGCGCTCCTGCCGTTCATGCTGCGTCTGACCTGCACCTTGATAGTTCCAGTGTCGGCTGCCTCGCGTGATTGTCTCCGGCTTTTTTGCGCCGTGATAGCGGCAGACCTTCATTCCATATGCGGCCGGGTTGCGGCATTGGTCACCGCGCGCATAGTCATGTATGTCAGCCTAAGCGCGTTTCTCAAACCTAAGTCCTGCATGCGCCTCAAGCCGTTCGATTAACTTATCGCCCAAAATCGTTGCTGGCGTCCAGAAGCCGCCCGGAACCGAGTCAGTCACGTCTTTGGCAAGGCAAGCAGCCGCTTGAGAGAGCATTTTGGCGGTGGATCCATAGCCCGGATCGCGGTCTCCCGTGACGCGGCATTGCATGGTCTCACCTTGTGCAGTTGAACCGAAGAAAACAATGTCAAACTGGCCCTCACGCTGGGCTTTTTCGCTTGGCCCCTCACCAGGTTTCGGCAAAACAAGTGTTTCAAGCAGCCAGCGGATCGGCGGCACAGCCAGGCCAATCATAAGGGCATTCACGCCCCAATGCGCCGCTTTAGCCTTCCGCTTGCCAGAGCCCCCTTGGCCCGTCACGACAGCTTCCTCATACTCAAATTCTAAACCGTAGCTGTTGTTACTCAAGGCATTGGACCGATGCACGACCCGCGTGTTGATACCCGCCATAATAAAAGGCGCAATCCAGCCGCCAGCGACTGCATCATATGCAATCTTCACCTCCGGCTGCGTGACCGAGAATTTATGGTTCTGCGGACATAGGCTATAAGGATCTTGAAGTTCGCGGCGCAGTTCGGCGTCGCTCACGGCTTCCTTCACCATGTTAATCATGCTGGCGATGGTACCGCCGGACGCCCCGCCTTTCATGCTGACCACCCGCATTTCGATCCGCGCACATGTCTGGCCGAATTGTTCCAATGCGTTGCGTTGAAGGAAATGCACGCCCAGATCGGACGGGATGCTATCAAAGCCGCAACAATGTACGATCCGAGCGCCGCTTTTTATTGCGTCGGCTTCATGCCTTAATTGCATTTTGCGTATCCACTGTGGCTCGCCGGTTAGATCGCAATAATGGGTCCCCGTTGTGGCGCAGACCTTTACCAATAAGTCGCCATAAAGCGCATAGGGACCGACCGTTGACATGACGACAGTGGTCTGGGCGCAGATTTTCCGCAAGGCATCTTCGTCCGCCGCATCCGCAACGATGATCTCAACACCTGACAATCCAATCGCGTCGCTAACTTGTTGGAGCTTGCTACGTGAGCGGCCTGCTATTGCCCAAGCGATCGATCCATCTGCAAACTGCGCCTGCATGTAGCGTGTGATGATCTGGCCTACAAAGCTGGTGGCCCCATAAACGATGATATCAAATTTTTTATCGGCCATTTCATCCCCACTGCGCAAAGAAACTTCGAATAGCTGTCCATCATCGACAAATTGGCGTTGATTGCTGAATATATCGATGAAGCTTGTCCTCATCCATTCATCTTACGTTAGGCGGTGGGCATGGCGTGTTGCAAGTGCCCATGTTCAACCTCACGCTCACAGCGAACCCATAGATAATCTCTCACTGTCGCTGCAATGCCCGACATGCTAATTTGCATGCTATGACCAATACACTTTTAATCCTTGATGGCGGCACTGGCCGTGAGCTTGCGCGGCGTGGTGCGCCCTTTCGCCAGCCCGAATGGTCGGCGCTGGCGCTGATGGAAGCCCCGCAGTTCGTCAGCGCCGTCCACCGCGCTTATGTTGATGCCGGTGCGGATGTCATAACCACCAATTCTTATGCCCTTGTGCCCTTTCATATCGGCGCGGAGCGCTTTGCGCGCGAAGGTGCTTCGCTTGCGGCGCGCGCGGGGCAATTGGCGCGCGACGTGGCGGATGCATCACCGCTTGGGGTAAAGGTGGCCGGATCGCTCCCGCCGGTTTGCGGCTCCTACCGCCCGGATCTTGTCGATCTTAATCGCGCCCGTCCGATACTTGATGTCCTGATCGGCGCGCTTGCTCCATATATCGACCATTGGCTTGCCGAAACGCTGTCGTCACTGTCCGAGGCTCGCCTTTGCGCTACGCTTACCGCTCCAACGGGCAAAGCATTATGGCTTTCGTTCACGTTGGAGGACGATTTCGCAACCGACGCCCCCACTCTGCGCTCCGGCGAAAGCGTGACCGAAGCCGCCCGCCTTGCACAAGAGGTGGGTGCCGCTGCGCTTCTGTTCAATTGCAGCCAGCCTGAAGTGATGGAAGCCGCCGTCCGCAGTGCGCGCGCGCAACTCGGTGCGGACAGCGCGATCCGCATCGGCGTGTATGCCAATGCCTTCCCACCCATGGCCGCCGATGCCGAAGCGAATTCGGGGCTCAGCCCGATCCGCGCGGACTTGATGCCCGAAGGCTATGCCCGCTTCGCGGCCGTCTGGCACACAGCAGGCGCCTCCATATTGGGTGGCTGTTGCGGGATTGGCCCTGAGCATATCGCGGCGTTGCGCGCGGGCGTTACGAATTAGGACGATTTATCCGGATCGACATGAAGCCAATCGGCATGGCGTGGGGCTTTTTTGGTCTCGTTCCATTCTTGCAGCATCAACGGCGCGACGCGTTTCAATTCGGCATATTGGTCGGGCGTGCCGATGTTGCAGGCAAGCTCCAGTCGGTGGCCATTAAGGTCAAAGAAATAGATCGACCGGAATATGCCGTGAAAGGTCGGGCCCACCACATCTATGCGTTGCGCCTCAATATGCGCCTTGGCGGCCAACAACGCGTCAAGGTCCGCAACCTCAAACGCAATATGTTGCACCCAAGCCGGCGTGTTGGGGTCTTTGCCCATTTCCGGCTGGTTGGGCAGTTCGAAAAAGGCAACGACATTGCCGCCGCCGCAATCCAAGAAAATATGCATATACGGGTCATATTCGCCGGTGGACGGGACATGATCCTCGGCGAAGGCGGTGGCGAATTCCATACCCAAAACCTGCGCATACCAATCCGCTGTCGCCTTTGCGTCCTTACACCGATAGGCGACGTGGTGGATCCGTTCAAGCTTTACGGGCGCAGTCATGTCGCTGGCTCCGCAACCGTCAACGCGCCGCGTTGTATCTGGTCGCGCTCGATGCTTTTGAACAAAGCTGTGAAATTGCCTTCACCAAAACCTTCGTCTTTCTTGCGCTGAATGAATTCAAAGAACACGGGCCCGATCATGGTTTGCGAGAATATCTGCAACAACAAACGCGGGTCGCCGTCTTGCGTCGATCCATCGAGCAAAATGCCACGCGATTGCAGTTCTTCAGCCGGCTCGCCATGGCCGGGCAAGCGTTCTTCAAGCATGTCATAATAGGCCCTGGGCGGTGGCGGCGCGAAGGGCGTGCCCAGCGCCTGCAACCGATCCCAGCAGGCGGGTAAATCATCGCAGGAAAAGGCGATATGTTGAATCCCTTCGCCATTATAGGCGCGCAGATATTCCTCAATCTGCCCGCCGCCACCGCGGCCCTCCTCATTCAACGGAATGCGGATTTTGCCGTCCGGCGCGGTCATCGCGCGGCTGGTCAGGCCTGTATATTCGCCCTTAATATCGAAATAGCGGATTTCGCGGAAGTTGAAGACGCGCTCGTAAAAACTGCCCCAATGCGCCATGCGCCCGCCATAGACATTATGCGTGAGGTGATCGATTATCTTGAACCCCGCGCCGACCGGATTGCGGTCCACACCGGGCAGATAGTCGAAATCAATGTCATAAATCGACAGTGCATCGCCATAACGATCCACAAGGTAAATCATCGCGCCGCCAATGCCACGAATGGCGGGTAAGCGCAGCTCCATAGGGCCAGTGCGCGTTTCAACGGGCTCTGCACCGCGCTTAATCGCTTCGTTATAGGCGACGCGCGCGTTCTTCACGCGAAATGCCATGCCGCATGCCGATGGGCCATGCTCCGCCGCGAAATACGCAGCGGGGCTTTTGGGTTCGTAATTGGCGATCAGGTTGATATCGCCTTGCCGCCACAAGTCGACATCCTTCGACCGATGCCGCGCGATAAGGTTAAAGCCCATGCGCTCGAACACCGGTTCCAGCAGGCCTTTTTCCGTCGCGGAAAATTCGATAAATTCAAACCCATCGAGACCCAAGGGGTTTTCGAACAAATCGGCCATATGCGCTCCTGAAAAACTGGTTACATTTGCAACCAGTTTAGGTCATCATCAGCCTCTCGTCAATGTGCGTGACGGTTCAGGTAAAGTGCAAGCGGCGGTATTTGCCACGGAAGTAAAGCAACGGGTCACGGCGCGGTTCAAAGCTCGCTTTTTCCACGCGGCCGACCAAGATGAAATGATCGCCAGCTTCATGCAATGCATGGCGCTTGCATTCAAATATGCCAAGCGAGCTAGGCAGTATCGGCGCGCCATATTCGCCCACTTCCCACCGCGTTCCGGCAAAGCGATCCTCACTTTTGCCAGCGAACAGGTTGGAGACAGGTTGCTGCCCGATTTGCAGCACGTTGACCGCGAAATCGTCAATGCCACGCAAAACCTCTGCGCTGCCGGAATTATTGGCGATGCACACCAACAACAAAGGCGGGTCGAGCGACACGCTTGTGAAGCTGTTCGCGGTTAAGCCCACGGGCCGGCCATCTGAGTCATGTGCGGTGATGATCGTCACGCCTGTCGCGAAACACCCCATAGCATCCCGCAATGTCCGCGCGTCAGAGCCAGAACGATATTCCGGAATGAAGCGCGGTTGCTTGCGCTCCAAAAAGTCGATGAGCACACCATTAAATGCCTCGGCCCGCTCGGCGACGATCAACAAGCCGCCGCCATCGACGTCAATGCCCTCGACATTGGGAAGGCTGTCCACAAAAGCCGGCTGCACCGCATCCGGGTCGACTTGGCCCAAGGCACCACGAATGATCAACGACGGCAAGCCAATATGCGCCGCGGCCTCCGACAATGCTTCCCCCACGCCATTTGTGTCGAACGCCGCAAATATGGCATCGTCATAATCTGCCCGGTTTAAACCCTGCCCCAGCGCCGCCGACATTCGGTCTGCCGCCGCGCGTACCGCCTTTGCGTCATGATCCGCAGGCGGATCGACGAATATGAGGCCCGACGCCAAGGTCGCGGCATCTTCGGCCAAGGCCATGGTCGCAATCCACGCAGTATGGGACGCCGCAACAACAACGGGACGCGTCCGCATTTGGCCCAGAACGGCGCGCAAATCTTCGACATACGCGGTAAAGTCATACCGACCATCAGATGGCCATTCGCTGCCCCCATGACCGCGCAGATCGACATTAATGACATGGCGCCCGGCTTGTTCCAGACCAATGGCCACATCTTCCCACACTTTGCGGGTCTGGCCAAAGCCATGCAGCAGGACAATGGACGGATCATCAGCGGAACCGATATCGTCGGCCTCAAGCCTTATGCCTGCAAAGCCCTTAAATTCTCTTACATAACGAAGCGACATTCGCCTAAACCCCAAATTCTGTCTAACCGTGTCAATCCCCGATCCCCCGTGGACGCCAACTATGCTTTACGCAATAATTTATGCGCGGTCGGTGGAAATAACCGCCATTGTGATACGGGAGATGCAGACGAGCTTTCCCGCTTCATCCTCTATCCGGATTGACCAGATTTGTGTGGTGCGGCCAATTGATTCCGACGTTGCCGTGGCAAAGACAAAGCCGTCCTTCACAGGGCGAATATGGTTGGCATTGATTTCCATGCCCACTGTCGCAAATTTGCTGGGATCAACCGTCATCGCCGCCGCCGTAGAACCCACCGTTTCAGCCAAAACCACCGATGCCCCGCCATGGAGCCGGCCATAAGGCTGCTTCGTGCGTGCATCTACAGGCATACGCGCCTTGATCCAATTGTCCCCATATTCGATAAATTCGATGCCGACAAAAGCGGGCATGTAATGTGCCCCACTTGCGGTCAACGCCGCAAGATCAAGCTGTTCGTGAAACCAGACAGTCATGTCACCTACATGCGCGAAGCGACAGAAACTGTCTAGGGCAACTTGCCTTTATAAACCAAGCGCACGTTTGATTTCGGCCCAATCAACGAGCTTGAAATTCTGTGTCGCTGGGCGATTATCGCCATCTTGCACAACAAAAAGCCCGTCCGAAAAGTCAGGACCAAAATCGCCGAGCATTAATTCAATACCGTCGGTTTCCTGAACGCCGTCAATTGCGCCGTCATTGATGCGAAAACGGCCAACATAATTGGCCTCGGGCAATTTATAGACGGCATAGGCATTGTCGCCTTGGCTTGATACAATGACATAGCCGCCATCGGTGCCGGATGGAGCCAAGGCGACGCCTTCGGCATCCATCACGATTTCCTTGCCATCGGCCTTGGCGATCGCCATTGGAACAGTCGCGCCATCAGGCGCAGCGTCAAATTTCCAAAGGCCTACATCCTCTTCTGCGACATATAATATTCCGGTACGGTCATCGACAACGCAGCCTTCGGACTGCGTACCCAATTTCATGCTGCGGACGACTTTGCCGCTTGGTATAGCCGTGTTCAAGTCAATCGCAACTTGATCAATCCGGCCATCTTTCAACACGACAAAGCCGAACAATGCCTTGTCGCTAGCGCGTTGCCACAGGCACATGCCATAGGCCTCGCCAGCACCCACAAAGAGGGTCGCCAGAGGCACTAATGTCCGGGTAGCCGTATCCAGCCGGAACAACGCCATCTGTGCCTGCGCAAGGTCCTGACGGTCGCTAGCGGCGACGAGGACGCCGATACTGCCCCCGACATCGCGCAGATCCACATTGTTGAGGCGTGGTGACGGCGTGAAACTGACCTGACGGCCCTGCAAATCATAGACATGAATGCCCGCACGCTTGTCTGTGCCGATGATCAGGCTTTGGGCCGGATACGCGGCATTACGCCATATCGCAGGATCATCCGCCGCATCCTCCATCGTCGCAACGGGCTGCGTCTCCAATTTTGCCATGACTGACGCCGTTGGCAGCGGGCTCATCACCGGCTGCGCCGAAGCGCAACCGGCGAGGAGTAAGACCGACAAGACGCGGCAGTCGCGCATTAGAAGTTGACGCGAATACCACCTGAATAACGGCGGCCAAACCGTTCATATTCAATCGTATATCGGCTGGTGAACGGGGTGGAAATGCCCTGTGCATTGAGGATATTCGACGGGTCGGCATAGCGACGGCCAGGATTGTTCAGCAAGTTCGCAGCATCAAAATAGATTTCGATACCATTCGAGATTTCATACCGTGCCGAAAAATCGAGCTCATCATCGTCGGCCCAATAAGTATCACCTGCGTCATCGAGATTGTCGGCAAAACCATCTGCCCAAGTCGTCCGGTTTTGGTACTGCAAACGCAGCGACAGACCATATTTTTCGTAATAAGCGCCGACATTGTAAACGACCTCGGATGTGCCGGGCAGCGGCACCTTACGCTCGGGCGACACAACAGCACCTACGGCATCACGTATCGCGGGCTTGGTCACTTCACTGTCATTATAGGTGGCATTGGCGGTAATGCCAAAGCCGCCCATCCAATCGGGCAAACCAAGGTCGGAGACATAGGGGTCTAGCTGCATCTGTGCAGCCGCTTCAACGCCAAACACCCGTCCCGAGCCGCCATTTGTGATCCCGCTAAAGGCGTAACCCGAACGGTCAATGCCATTGGTGTCGAGCGCGTTGGAACCAAATGTGCTGCGCGACGTGTACAGCACGTCCTCCACCTTTTTGTAGAACGCACCCAGCATGAAGTAGCCCTGCGGTTGGACATAATATTCATAATATGCGTCCAAGCCATAGGAGCGCTCCGGCTTTACCGCCGGGTTGCCGCCAGAAATACGCTGATTGCTGTCATCGACAACGACATTCGGGCGCAACTGGTCGTAATCGGCACGCGCGGCACCGCTGGTAAAGCCAATGCGCAATTTTTTGTCGGTATCGACGTCAAAATTGAGGTGCATGCTTGGGAAGATAAGGGTACCGGAGCTTTCTGCAGTCACAGGCCCGGTAACGCCGCCAATCGTTGCAACAGCGGTACCGGTATTCTTGACACGCTCAATACGCGCACCGCCGATGGCAGAACCCCAGTCATAACGGACTGTCCCCATCAGATAGCCCGCCATAACCTCTTCACGCACATCATAAATATTATTAGTCGCGGGTGAGAAAGTGTAAGCACTGCGTGCAGCAACGCTCGCTGCGCGCATTTTATCGGCATCGAAATAACGGAACGTGTACCCCATCGGTATCTCGCCCTTGAACGGTGTATCAAGGCTGAAACCATTATAGGTAGTGGAGATACCGATCGTGGAAAATTGCGCCGCAGTGTTGAGGAAAATGCTGCTTTGATCAACCGTTTTGGTGCGCTGGTCGTATTGGAAGCCCGCTTTTATGACCGCATCTCCGCCGAAGAATTCCGTTTCGCGTGAGACAACAAATTTTGCAGTATACGCTTTTGTCGTGTCAACGGCATCAAGCACGTTGAACGACGTGAGCGGCTTCGTAAAGCTATCAATATCCGTAACCGAAGTACCCGCCTGGTAACGTGTTGGGCTGCTCAGCTGGATTGTGTTGAACAAAGATAAGCGGCCAAAATTGGGGTCGCTAAAATCATAGGCTACCGTTGGGCGCAAATTGCGTGTGCTTGGGCTATCCCAAGTTGTTTCGCCCACGACCGAACGGTCGTCTTTGGATTCCGTAACATTGCCCAGCCAGTTGATTTTCCAGCCATCGCCGAATTCATGGGTTCCCTCAAGGGTGTTGGTGAAAATGGATTGTTCAAAAGCACGCAGCGTCGAACGCTGGCGAATGTCAATACCATAGACCGTACCTTTAAACGGGGTATTGCCGATGCAGACATCCGCATAACCCGTGTTTGTCGGTGTCGTGTTCACGGAAATGGGACATTCTGCGGTATTGGCAACCAGATCACCCTGACGGTCATCAAGGTCGAAGCGGTAATTGTCACGCATTTCGTCGTCGGTGAAGGTGGTGTAGATTGACCGCAGCGAAATTGTGTTGTCGGCGTCAGGCTTCCAATCCAGTCGGCCGGACAGTGACCAGTTACGACGCGTTAAACGGTACAGCTTATTCTCGGTTTCCTGGGCCCAAAAGCGCGTGAGCGCACCGGGACGTTGGTCCTGTGAAACGCGTTCATAATCCGTCTCAAAATTGTCAGTGATCATGTCGCGTTGGTAATAGCTACCTGAAACAAGAACGCCGATTTCGCCTTCACCAGCAGGAACGCGTGTCGAGACGACCGCTGAACCTTCATATTGCGGCCGGTTGCCGAGATCGGCAACGCCATAACCAGCCTTACCGGCAAAATGCAGGCCGCTGTAATCAAAGGCAGAGCGGGTAATGACGTTGACATTGCCCGACACCGTTTCACCCGGCATGTCCGGTGTTACAGCCTTGGAAACAATGATCTGCGCCGCGATAGCCGATGGGATAGAGTCAAAACGCGCGTCACGGCCTTCTGGGCTGACAACGTTAATGCCGTCGAACGACAAGGTCGTCCAATAATTTGGTGCACCGCGGAGGCTGATGTAACGTGCTTGCCCTTGATCGCGCTCGACGGCTACGCCAGGAAGGCGGCCCGTTGCCTGGGCAATATTCTGGTCTGGCAAACGGCCGACCGAGTCCGACGCCACCACGGTTACCAACGAGTCCGAATTTTTCTGAACTTGCAGGGCTGCTGCCTCAGATTCAGCGATTGGCCGCGAACCCGTCACAACGATGGCATCGTCTTCCGCTTCATTCGCAGTCTGCGCCATCAACGATGTTGGAAGGATCGCCAGTAACGCAGCGCCGCAAAGCATTGCATTACGTGAAAGTTTCGGTGAATGTGTAGAACGCGATTGCATATATATAGCCCTTAAATATGCTAGTTGAGAAAAACAGCCCTTAGGCACACGTTGTGACTCTTCGGCATATCAGTGATGACAATTTGGCGACAATCACGTTACAGTTCGCATTATCGCTGCCGTAAATATGCAATGTTACCGTGGCATCGCGCTTTAATTGATGAAGAAGGAAATTTTTCGTGAAGTCCGTGCCAAGTCCGAGCAGATTGAAAGCCCGAAAAACGCCAACAGATGCGCGCTATTTCAACCGCGAGCTATCGTGGTTGAAGTTTAATGAGCGCGTGCTGGAAGAAGCATCGAATCCGGCGCATCCCCTGCTGGAGCGACTTCGCTTTCTGTCGATCTCGGGCTCGAACCTGGATGAATTTTTCATGGTCCGCGTGGCAGGCTTGCGCGGACAACAGCAACGCCAGATTGAAGAACTATCGATCGATGGTCGCACGCCATCCGAACAGCTTGCCGACACCGTTGCCGCCGCCGACAGATTGATGATCCAGCAACAAAAGCTGTGGCGCAAGTTGATGGGGGAATTGGCGCGCGAAGGTATTAAGATCGTTCAGCCATCTGCAATGGGTAAGACCCTGCAGGCGCAAGTGGGCAAATATTTTCGCGAACAAATCTTGCCAGTACTTACTCCGCAAGCGCTAGACCCCGCGCATCCTTTTCCCTTCATCCCCAATCAGGGCCTTAGTCTGATTTTCGATATGCGCCGCAAGGATGATGGAGAAGTTGTAAGGCAATTGGTCTTAATCCCCCAGTCGCTGGCCCGCTTTGTTCGACTGCCCGGCCCCGGCATGCGTTTTGTGACTATTGAAGCGCTCATCAAACATTTCGTTGGCCAAATGTTTCCCGATTATTTGTTGGTCGCAGCTGGAGCCTTCCGCATTATCCGCGACAGCGATATTGAGGTGGAGGAAGAGGCAGAAGACCTCGTCCGCTATTTCCGCAGCGCCATCAAACGCCGCCGTCGCGGACGGATTATCCGGCTAAAGCTGGAAAAAGGCCTGCCCAGTGAATTGGCGACGTTGATCCGTTCCGAACTCGGCGCGGGCGCGTCCATCGTGGTCGAGACCGTCGGCTTTTTGGGCATTGGCGATTTGAACCAATTGGTCGACGAAGACCGCCCAACGCTTAAATTCCCCCCTTATTCGCCGCGCTTCCCCGAACGCATACTGGAGCATGATGGCGATTGTTTTTCGGCGATTAGCCAAAAAGACATCGTCATTCACCACCCCTATGAAAGCTTCGACGTCGTGCTCGCGTTCCTGCAACAAGCCGCAGTTGACCCCGACGTCGTCGCCATCAAGCAGACATTGTACCGTGCTGGCAAACAATCCGCCGTAATTCGCGCCTTGTGTGAGGCGGCCGAGGCCGGGAAATCCGTCACCGCAATTGTCGAATTGAAAGCCCGGTTTGACGAAGAACAAAACCTGCATTGGGCTTCGCAGTTGGAAAATTCCGGCGTTCAGGTGGTCTACGGCTTTGTCGATATGAAAACCCACGCCAAAATTTCTTTGGTCGTCCGGCGAGAGACGGATGGTTTCCGGACCTATTGTCACTTAGGCACAGGCAATTATCACCCGATCACCGCGAAGGTTTACACCGATATCAGTTTCTTCACCGCTGACCCGCGTGTCGGCCATGATGCCGGGCAGATTTTCAATTATATCACCGGCTATATCCCGCCAACCGAACTCAAGCTTTTGACCATGAGCCCGCTTGGCTTGCGAGAAAAAGTCATGTCGTTGATTGACGATGAAATCGCCCATGTCGCCGCAGGGCGGCCCGGCGCAGTTTGGGCCAAAGTGAACTCGCTGGTCGATAAGGCGGTCATCGACAAATTATATGAGGCGAGCGAGGCTGGTGTCGAAATCGACCTTGTAGTACGCGGCATTTGTTGTTTGCGGCCCGGTGTGAAGGGCATGTCGTCGCGTATCCGGGTAAAATCGGTCGTCGGACGCTTTTTGGAACATAGCCGCATCTGGGCGATGGGCAATGGCGCGGATCTGCCCAACCCCGACGCAAAGGTCTTCATCTCCTCTGCGGACTGGATGTCCCGCAATTTCGACCGTCGCGTCGAATATATGCTGCCAATTGAGAACCCTACGGTCCATGACCAAATCCTTGATCAGGTTATGGTTGCAAACCTGCTCGACAACCAGCAAAGCTGGATGCTGCGTTCAGATGGACGCTACGAAAGGGTAAAAGCGGGCAGCATGCCATTTAATCTGCATCATTATTTCATGACAAATGCTTCGCTTTCGGGACGCGGAGGCGCACTCGCAGATGACAAGAAGGTTCCAACGCTGAGCCTTGTCCGACAAAGATGAGGGCGGTGCGTCAGGCCGTCATTGATATTGGCTCCAACACTGTCCGGCTTGTGGTTTATGCAGGGTCACCGCGCGCGCCTTTGCCGATTTACAACGAAAAAAGCCGCGTAAAACTGGGCGCATGCCTCGCAGGCGACGGCGAAATTGACAAGGCAACGATGAAAAAGGCGCTGGCCGCATTGGCCCGCTTTGAAACGCTTGCCCGCGCAATGAAGGTCGACAAGCTGCGCGTGGTCGCCACAGCCGCAACGCGTGAGGCGAAAAACGGTCAGGAGTTGGTGGATAAGGCCGCCGCCTTGGGCATCCGCATCGATGTGCTTGACGGCGATGCCGAGGCGACAGCGGCGGGCTATGGCGTGCTCAGCGACAACCCCTATGCCAATGGCTATGTCGGTGATCTGGGCGGCGGCAGTCTTGAACTGATCCGCATCGCCGATGGCAAATTGGGTGCGCGCATATCGTTGCCATTAGGGACATTGCGGCACGACATATTGACCGGAAAGTCGGCCAAGCAAATCACGCAAATGCTGCGCGAGGATATTGCAAAGACGATGGGCAAAAGTGCCTTCCCGATGGAAACTGGTCTACCCTTTTACATGATCGGCGGCTCGTGGCGGACATTTTCGCGGCTGCATATGCATGCAACGGGCTATCCGCTGACCATATTATCGAATTATGAAATGCCGCCGGAGGCACCCGAACTGCTGACGCCGCTGGTACAAGACAAAGACGCCCTCACGCGGTCGAACGTGGTCGCGGCGGGGCGTATTTCGGAACTACCCGGGGCGACGGCGTTGTTGGGTGGCATCGTCGGGCTGTTAAAACCTAGCAAACTTGTGACGAGCATTTACGGCCTGCGCGAGGGCTTGTTGTTTGAACAGCTAACGCCCCCCGAGCGCCAACAAGACCCCTTGATTGCAACGGCCCGATTTGAGGGCGAGCGCTTGGGCCGTTTTCCTTTTCATGGCGACGCACTGGCCGAATGGATTGCGCCGGTCTTTGCGGGGCAAAGCGCGCATGACGCCCGTCTGTGCCGCGCGGCATGCTTGCTGTGGGACAGCGTGTGGAACGTAAACCCCGAATATCGCGCCGACCATGCGGTCGACCTTGCGCTCGATGGCAGTTGGCCCGGTGTCAGCGCCAGCGACCGCGCCGTCATAGCCGCCGCGCTTTGGACTGTACACGCCGGAAAGCGGACCTTGCCCGAAATGCTGACGGCTTTGG
>JAIOYN010000001.1 GCA_021741065.1 Sphingomonadaceae bacterium | reverse complement strand
GCCAGAAACGTTCGATGGGATAATCCCGCAAATAGCCATAGCCTCCAAAAAGCTGCAGCGCCTGATTAACAATCTCGCTGCCGCTGTCGGTAGACAGGCGCTTGGCCATCGCCGAAAAACGCGACTTGTCAGGGGCGTTCGCGGTGACCTTGGCGGCGGCGATGTAGAGCAACGCGCGCGCGGCTTCCAAATCGGTCGCCATGTCGGCTAGCATGAATTGCGTATTCTGGAACTCGGCCACCGGCTGACCAAATTGCTGACGCTCTTTGGTATACGCAATGGCCTCATCCAAGCATCGTTGCGCGCCGCCCAATGAACACGCACCGATATTGAGCCGCCCACCATCCAAGCCCATCATCGCAAAGCGGAAACCGTCCCCTTCTGCACCGACGCGATTGGCAACGGGCACACGGCAATCTTCAAAAATGACCTGCGCCGTTGGCGAGGCGTTCCAACCCAGTTTCTTCTCTGGCGTACCAAAGCTAAGCCCCGGCGTATCCTTGTCCACGACAAGGCAGGTTACACCCTTCGTCTTCTCGTCGCCCGTCCGGACCATCACGACATAGACATCATTATAGCCCGCGCCGGAGATAAACTGCTTCGTGCCGTTCAGCACATAATGATCGCCATCGCGCCGCGCACTGGTTTGCAGCGCCGCCGCGTCCGACCCGCTGCTGGGTTCGGTCAGGCAATAGCTGGCGATTTTGTGCATCGACACAAGGTCAGGCAAATAGCGCGCTTTCAACTCTGCACTGCCAAAACAGTCGAGCATCCACGCGGCCATGTTATGGATGGAAATGAACGCGCTGGTGGCAGGGCAGCCATAGGCCATTGCCTCCATGATCAACGCCGCCTCCAACCGGCCAAGGCCAGTGCCACCCGATTCTTGCGACACATAAATCGCACCAAAGCCCAATTCGCCGGCGGCTTTCCACACATCGACCGGATAATGCGACTTTTCATCCCATTCAGCGGCAAAAGGCGTGATCGCGTCTGCGGTGAATTTGCGCGCCATATCCTGTATGGCAACTTGATCGTCCGTGAGTTCAAACTGGTTTTGCATAAGTTCGCCGTAGCATCGCCGTTTTCAGTTATCCAGATATTAGCGTGGTACGATATATGTATCGCGTACGCAATGCATCGGGCCAGTTCGTGCACCCACACTGCGCCGTTTTCATGCGGCCACGTCAAAGCAACGGCTTAAATAAAAACTACGCCCCAAAAAAAACTTGGCGCATTGGCGTCATGCCTGCTAACCGATCTCGGCCCGCACCCATAGCTCAGCTGGATAGAGCGCTGCCCTCCGAAGGCAGAGGCCAGAGGTTCGAATCCTCTTGGGTGCGCCATTCAAACCATTGATATATAACAATATTTAAACGCATTTCTGTGCAGATTGCGGCTTAAATAGCGCTTTTTAGCTATGCACAAATCGTGCACAAATTTCTATGTTAATCCGTCAACTTCCTGATTAGGCTGAGAGAGTCGAAGGAAGGCGGTTTATGGCTAAAGACGGTGGTGTGCAGGATCTGTACCCTGATGCCCGTTCTCTGAAGGCGTGCGTGGCTGCTCCGCCCCCTTCTGAGTGGTTCAAAATCAATATTGTTTTGGACACAAAAAGGAAAACGATCTGCCATTCAAAAACACTCTATGGAGGAGATCACTGGCAAGCTGGCGGGCGATCTTTCGGGTTGCGCGCGCCGATATTCGATAGTCTGTCGCTTGACCCATTTGTGTTGTTTAATGGTGATTTGTAATCTGCCGAAATAGGTATAAGCCTCAAAAGTTCTGGCTACGGGCAGTAATCGAGGGAGGGATACAAGTGTCTCTAGATAGCTTTAGGCTCTGCTTAATATTCCTCATGTTTACATTTTTGAACGCATGTGGCGGGACTGAAGTCAGTCCAGAACAACCTCCAATTGTTACCATTGCACAGCCTCCAATTGTTTCCATTGGAGCGCCGAGCACTCCGCCTGTAGTCCCTTCTGTTGTGTGGCCCGAAGCAAGCGCGCAAAGCCAAGGTATGTCGGCGCAAAAGTTGGAAGAGGCAGCGGCTATGGCGCTTCGTGACGGAACTTTCGGGCAGGCCTTTTTAGTTATACGTAACGGCAAGATTGTTTTTGAGCGGTATAGAGGTATCTCTGACTTAGAATTGCAATCCGTAAGCAATTTCAATCCCCAGTTATCCAAAAGCGCAATCGTTGAAAGATACGGAACTCGAAACAGGGATAGCTTGGCTACATCTTGGTCTGTAGCCAAATCCTTCACCTCTATCCTGCTCGGTATCGCAGTTGAGCAAGGCACAATAGCGTCACCACAGGACAATGTGAGCCGTTACATCAGCGAATGGGCTTCCGACGCAAGATCAACAATCACACTTAAAGAGGTGCTTGATATGCGTTCTGGATTGGTCCCAATCTGTGCAAAATCAGGAACAAATCAGTTGGAGGAGTGCCGGACCACGCCTAGCGCTGGCGGTGATTTAGTCTATGCCGACGATCAAATGACACCTTGTATATCCCGACCTAAGGCTATTGCAGGCATGAACTACGGTTGGTGGAACGGGGGGCGCAGCGCCTACCCTGGCCCGTCATTTCTATATTCTAATTGCGACACTATGGTCCTTTCAAAGGTGCTCATGAATAGTCGTTCGGAAGACTTCTTGAAGTGGTCTCAAGACAGCCTGTTTCACAAGATTGGTATGAAAGCATACTGGTGGAAGGATAACTCCCGACCGCAAGGTGGCAATGTTCTGGGTTATTGCTGCATCGATGCCACACCCCGTGACTTCGCAAGATTAGGCGAACTGCTTCTTAACCGAGGGGTTGTTTCTAATCAGCAGATTGTTTCCCGAGCATATATTGACTCCATAATTCAGGCATCCATGGCACCGAACGCGGTTTACGCATCACAATTTTGGTTTCCACTTGCTGACGGGCGCCGCTTTATTGCAGCCCAAGGTTTTGATGGCCAAACGATTGCAGTGGATATAGCCCGAAACATCATTGTTGTTAGGATGAGTTTATACCACCCCTTTTTTAACGCTTCAGAAGACAGGATATATAAATTCAGACCTAATGATATCAATAATTCAAATTGGATAGGCAGCCTGCCACAGGGCATGGCTGTTCCGATCGGAAGTGAACCCTATAATGATATAAGAGTTCTGGAACTGGTGAGCCAGTCTGTGACCGCAGAATAGGCTAATAAGCACTGCCCAGACGCTAAGCTTGTCGTCATTCAGAAGGTGGTGACGGGCGGCTCATTCTCTACAAGAGATTAGGGCTGAAAGATCCTGTCTGGCAGGCGCGTGTCCATGTTCCAAACTCCACTGGCTGCAAAGGAATCACGACCAAAACTCAGATCAACCTGAAGCCAAACGCTTTGCCCTGAATGACCATAACGAGCCCTCAGGAGACATTTGTGACAGCGGGTACATATTTCTATCATAAATGTGACGCAGTTCTGACACTGCGCTTTGGTAAATGAATGCAATGGCTACTTAGTTTATCGGGAGTAGCTTGTGCGTTGGTCTATCGTCATACCTGTTTTTAATGAGGCAGATTTTTTGCCGCAGACGCTGACGTCGATTATTGCCCAGACCACAGCTTTTGATTTGATCATCGTCGACAATGGCTCGACCGACGGCTGCATTGATAATGCACGCAGGCAGCTTGCTGATCATCAGGGCAACGTAACCTTCTTACACGAACCTCGGCCTGGTCAGGTTTATGCTTTGCAAACCGGAATCGCAGCGGTCGATACGGAATTCACAGCGATTTGTGACGCCGACACTTATTATCCACGGCATTATCTGGCCGCAGCGACGCGGCTGTTTGACGCAAAGGGCCCAGAGTATGTCGCCGCATGTGCCTATCTCCGCCGCGAAGGATTTTTTGCGGGATTGAGCAGCATGATGCACCGGCTGCTCGCTGCGAATATTTTGCCACATCAGAACCATACCAGCGGCGCGGCGCAGACTTTCCGGACAGCCGCATTGCAGGCCGCAGGAGGGTATAATCCTTCTTTGTGGCCTTATGTTTTAAAAGATCATGAGCTGATGCACCGCGTGCTGAAGCAGGGACGGCAGATTTATCATTCGAAATTTTGGTGTACGACATCAGACCGTCGGGCTGACCGCCGCAATGTACGTTGGACGCTGGCGGAGCGTGTGATGTACCATCTGACACCGCGGTCACGGCAGCATGACTTTTTCTATCGGTTTTTGGCTAATAGGTTCGATGCGCGTGGGCAGCGCGATACCGTTCTGCGTGACCGCAACTGGGTTGTCGCATGACATTGACCGCTACGCCCTTTGCGCATCTTGATTTGCCAGCGTTAAAGACTGAGCCAAAGCTTTGGTCGACCTGGCTGTCGCGTATTCTGTCCGGTGCTTTGCTGATTGCGCTCGTGCTTCAACTTGGCCAGATCGACGCCCAGCAGTTGCACGATGCATTGCCGCAAAACCTATGGTTTCTGCCGGTTTTGCTCGCCTTGTACTTTGCACTTCCTGTCGCTGATTGGATCATATTTCGGCGTCTCTGGGCCCTGCCCGTGTCAGGCTTTTTCATTCTTCTTGCCAAACGCATCGGCAATGAGGTGCTTATATCCTATGCGGGCGAAGTCTATTTTTATCTATGGGCGCGTAAACGCACGGAACTAAGCGCGGCGCCCTTTGGGGCCATAAAGGACGTCAACATTCTCTCTGCCTTGGCGGCGAACCTCGTCGCCTTGTTGTTGTTGCTTTTGACATATCCATTTGTGTCGCAACTTCATCTGGGCCCCTATACGGACGCGTCCGTTATATGTGCGGCTGCCCTGTTGTCGACGTCATTCCTGATATTGCTGTTTTCCCGCCGTGTATTCACGCTCGAGCGGACGCAATTATGGTGGATTTTTGGGGTCCACATTCTTCGATTATCGGCAGGCGTGCTTTTGTGTGCCTTATTATGGTTCATAATTTTACCAGGACCGCATTTTGGCTTTTGGCTGGTCTTGTCCATGATCCGGCTGCTGGTCGGGCGGTTACCGTTTTTGCCGAATAAGGAAGCGCTGTTCGCGGTCATCGCTGTTTTCTTAGTCGGCCAAGACAGCGCCGTTTCAACGCTGATCACGCTTACAGCGACCACAATCTTGGCACTACATATATTGGTTGCGGCGATATTGGGCGCGCTGGCGCTGCTTTTTCGAAATCGAGACATATTTCCCGAAATGGGCAAATCATCATGAAGTATATATTGGCCCTTGCAATCATCGGCGCGTCGGTTTCCGTACACGCGAGCGTGCCACCTAAGGCGGAACGCGGGCGGAGCGGCGCGGATTGCCGGGCTGCGGAAACAGGCCCTGCGGTAAATGTAAGCGTTATCGGCTTAAAGGATCGCCGAGGTAAGCTCATCCTAGAGCTTTACCCCGACAATGATGCCGATTTCCTGCAAAGCGACAAGCTATTGATTGCGGCCGGCAAACCCTTTCGGCGGGTGCCGATGACTGTGCCGAGTGCTGGCCCGGTGTCGATATGCATTCGCGCGCCGGCGCCTGGACGATATGCGTTGGCTATCCTGCATGACCGCGATGACAACGGAAAATTTGGTCTATCGGGGGATGGCGTCGGTTTTGCCAACAACCCTAAGCTGGGCTTGCGTAAGCCAAAGGCAAAGACAGCTTCTCTTGCGCTTGAGGCGGGTGTGCGGCCCATCTCAATTGTCATGAATTATCGGCAAGGCATTGGCGTTGGGCCAATCAAAAATCAAACGGGTGGGGGCAAGCCGTGAAGATCGTCGATGTCTGCGAATTCTATGCGCCTGAAGGCGGCGGCGTCCGGACCTATATCCATGCAAAGCTCGCATTTGGTGCGCGGCTTGGACATGCCATAACGGTAATTGCTCCTGGCAATAGAGACGAAGTGGTCGAATATGGAAACGAGTGCCGGATCATCTATGTAAAAGCGCCGCCGCTGCCTTTTGACAAGAAATACGGCATGTTCTGGGACGCAGCCCCAGTGCACGCCATTTTGGACGCAGAGCAACCCGATGTGCTGGAGGCATCCTCCCCATGGCGCGGTGCATGGATTGCCCGAAGCTGGCAGGGCACGGCTCTTCGGTCGATATTCATGCATCATGACCCGCTGTCCGCATGGGCCTATCGCTGGTTCGATGGCCTTGCCTCGCGCGATGTCATTGATCGGCAGTTTGAATGGTTCTGGCGTTACCTCCGGCGCATGTGCAACAGCTTCGATTACACCATATGTGCGTCGCCCAGCCTTCAACACAGACTGGCCAGCGGTGGCATCTATGGTGCTGTCAACATCCCCATGGGCGTGGATGCAGGCGTTTTCTCACCTGCACGGCGTCATATGTCGGTACGCCGCGACCTTCTGGCCCGCTGCAATCTACCCGATACGGCGACCTTGTTGTTGGGTATTGGTCGCCATACGCCTGAAAAACGCTGGCCCTGCGTAATTGATTCGGTGGCCCGGGTGGCGGCAAAACGGCCAGTGGGCTTAGTGTTGATCGGCAATGGCCACCAGCAGGCGTCAATCATTGAGCACGTAAATGGCAACCCGCATATCCAGTTGCTTGAGCCTATCCGTAATCGCACCGCGCTGGCGACCATAATGGCCAGTTGCGATGCGCTGGTGCATGGGTCATCCGCAGAGACTTTTGGACTTGTCGCGTCGGAGGCACTGGCGTCTGGGCTGCCTTTGGTCCTTCCGAATGCAGGCGCGGTCGCAGATATTGCTCATCCTGATTTCAGCGAAACTTATGTGCCTGGGAACGCGCATGATGCTGCACTGGCGCTCACGCGGCTTTTGGATCGCGATCAACATCAGCTTCGGTCTGCCACCCAGCGCGCAGCCGCCACCGCACGGACACTCGACGATCATTTTGTTGAACTGTTCCAAACATACGAAGACGCCATTTTAGAAAAACGAGAGGCAGCATAATGACCGCAATTTTGCGCATGTATCACCACGTAGCAGTCGTCCCGACACGGGGCACAAGGCGACGGCTTAACCATATCGTGCGTTACCCAAAGCCGCTATGGTATTATCTTTTGCGCTTTGCGTTCCGCAACAGTCAGAAATAATCAAAGAATAACAATGTGCCTAATGATGCTGACATGTGCGCTATCGCTTCATGTCTGTTTCTGCGCGACAGGAGCCACGTTCATCTAAGTCATCATGGCTTTTTGAAGCTGAGATTAAACGCATTGATGATGTAGACTTTCTCGGTCGAAGAACCGCCATATTGATAATATAAAAGCTCGGGACCGCCATCAGCGTTGAAATCTCCCACAGCTAACAAACGCCCCGATTGGTTTTGGGGAAGGGTCGCTGCTAAACGCGAAAAGCGGCCAGCCCCTTGATTAAAAAACACAAGCAGTTGGCCGCTACTGAGGCCGTAGACAATGTCTTTCAGGCTATCGCCATCTAGGTCCTGTATAAATACATCGGGCGACCAATTGAGGCGCGCCGCCCGGATGTCCGATTGATCCTGCGGGAGCGCGTCGGCGGTTATATCGGTAAAAACGCCCCGATCATTTCTCAGCAACTGCAGATAATTGCCGCCATAATAAGGGACATATCTGGAATGTTGGATAAGCAGGTCCAAATCGCCGTCCTTGTCTACATCGGCGCTTCTGGTTTCCATATGCAAATTTGTATCAATGCCATAGACGCTGGGTGGCAAAGCCACGCCTTCATTGAAAACGAAGCGGCCATTCTTGTTTAGGAAAAGCAGGCTAGGTGTCGAGCCATGGCCAAATCCGGCCACGAGATCAGCAAATTTGTCGCCGTTCAGATCAGCCAGATGCAAATCGAGGAGAAGGTTGAACCCCTCATTGCCCTCCGACTTTGGATTGACCATGGGAACCGAGAGCAATTGTTCAAAAAATGGGTCATTTGTTGCTGTAAATCGTCCGTCGGGCTGCTGGGTGAGCAACACGGGCCGGAAGCCATCTCCAAAAGCCGTCCAGTTTCCGATCAATACATCATCTAAGCCATCACCATTCACATCCCCCGATGCCATGGAATGGGCGTCCACCGCATCATCTGGCAATGTGCCCTTAAGCGGCAAGCGTGGGATCGCGTTCGCAATGGCCCCAATGGTTCCGGACCTTTGCCCAACCAGGACAGCGGTGCCATGTGCTTTGGGATCGCGATATGAACCCGAAACATTGTGCGCCACAAAAAATGCCATCGGGCGCCCAGCAACTTGCAAAACTGCGGCCCGCCGCGCGCCAAAGACGGACGGCAATTGGCCGTTCACAACAGGGTCATAGCGCAGACGGCCATCCGTGTTTGACAGCAGCACATAGGGTAAGGCGGCATAAGCGGGGGTGCCATAAGCCTTGCTCAGCGGGATGATGACCTCTGGGTATCGCCCCGCCTCAAAATCTAAAGATATGCTGGCTTGAGGGAAGATATCAGCAACACCGCCGGGATAATTTACGCCGGCATAGGTATAGGGCGGCACAAGATCGCGTGTCGCAAACCTATGTGCCTCATAAGCAAATTTGATTTCGACGAAGGGCGCGGTTGCCGCGGGCGTTGATGTCACCTGCGATGAGCCGGGCGTGCCTGCGTTCGTAGCGGAGCTCGAGCTGCCTCCGCCACAACTTGCCAATAGGAATGCACCAAAAGGTGCAAGCGTTAAGGCGGCAAAGCTAAATTTCACGCTCGGTTCCTCTTAAGTTCACATCAACGATCATCAAAATCAGAAAAAGTAACATGATGTAAAGATAATGCTACTGTGCACTTAGCAACGCCCATCATTCCCTTGCACCGCGCGCTTAAGCAGGCATAAATACAAACGCGACTAAGGGCGCACGGCATATCGGGGGAAACAAGCGTGGGTAAGATAGCACAAACCGCAATTGGTCAGCCGCCCGGTCACCCCAAAGGCCTGTATTATTTATCCTTCACCGAGATGTGGGAACGCTTTTCCTTTTATGGGATGTCGGCTCTGCTCACGCTTTACATGGTGAAAGAGCTATTGTTGCCCGAAAATGCAGCGCAGGTCATCGGGCTCGCCGCCCTCCGCAATCTGTTCGAATTTCGTGGGCCGATGAGCGACGTGGCTTTCTCCGCGATCATTTATGGCTGGTATGCCGGCCTTGTCTATTTCACGCCGATCGTTGGGGGCTGGGTTGCCGATCGGATGTTGGGGGCAAAGCGCACGGTAATGATCGGCGTCATCTTGATGAGCGCGGGGCATCTGGCGATGTCTTTCTATGCCAGCTTTCTATTCGCGCTCTTGCTTTTGATCCTGGGGTCAGGTTTTCTGAAGGGCAATATTTCTGCGCAGGTTGGCGCACTATACCCGCAGTCCGATGAGTCCATGCGGTCACGCGGCTTCACCATTTTTTCGACCGGAATTTGCATTGGCGCAGCGAGCGGTCCTCTCGTGACGGGGCTAGTTGCGGCGGTCTATGGCTGGCATGCGGGGTTCGCGGTGGCCGCTGTGTTAATGCTGGTTGCGCTGGTTGCTTATATATTAGGCCAGCGCCATTTACCCGATGATCGTCCGGTGGCGCGCAAACGCGAAAAATCTGCGCCGATGACCAAGGCCGAGCGCAAGCGCTTATGGGTCCTCCTCCTCGTCATTGCGCTGACTATACCGGCTGAAATCGCCTACCCTATGGTGTGGAGCATTGGCATATTATGGGTCGATCAATATGTGAACTTAGCGACATCTCTGGGCGAAGTACCATCGAGCTGGTTTGCATCGATGGATTCCATTGGCGCCATTTTGGCGGCCCCTGCGCTGGTCATATTTTGGGCATGGCAGGCAAAAAACGGCAGCGAACCTAGCAGCGTGACAAAGGTCGGTATTGGGTCCGCCATCATTGCCGTTGCCGCGCTGCTTTTCGCTTATGGCAATATGGGACACAGCGAACCCGACAGTGTGAATGCCGGATGGGCCATTGCGGGCTGGCTGATTATGGGGCTTGCCTGGATGTATTATTGGCCGACGACCTTAGCCATCGTCAGCAGGGCGGCCCCTGCGGGCATGGCCTCTATTTTGATGGGGGTTGCGTTCCTCTCGCCCTTTATCGGGCATGTGCTGGCGGGATGGATAGGAAGCTATTTTGACCAAATGCACCCGTCGGTTTTTTGGGCAATGGATTCTGCTATCGCGCTGGCAGGGGCCCTTCTCATTCTGCTGTTCCGCAAGCGCCTTCAAGCGGCGTTGGAATCTGATCTCGCTTCGTAACGGCGCGAACCGACCCTAAAGTTAAGAAATGCGCGCGCCTTGGCGGCGCAGTTCTTGTTGCACGTCGCTAATGTTGACCTCAGAAAAATCGCGATCCGATTTGACGGCCAAAGCCGCAGCAACGCCGGCGCCTTGTCCCGCAACGGCACAGCACATCATGTTGCGGACAGCAGCATGGCTGACCTTATCGCCGCCAATCACGCGGCCAGCGGTGATCAAATGATGGACATTTTTGGGTAACATCGACCGGTAAGGGAGATGGAAATAGCGGCCTGTCGTCGGCAAAATAAGATAGCCATAGCCGTCGATAAATTCCGGAAAGATGCCGATGCTATCGTCAAAGCGGCCTTGCTCCATCACATCATCGGCGGTCATATTATACACCGCATCAATCTTGCGCGTATCGCGAATGCCCAACGTCATGCCAAAGTTGCGCAGCTTGGCATCTTCGCAGCCAGGCATGAACGCTTGCAACGCTGCTATGGCATGCATTGCCTGCTTACGCCCTGCCATTTCGCCATGTGTCAGCGCATCGGGATCTGTGCCGTCCAGATATAGATGACACATGTTCAAATAGGTCAAATCCCCCTGATCCGATACTGTGCCCCAAGTACCCGCCATGGTTTTGACGCTATCGGGTATTAGGCCAGCCTCTAACGCCTTTTGAAACGGCTTGCGCAAAAAGGGCGAGAACATTTCATCCTCTTTACCGCTGGTGATCACTTCCCACTCCCCGCCCACGGCCCAGTCGCCATAGGTTTGCGGGTCCGCCTTCACCGCATCAATGAACCGCGTCTTGTTCACGCCGCACATCGAAAACATGACTGAGACCGACATCATTTCGTCCACGGGGTGCATATACGTCGGCGCGCCCGCGCGATGGGCAATGTCGGCATCTCCTGTCGCGTCAATCACGCGTTTGGCAAGGATGGCTTCTCGGCCCGCCTTGCTTTCGACAATCACGCCGCGGATCGTGTTACCATCCATGATCGGCGCCACACATAACCGGTGCAGCATGGGAATGACGCCCGCTTCCTCGACAAGCGTATCTGCGACAAATTTGAAAGCTTCGGCATCCAGACTATGGCTGATTGATTGCGGTTCCGGCATGGCCGCGCCCATCAACTTGGCGCGGTCTTCAAATTCCCGTCCGATGCCTTCGCTGTCGATCGTCGCTGGGTGCCGATACCATGCAAAGCCCTCCACGCCGACCTGCGTGATGTTGCCGCCGAAACAGCCATAACGTTCGAGCAAGGTTGTTTCGACGCCCGCCCGCGCCGATGCCAAAGCGGCCGCAAGACCTCCGGGGCCGGAGCCGACGACAAGAACGTCGGTTTGGCGGATCACATCAATATGGCGGGCGGGTTCGACAATCGTTTCTATCATCTTTGCGCAATATCCCAATTTGGCGCGACGTAAAATGGCGCATTCGATGGGGCGAGCATGGGCTTGCCAAGAATATGATCGGCCCCCTTTTCACCGATCATGATCGTCGGTGCATTCAGGTTGCCCGTGGTGATGGTCGGCATCACGCCGCTATCTACCACGCGCAGCCCTTGTACACCGATGACACGCAATTCGGGGTCGACCACGGCCATCGGGTCACGGGGGCTGCCCATCTTGCATGTGCAACTGGGGTGCAGCGCGCTTTCGACATGTTCGGCAATGAAGGCGTCAATCTGCGCATCGGTGGCGCAGTCCGCGCCGGGTTGAATTTCACGCCCGCGAAAGGGCGCAAAGGCGGGTTGTTGGAAAATCTCCCGCGTCAGCCGCACACAAGCGCGCATTTCTACCCAATCGTCGGGATGGCTCATATAGTTGAACAAGATTTTCGGCTTGTCGTGCGGGTTTGCGCTTTTAAGCGTCACTGTGCCCCGGCTTTTTGAACGCATGGGGCCGACATGGGCCTGAAAACCATGTTCAGATGCCAGCGACGATCCATCATAATTGATCGCCATCGGAAAGAAATGATATTGGATATCGGGGTATTTGATACCGGCACGGCTGCGGATGAAGCCGCAACTTTCAAACTGGTTTGACGCCCCCAATCCCGACCGACCCAATAGCCATTGTGCACCGACCATCGCTTTACCGAGAAGATTTGCCTTGCCGTACAAAGTGATGGGTTGGGTGCAGGCCATTTGGAAATAAAACTCCAGATGATCTTGCAGGTTCGCGCCGACACCTGGGCGGTCGGCGCGCACGTCTATCCCATGGGCTTTTAACTCCTCTGCGGGACCAATGCCGGAAAGCTTGAGCAGCTGCACGGAATTGATGGGCCCGCCCGACAGGATGACTTCGCGGGCCGCATGCAACTGATGCGTCTGGCCTGCGCGTTCATACTCCACTCCCATGGCGCGCGTGCCTTCAAACAGGATGCGCGTGACAAGCGCCTTTTCTATCACTTTCAGATTGGGCCGTTTGCGCGCTTCATACAAATAGGCCTTCGCCGCTGAACAGCGCGTGCCGTCCCGCACCGTCATGTCCATCCGGCCAAAGCCTTCTTGGGCATAGCCGTTATAATCTTCGGTCAAGCTATAGCCCGCTTGCTGCGCCGCATCGAGCCAGGCCTGATGCAACGGATTGTCGAGCGGGCCATAGCTGGTCGACAATGGCCCCTCGCCGCCGCGATACATATCCCCGCCTTCGGCCCGACCTTCGGCGCGTTTGAAATAGGGCAGCACATCGGCATAGCCCCATCCGGTTGCACCTTCCTCTTCTTTCCAACGTTCAAAATCGAGCGCGTTGCCGCGCACATAGACAAGCCCGTTGATGGAGGATGAGCCGCCCAGCCCCTTACCACGCGGGCAGTTTAGGCGGCGGTTGTTCAAATGCGGCTCCTGCTCGCTTTCATAGCCCCAATTCCACCTTTTGGTATTCATGGGGTAGGCAAGCGCGGCGGGCATCTGGATCAAGACCGATCGGTCACTGCCGCCATATTCCAGCAATATGACCTTATATGTGCCATCGGCACTCAACCGGTCCGCCAACACGCACCCAGCCGACCCTGCGCCAACGATGATATAATCTGCGGTCTCAATAAGGGGCATTGATCGGTTCCATAGCCGCCGCGATCCCACGCTGCGCGCGCGTCAGATCATTAGTAAAAATACCGTCAGACAAAAGGACGATTGCAGATTTGGTTTGCATACGCATGCCAACGCCATAGCCGTTCGTAAGGGGCAAAGTCGAGACCGTGTTGGTGGCAGTGTTGGCGGGGTTTTCATGGTCGCCATGTACGATAGCCCCTGTGGTTATCCTGGAGCCATGGGGGGAGTTGGATCACCGCCCGCTTCGCTCGACTGGCATCAAACCCTTCGCCAGTGCAGCGAGTGCCAGCGCAATGATCAGGTGATAGGCATGCCAAGCAACAGCCTCATCAAGCCACGCCGCACGCCGGATGAACAGCGTATTTGCAAGCATCACGGCGCACGCAACGGGCACAAGCCATAAAGGCCGTGTTGGGCCGGGTCGCACGATCGACGCAACACATGCAATCATGAGGGCCAGCAAGAACAAGGGGCCCAGCAAGGGTTTCGCGAACCAGAAGATCGCCAAGGCAACGGATGATATAATGGCGATTATTGCTATCCCGTTTCGGCCCTTCGGCGGGAACAGATAATGCGTTACAACCGCCAAGGCGCCAGCAAGGCCCAAAAATTGGGACGCACCGGCATGCAAATCTGCCAACGCATCCTGCAAGCCGCCGCCAAAGCGCACCACCCCGATAGAAGCGGCCACACCGAAACACGCCATGGCAAAAGCTGGCAAAGCCTTACCGTTTCGCCAAAGCGCAGGTCCCGCAAATAAAGTAACAAGCACTATGGCCGCATCGGACAGCGCGAAATGGGCGGGCATCATGTTTTCGGCAATGGCGCTGTTGAATTGCTATGGGGCAGCAAACCCGCTGCACGTTTAATGTCCGCGGATGTCAAACGTGACCCATCATGGCTCCAGCCGGGCGGCGCAAAAATATAGCAAATTCTCTGCCACAAACTCAGCCCACGCTGCGTCGCATCTTGCGCTATGCCAACATATTCATGCGTTAATATGGTGACCGGGTTAAATGTCTCCAGATTTTTGACCAAGCCATAATCAACCGGCACGGCGCGGTCCTCCTCCACAAATGTGCCGAACATACGATCCCAGATGATCAGCGTGCCCGCAAAATTTGCATCCAGATATTCTGGATTTCGTCCATGGTGCACGCGGTGATGGCTCGGCGTGTTGAAAATATATTCAAACCAGCGCGGCAAACGGTCGATCGTCTCCGTGTGGAGGAAAAATTGGTATGTCGCATTTAAGACCCCGCAAAAAATAACCAACACCGGGTCAAAGCCGATTAATATTAGCGGAATTTTCAGCATCATCGTGCCGGTAAAGTGCTTCATCCAACTTTGGCGCAGCGCGATAGGCATGTTAAAATTGGTGGATGAATGATGCACGATATGCATGGCCCAACCCCACCGGACGCGGTGGCATATGCGGTGGTGCACATAGAACCGCAGATCATCGAGCACGAAGCACAATAAGAACGTTCCCCAAGTGGTGGGAATTTCGCCGATGGCAAAGGGCGCCGCCGCAAACAAAGCGCCAGTGGTGATGAAAGCGAATATGGCATTTACAGGGTCACTGGCGAGCCCCAGAAAAATCGAGAGCAGCGAGTCTTTCAACGGCACATCGCCCTTGCGCTTGAGGAAGCGAATGGCGCCCAGTTCGAGCAATATGCCCAGTGCAAAAGCCACAAGTGCGATTACGACCCAATTTTGGTTGATAAATTGCCCTATGGTCACACATTTCTCTCCCACGAATGATAACGGAAATAAACGGGCTAAAAATTTAAAAAATTGAATAATAAATGCATATTATGTAATTATTGGAACATGAATATAAATCTGAATAGACTATCCCGGTTCGTCGCTGTGTATCGCCACAAAAGCTTTAGCCGGGCCGCGAACGAGCTTGGCATGACGCATTCGGCGCTCACCAAATCCTTGCAGTTGCTCGAACAAGAATTGGGCACAGAGTTGTTTAACAGGACCACGCGCAGCGTTGTCCCCACCGATGCCGGCAACCGCCTTGCACAAAGGGCAGAGGAGCTTTTGGCTTTAGCCGATAAAATCGGCGATGAGGTCTTATCCGGCAGACGACATTTGCGGCTCATTGCAGGGCCCGCCGTGATGGAAGCCTCCTTAGCGCAAGCCCTCACGTCCTTTTACAAAGCGTATCCCAACATCCGTGTAACCGCCGAAACCCTGCCCTTGGATATCGCCGCAGGCCGGTTGCGCCAACGCGAAGCGGACATGTTGCTTTTTCACTCCACAAGCGTGAGCGCCATTCCCGAACAGCGCCTGTTTCATATCAATAAGATCATCGACGAAGCCTATGTTGCCGTGATGCGCCAAGACCATCCGGCGTTGCAAGGGACCTTTGGTGCGGACGAAATGCTGCAGTATAAATGGGCTATTCCCGGCTATGACAGGAACTACCGTTCCGCAATTCCGTCCGAGATAGAGGAAAAACATCGCCGCTCGGGATTCCCGCATTACCGCGTTCTCAGTCTGGTATCGTGCCTTGCGTTGGTCGCAGAAAGCGACATGATTACCTTATTGCCCGCATCCTTCGCGCAACGGGAAGCGCGCGCACTCAACCTGACGGTCATGCCCATGCCCCTCAGCGACGGCGCGCGATATGACGTCAGCGCCATCACGCTTAGAAATGCTAATCCGGACCCTGTGGTGCATGCGTTGATAAACGCTTTTGCGATACAAAAGGATGCTGGCTAAATTTCTGTCCGGTCACCGCCACCGTCCGCCTCGGCGTCGCCCGCTTTATTTGCTCTCACGATACGCAATGGCTTCAACCTCCACCATTGCATCCGGAACAACCAAGGCCGACACAATCGTTGAGCGTGTAGGATAGGGTTCTGCAAAAAACTCGCGATATACCATGTTAAAATCAGTCATCGCATCGACATCGGCCTCCACGGCGCGCAGCATTTTTTCCAATTGCGCTCGCGTCAGCTTTATCGGAACGTCAAACGTGTGAATTTGGTCCGTCACATCGGAATCGCTCTGTAAATCAAACATATTCCTCCAGCAGCTCGCATTATGGAAAAACATCGGTGCATAGGATCGCAATATGCACCCATGTTTCGCGTTCGTGCAAAATGAACATGGATAAGTATCAAGGCGACCCGATACTTATGCCTTATATTCAATCCGTTAAGTCAGGTGCGTATAAATGCACGGCATATCGCCGCCGGAACGGGAACAAATACAGCCAATATGAGAGGATATCACAAAACTTAGCCAATACTGCGGCCTGAGGTGCATTGTAAAAAAAGGTAAACTTTTACCGCCCTGAAGTTAACGCCCGGGCTCGCAGCCCCTTTGGCCCAATATACCGGTTATCCGAGCAGCAAAGGGGCCAGCTTTGCGCGTTGCCATGCCGCATCACCAAATTGCGACGCATGAAATATCGCGGCACGGCGATGCAGGCCCGCATCGCAATCATGGGTAAAGCCAAAGCCGCCATGAAATTGAATCGCCCGGTCGGCGGCAAAGCTATAGGTTGCGTCTGCCGCGGCCTTGGCCATGCGCACGGCGATTTCGCCAACGCCTTGGTCACTGAAACTGTTGGCAGCGCTGTACAAATGGGACCGCGCCTTTTCATATTCAACATAAGCATCAACCGTCGGGTGCTTCAGCGCCTGATATTCGCCGATAAGCTTTCCAAACTGCTTGCGCGTTTGCAGATAGCTTACGGTATAATCGATCACGCTTTGCGATCCGCCGCACATTTCCGCACTCTGCAATAGATTGGCGGCCTGTTCGATGTGCGACAAGGTCGATGTCGCACGGTCGATTTCCAACAACGCCGCGCGCCCCACGACCAAGCCATCGAGCGACAAGGCAAAGCTGCGCTTGGTTTCGTCAATAATCGACTCGCGGCGCAGGCGGCCCGCAATGTCGGCTGCGGTGAGCAAAACCAAAGCTGGTTTGCCATCCAAATGCACTGATGCAATGACGACATCGGCGGTCTCCGCCCATGCAACAAAAAGCTTCTCGCCAGACAGATGAACGGCATCACCCGCCTGCTTTGCCGTTGCCGTTATATTCTGCAGGTCCCAGTCGCCATGCGCTTCGGACAAAGCGAGCGTGCCTATTGCGCCTTCGGCAAGCTTTGGCAGCCATTCGGACGTTTGCGCTTCCGTACCGCCCACCAAGATCGCCTGCGATGCCAAGGTCGATGATACCAAAGGCGATGCCATCAAATGCCGGCCCATTTGTTCGACTACCGGCACAACCTCGGCGAGCGTCAGGCCAACGCCTCCATGCGCCTCAGGTATAGATATGGCCGTCCAGCCCAAGGCCGCCATTTCGCCCCAGACATCGGCGTCATAGCCCAAATCGCTGTCCATCAGCTTGCGGACGCGGTCGATGGGCGACTTGTCCCGGCAAAAGCTCGTGGCCACATCCAAAAGCTCGATCTGTTCTTCGCTATATCCCAGCCCAGCCATTTGCATGTCATTCTCTCCTCACGCCATTGCTTTCCTATGGCGCGAGGAGAGGCATAAAATCAAGGCGATTTAACTGGTCGATTAAATAGCGGGCTTATGCTTGCTCCAATATCTTCCGACCGGGGCGCACTTTCATTTTATGGCTCGTCTTGGTGGCAAGCGACACGTCCTTGACCGTCTGCATAAACACCCATTCATTGGTCGCCGCCTGCGGGGTGAGCGACAAATGCATATAGCCGCGGTTGGATGTATCGACCCAGCGCAATTCCTGCTTGCTGTTGTCAAGCAAGCTGCGTGCGACATCGGCCGGTGCGGTGAACGGAATGGCACTTTCAAAGCCAGGCGACGATACGCTATGGCCGCCAAATTCAACGCCGGCTGGCTTTCCGCCTTCGGGCAAGTCATAAGCCCAGCCATTGTGGCTATCGCCCGTTACCACCACCAAGTTTGCGTCTGCGCGCTGCGCCGCCGCCAACAAGCGTGACCGCGCTGCAGGGTAACCGCCCCAATTGTCGAGATTATAGGGTAAGCCCGCCTTTGTCGCAGCGATGCCCTGCCGCACATAATTGCTCGCGCGTTCCGGCGCGAATTGAGGGACCCAATCCATCGCGTTCTCTGGCGTGTAGTTATAGCCCATATTAGTACCCGAACCGAGCACCGCCCATGTGGAACGATTGCGGCCAATCGCGCGTGACAGCCACGCCTCTTGTTCACTGCCCAACATCGTCATGGAAGGATCGCGCCACGCGCCATCACGATATTCGGAAAGTGCCTTTGCCGGATCACCCGAGCGAAGAAGGTCACTATAGGCATAAGGCTTGGTCCGCGCGACTGCGCGCGTGTCCGTGCGATAATAAGTCGCAAGGTCGCCAATCGGATATTCCTTCCAAGGCTGCTCACCCACAGGCAACCATTCGCGCCATACCTGCATCGCGGCGTTGCGCCGGGAATTCCAGTCGCCTTCATCCACGCTGTGGTTCTGCGCGCCGCCTTCCCAACTGTCATTGGCGGTTTCATGATCGTCGGTATTGGCGATCATCGGGAAGTTCGCGTGCAGCGCCTGTAACTGCGTGTCCGAACGATAGCTAGCGTAGCGTAAACGGTAATCCGCCAGCGTCAGAATTTCATCCGCAGGGAATATCCGCGCGGCAAATTTCGCGCCGCCATCATAGCCGCCACGGCCATATTCATAAATATAGTCGCCCATGTGGAGCACGAGATCAATGTCGTCCCGCGCGGCGGCATGGCCATAAGCGTTGAATTCGCCAAAGCCCAAATTAGAGCAGGAAAACACCGCGATGTTGAATTTCGCCGCTTTACCGACGGGCAGGGTTTTGGTGCGACCAACTGGCGAAATGCTGCCATCGGGCGCGATGAAGCGGAACCAATGCCATTTGCCGGGTGCAAGATTGTCGATGGTGATTTTCACTGTATGGTCGCGCCAAGGCCCTGTGACCATTTCGCCGCCGCCCGCAATTTTGGCAAAATCCTGACTTTCGGAAATTTCGACCCGCACCTTGGATGCGCCGCCCGTTGGGTTCACATAACGCGTCCACAACAGAACCGAGTCCGGCCCCGGCTCTCCGCTCGCGACATTATGCGTAAATCCGGTGAGGCCCAGAAGCGTCTGCGCCATCGCAGCTCCGCCCGGCAGCATCAGCCCGCCCAGACCAAATCCCGCGGTGGCCAGCAGCTGGCGGCGATCGATTATGAATGACATGTCCGGCTTCCCCCTTTTGTGTTCCCAAATATCCGTTGGGTGCACCGCATCGGTGCTTCGCATCACGGGCTAATCCATTGCTGTTGCAGCGCTGTGACAAGCGCGCCGGCAGTCCTAAATAAAACTATCTAGCCATTTTTCGGCCAAAGCCTCCGCCTCGACAACGCTGAAAGGCGCGTTGCCCAAGCTGAGTTCAAGCCACAGGCCGTCGACCAAGGCCGTCAGCGCCACGGCCGCCAATCGAGCATCCTCCGGCGCATTGGGGCAGGCGCGGATGAGGCGCTCCATATCCTGCCGGTTTTCGGCGTAAATCTCATCGTGAATTTCACCAATGGCGGGCACGGTGCGCGACAGGCTCCAAAAGGCCAGCCATGTCGCGAGCAGTTCCGGATCCGCAATCGGCGCGCGGAAACTGGCGGTGACAAAGGCCAGCAATCGACCGCGCGGGTTATCGGCGGGAATAGCATCAACAGAAGCATGCAACGCCGCCGCGACCCGCGCGCCGGTTGCGCGATAGGTTGCCGCCACCAACGCATCAATGCCGTCAAAATAATGCCGCAGCAAACCCGCCGAAACCCCTGCCTCCAGACAGATCGCGCGCACCGATGTCCCATGTGCGCCGCGCGTCGCCAAGCAACGCGCCGTTGCCGCAATCAACGCGTCGCGGCGTGTATCCGCACTTTCGCGGGTGAAGACTTGTCGCAATTGCATGCCGCTGTTATACACTCGTATAACAAGGGGAGCAAGATGTCCGAATCAGGCGCACATACACCGCAAGATCATCTGGAAGGCTGGAGCCTGCCGGCTTGGACCTATGATGATCCTGAATTCGCCGCGCTGGAGGTGGACCGCATCTTCCGCCCGTCATGGCAAGTGGTGTGCCATGTCAGCGACGTTGCAGGTGAAGGTGACTGGCACAGCCTCGATTATATCAATGAAAGCGTCATCGTCGTGCGCGGCGCGGACCAAGTGCTGCGCGCCTTCACCAATGTCTGCCGCCACCGGGGCAGCCGCTTGGTCGATGGTTCCGGCGGTTGCGCCAAGAAATTGGTCTGCCCCTATCACGCTTGGACCTATGATCTCGACGGCCGCTTGACCGGCGTGCCCGACAGCGCATCTTACCCGACGCTCGACAAGGATAAGGCCGGCCTTGTGCCCGTCGATATGGAAATTTGGCGCGGGTTTATATTCGTCCGTCTGGAAAGCGGCGGGCCTTCAGTGGCCGACATGATGGCGCCTTATGAAGCGCAAGTTGCGCCTTATTGTTTTGAAGAACTGCGGGCACTTGGCCGCGTCACCATGCGCCCGCGCGCGGTGAACTGGAAAAATGTCGGCGACAATTATTCCGATGGCTTGCACATCCCCGTCGCGCATCCCGGCCTCACGCGCCTGTTCGGCAAAAGCTATGGTGTTGAGGCAGAGCCGCATGTTGACCGCATGTGGGGCGACCTTGTCGACCGGCCATCGGCCAATTGGTCGGAACGCGCCTATCAAAACCTGCTGCCACCTGTGCCGCATTTGCCCGCCATTAATCAGAAACGCTGGCTCTATTTCAAGCTATGGCCGTCAGTCGCTTTCGACATTTACCCTGACCAAGTAGATTTCATGCAATGGCTGCCCACGGGGCCCGATAGCTGCGTCATCCGGGAGATCAGTTACGTCCTTAAAGATGACCGCCGCGAAATGCGGGCCGCGCGTTACCTCAACTGGCGTATCAACCGGCAAGTCAATGCGGAGGACACCGTCCTCATCACCCGCGTGCAGCAAGGCATGGCCAGCCGCAGTTTTTCCATGGGTCCGCTGTCCGACAAGGAAGTGTGCTTGAAAAGCTTCTGCCGCCAAATCCGCAACATCATTCCCGAGGCGCGCCTCGAACAACGCCCGGCATCGGGCTGGAGCAAAAAATGACCCAAAAATATGACGCCCTTATCATCGGTGCTGGCCATAATGGCCTTGTCTGCGCCTTTTATCTCGCGCGCGCAGGCCTAAAGGTCCGCATCGTCGAGCGCCGCGATGTCGTTGGCGGCGCGGCGGTTACCGAAGAATTCCACCCCGGTTTCCGCAACTCGGTCGCCAGCTACACCGTCAGCCTGCTTCAACCCAAAGTCATTGCCGACATGAAGCTGGTCGATCATGGCTATCGCGTCATTGAACGGCCTATTTCCAACTTCCTACCACAAGAAGATGGCGGCTATTTGAAACTCGGTGGCGGGCTGGAGCGGACGCAGGCCGAATTCGCCCGCTTTTCAAAGCATGACGCAGCGGTCTTGCCGCAATATTATGACATGTTGGAAGGCGTCGCCGACGTCCTGCGCGATCTTGCATTGCGGTCGCCGCCTAATGTGGGCGATGGCCTAAAAACCCTTATCGATGCCGCCGTACAGGGGCGCGGGCTGATGAAGCTCAACCTATCGCAGCAACGGCACGTGCTGGAACTCTTCACCAAATCGGCGCGCAGCTTCTTGGATAGCTGGTTCGAAAGCGAAGCGGTAAAGGCCGCGTTCGGTTTTGACGCAGTCGTCGGCAACTATGCCAGCCCCGATACGCCCGGCAGCGCTTATGTCCTGCTGCACCACGTCTTTGGCGAAGTGAATGGCAATAAGGGCGCGTGGGGCCACAGCATCGGCGGCATGGGTGCGATCACGCAGATCATGGCCAAGGTATGCCGCGATCTTGGCGTCGAAATCAGCTTGGAAGCGCCCGTATCACGCGTGTTGGTGGACGGTGAAAAGGTCGCGGGCGTGCGTCTTGAAAGCGGCGAAGAAATTGTCGCGGACCGCGTGATTTCCAATGTTGGGCCAAAGCTGCTGTACGAACGCCTATTCGATGATGCCGACCTGAAGCCGGAATTCAAACGCCGCGTAAAGGGTTTCAAGGCAGGCAGCGGCACGTTCCGCATGAATGTCGCTTTGTCCGAACTGCCCAAATTCACCTGCCTTCCCGAAGCGGGCGAGCATCATCAATCGGGCATCATCATCGCGCCGACATTGGATTATATGGACCGCGCCTTTTTGGATGCAAAGCGCGATGGCTGGTCGCAAAAGCCCATCGTCGAAATCCTTATCCCCTCGACTGTCGACGACAGCCTTGCGCCCGCAGGGCAGCATGTTGCGAGCCTGTTCTGTCAGCAATTTGCGCCAGAACTGCCCAATAATGCCGATGGCACAGCACGCGATTGGGACGCCGAAGAAGGCCAAGCTGCCGATGACATCATCAGCACAGTGGAGGCTTATGCCCCCGGCTTCCGCGCGTCGGTTTTGGGCCGCCAAATCCTCAGTCCCAAGGGGCTGGAGCGGAAATTCGGACTGGTCAGCGGCGACATCATGCACGGCAATATGAGCCTTGACCAGTTATGGTCTGCGCGCCCGATTTTGGGCCACGGCGCCTATCGCGGGCCGTTAAAGGGCCTGTATATGTGCGGCGCGGGCAGCCATCCGGGCGGCGGTGTGACCGGCGCTCCGGGGCATAATTGCGCTACCGAAGTGCTCGCCGACCGCAGCCTGTTCAAACGGATATTTGCGTAAAGAACACAGCAAGGGGAAATGAAAAAGCCGGACCTTTTCAGATCCGGCTTCCTCCCCCTGTCGCTTTTGGCGACAAACTTTATGTCATGCGCTTTCGCACGATGTTACACTTTTCTTACTACAAATTTTTTGTACGAAGAAAAGTGAACAATCGTTAAAAATCGCGCGAGAATTTCACGCCGATGACGCGTGGCTTGATGAGCACGTCGTAAAACGCGCCACCTGTTGGCGTTGACGCCGTGACACCCGTTCCGCAGACCGTTTCAAGACACTGGACGCCGGTGTTCACCACGCCACGTGTATCGAACAGATTTGTGGCAAATGCCTCAATCGACCATGCCTCATTCTTCACGCCAACCGAGAAGTCAGCGGTGGTATAGGCATCCAGATTGCCTTTGATGCTATTCTGCGCGGGCCGCAAATCGCTCCGGCGGCTGCCCGTGTGATTGACCGCGAACTGCACATGACCATCCCAATCCGCGACAGGGAATTCGTACCGTGCAATGGCATTGCCCTTAACCTTGGCAGTCACAGGCAAACGCGATCCAGACTCCGCCAGCAAGGAATTGCCAGCCGTGGTGCAATCAAAAGTTGCATTGGCAATCGCGCAGAAATCGCGGCGGATGGACGCGTCATTATAGCTAAAGCCAGCGTTCAGGCTAAACCCGCCAGCACGGTATCCCGCGTCCATTTCGAGACCGCGAATACGGGCAACACCGGCATTGCGGATTTCGGTCAGGCCGTTCGCACCCAAGAAGGAAAGCTGGATATTATTCCAATCTTCCTGGAACACAGCGCCGTTCCAACGGAACGCACCAAATGTGGTTTTCCAGCCCAATTCATAATTGTCGAGCTTGTCCGAACCATAAGGCGGCAAGGTACCGCGACGGTTGATCCCGCCAGGACGGAAACCGCGCGACCATGTAGTATAGAGCAAGACATCGTCATTGACTTTATATGTTGCGTTCATTTTTTGGATGAAGCCCGTGTCCGACGTGGATTTGTCGACATTGGTGCAAGGGCTGCCATCAACAAGAATGGGCACAGGCGTTCCCGCCGGGTTGGCGCGCCGCGTGGTGCCATTGGTGTTGAGGCAGGCGGCTTCGCCTGTCTTGCTAGAATAGCCACCAGAAAAGCCGAAGAAGCCCTGCAACGAGTTATCGAATTTATAATAACGCAAGCCGCCGGTCAGCGAGAGCTTCTCCGTCAAATCATAGGTCAATTCACCGAACGCAGCATAATCGCGGTCAACCCGCTGCTGCTTGGTCAACCAGATATTGCTGTCGGTTCCCGTCACAGTGATGGCATCGGCAATTTTGTCGATGATGTAATTTTGTTCAATATTGTGCGACTGGCGTTGTGCAAATAGACCGCCGATGAAGCGCATGGGTGCGTCGGCTGGGCTTGCGACCCGCAATTCACCGAAGCTTTTCTTGTACCGGTCAATGCCTTGGATATATTGGTTCGGGTTCACAAGAGCCCCGGCATTGTCGTAGAAATAGTTGCCGTAACCGGACAGCGCATCATAGAAATACGCGTAATCCGAATAATCCGACTGTGTTTCGGTCTTGCGGCGCAAATGGCCGCCCGTCGCGGTCACATCCCAATTACCGATTTTCCCTTCAACCGTCAGCGCCGCCTGAATCCATTTATCGCGGCTGCCTTCGGGGTTGTATTGGACGGTCTGCAGTTCCTTCTTGGTCTGTCCCGATCGTTCTTGAGAATAGCTACCTTGCGTATTCTGGACCTGACCCATCACTGTGGGCTTGATGGTCCAATTGTCGTCAAGGTCAATACCCAGCGCCAAACGCGCGCCATAAGTTTCGGCGTCGTTATAGTTTTTTTCAACCAATGCGGCGTTGCTCTGCTTGATGCCGGATGAGGCATAAGTCCGGCTACCCGCAATATTGTCGATATAGCCGCCATCGTCGCGATACCAGCCAACCAGACGCGCTGCCGCACCTTCGGCAATCGGTACGTTGACGAAGCCTTCGTAAATCGATCCAATATCGCCATGGGCAACAGTGTTCAGCTCAACGCCAGCGCTGCCGTAGAAACCAGATGTATCCGGCGCGTTAGTGACCAGCTTCAACGTGCCGGCCATCGAGCTTGCGCCATATAATGTGCCCTGCGGTCCGGCGAGCGCCTCGACACGTGCAAGGTCATAAGCATGCAGATCGAGCGCACCTTGAATGGTCGTGATCGGCATTTCGTCAAGATAGGTACCAACCGTTGGCAGCGAAGCCGAGTGGTTCGCGTTTTCGCCAGAGGCCACGCCACGGAAATAGACTTGCGCGAAACCGGGTCCGCCTTGCTGAATGGTGACCGAAGGCAGGAATTTCACAACATCCTGCAATTCGCTGACCTGCAATTGGTCGAGCTTTTCATTGCCAATGGCGTTGATCGCGATGGGCACGTCCTGCAAATTCTGTTCGCGCTTTTGCGCGGTGACGACGATGACATTGCTGTCCGCGTCAGCGGCTTCCTGCGCCATTGCAGGAACGACAACGCCAAAAGCAGTTGATGTCAGCAATGCGGCCATGGCCGTGCGGACCTTGGTCCGATGATTTAGTGTAAGCACAATTACCCCCTGTTGGTTAATTTGATACAAATAGGCGCCTAAACGCGCAGTCACGCAATATATTTTCGCCTAAAAATCTATTTATAAGGCAATTTGCCTTTTTGTGTTGCATGGCGGCAACTATGATATTGCAGGGTAAGTCTCCCACAAACCGCCCAATGCGCGCTTCAATGGCTCGAGATGCACGGCATAGGGTTTCCATTGATCCACGCCGTCCCGATTGATGGGCCGCCGCACTTGCTCGCTGGACGCCGTACGCACGGCGCGTGTGTTTTGATGGAAGTTCAAACAATTCTCTTCAAACGGAAGGCCTAGGAAATCCAACAGCCCCCGAATTTCACGTTCGGGATTTTCCAATAATTCTTCATGGATGACACGGTGGATATACCCCGGCTGAACCGCGTCAAAATGTGCCATTAAACGCACATAATCGGTATAATATTGCCCCATATGGGCAAGGTCATAACTGAACGCCTGCCCCTTGGCGAAATGTTGCCGGTAGTTGGAAAAACAGCAATCAAGCGGGTGACGCCGCGCGTCGATGATTTTCGCATGGGGCAAGATGAGGCGGATGAATGCGACATAATTCCAGTTGTTAGGCAGCTTATCGATGAAGAACGGCTTGGCGGTTTTACGCTGGATACGCGTACGTTCGATAAACTCGGCGCCCAGCCGTTCAGCGTCCTGCGCGCTAAAACCACATGAAGCGTCAATCCAGTCGGTGTCGCGACCTTCGCGCCCCTCTCGCTCCTCGCGTCCATCTCGCCCTTCGCGTAGCGCCATCGCCGGGATATCGGGCAATTCCATCGTGCCTTCGGCCATCGAATGGCTGGCCAATATTTGTTCAATCAATGTCGAACCCGCGCGCGGCATGCCAATGATGAAAATCGGGTCGGGCGCATCATGCCCCTGCCCAGCACGCGCATCCCAAAATGCAGCCGTGCATTGCGTAATGATCGTATCGACCTGCTTACGCACCGCCTGCGGATCATAATGAAGTTCGGCACAACGCAAGGCATTCGCTTTGGCATAATGCGCGAATGCCGCGTCATGGTCGGCGCGCTCCTCCATCGCCTTGCCCAGTGCGAAATGGAGATGATATTCATCCTCCGTGCCCAGACTTTCCGTCGTCAAAGCCGCGTCCATTGCCGCAACGTCATCGTCCGAGAAACTTACCGTCTTCAAATTGGCGAGGCTCCAATAAACCTCACCCAAGGTCGGCTCAGCCGCCAAAGCGCGGCGATATGCGGCAATGCTTTCTTCCTGATTGCCAACGGTCTTGAGCATATGGCCATAGCTCATCCATAATTTGGCATGGTCGGGGAAACGCGCGGTGAGTTCCTGATAGAGCGCAATTGCCTCTTCATAGCCGCCAATCCGGCCAAGCGCTGCGGCCTTCAGATTTTGCTGAACGGGGTTGTCGCCACCCTCCGCCAAAACGGCGTTGAGATGCTCCAGCGCTTCTGGAAAGCGGTTTTGTTTATAGAGCACCGTTGCCAAATTGGCCCGCGCTGCGCCAAAGTCCGGCGTCAGTTCCAATGCGCGGCGCAACAACGCCTCGCTATCTTTCAACCGGCCAACGCGCGCGGCGAGTTCAGCCATCATGCGGATCGCCGCCACATCGGTTGGCGCATCGCGCAAATGGCCACGCAATAACGGCTCTGCATCCTCCAACCGGTTTTCCGACAAAGCCACAGCCGCCGCCATGAGGTTGGGGTTGCGCAAGGCGGCTTCAATCGCGGTGCGAGCGGAAGGCTGGTTCATGAGGAGCGGTCTAAGCCAAGCGGCGGCGATTTTGAAGCGGCCAAATCATCTGGCGTGTCAATGTCACGCAAACTGCCGCTTGGCGCAGCAAAACTGCGGGCCTGCGACAAGATGTGCCGTGCGCCCGCATCGCCCTGTGTATCCAAGAGCATAGGCCAAGTGGCGCGTGGAAAAATAGCGGGCGGCATGGCTTGGGCGCCATCCGATGACGCGATGATTTCGCCCTCGCACGCCGCGATCAGCGCGTCGATATGCGCTGCAGCAATGAACGGCATATCGGCCAGCGCAATCAGCAACGCTTGCGCTTGCGTCTTTGCCGCCGCCGCAACCGCGAGATGTAACGAAGCGGACAGGCCAAGGTCGGCATTTGGATTTTCAACGCATGTATAACCCAACTCCGCATAATGCGGCGCAATGGCGGCGTCGGGCTGACACACCGCAAAATGCGCTGCGGCTGGTATGCTAAGCAAGGCACGCGCCGCATGCACACCCAACGGCACGCCATCCAAATCTGCCATCAACTTATCCGAACCAAATCGCCGGGCATTTCCGGCGGCAAGGACGACAATTGCGACCTTTTTGGCCTCCATTACCGCAGGCCCAGATTAAACGCGCGGATCATGCCGCCCGCAATCGACAGCGCGATTTCCGGCGCGCTGATTGCGTTGATCGCAACGCCCGCTGGCCCCTCTATCCGCGCGCATTGTGCCGCGCTGACCCCCGCCGTAGACAGCCGCGACAGCCGCGCCTGATGCGACCGCACTGAACCCAAGGCCGCCACATACGCCGCAGGACTTGCCAATGCAGCTATCAACGCGGGATCATCAATTTTGGGATCATGGCTCAAGGTCACAATCGCGCTGCGGCTATCGGGCGCAAAGGCCTTCACCGCATCGTCGGGCCAGCGATCATCAAGGCGTACACCGGGGAAACGGTCCGCCGTCAAAAACCGCCCGCGCGGGTCGCATAAAGTGACATCGATGCCTTGTGACACCGCAATGGCCGATAATGCCGCTGCAATCTCCACCGCGCCGACAATCAGCAAACGGCGGGGCGGGTAATAGACGTTTACGAAGCCGTCCGCCTGCGCGCCGTCCGAAGCAATACTGCGGCCCGTGGCAAGGTCGGTCACGACCGATAACACGGCCCCATTGCGCCGCGCGGTAACGATGTCTGAAAATAAGCTTTCGGGAAAACCGTCCGCCGACACAGGCTGCACCAGCACGACAATATCGCCGCCACAGGGCAGGCCAACGTCCCATGCGGCATCATCGGCAACGCCATACCGCCTGAGTACCGCAGGCGCGCCAGCAAGCACCATCTGCGCGCGTTCCAGAACATCGGCCTCGACACAGCCGCCCGACACCGAGCCTACAAAGCGCCCATCGGCATGGACCAGCATATGCGTGCCCGTTGGACATGGCGCAGATTTCCAGGTTTCGACCACGGTCGCAATCGCCATCGGCGCGCCCGCCCAATCCTGCGCGGCGGCAAGGATGCGATCATGATTGGCACTGCCTGTTTTCATGGCTACCCGCTAGCAAAGTGAAAGAAGCGTTGCTATATGAAACGCGATATTGGTCGGGAGCTTCATCACATGGCAATAGAAACGTCAATCAACGGCAAAGCAGTTGCCCTGTCCGCTGAACCAGATACGCCCTTATTGTGGGTGATCCGCGAAGAGCTTGGCCTGACGGGCACAAAATTCGGTTGCGGCGTTGCCGCTTGTGGGGCGTGCACCGTCCATGTCGATGGCGAACCCGCCCGTTCATGCAGCCTCCCCGTCAGTGAAGTGGCTGGCAAATCAATTACTACGATTGAAGGTCTAAAGTCCGCCGATGGTACGCTGCATGCGGTCCAGAAAGCTTGGATTGCGGCGCAAGTGCCGCAATGCGGCTATTGCCAGTCGGGACAAATCATGGCGGCCGTCGCGCTCATTGAAAAAACCGGTCGCCCCAGCGATGCCCAAATTGACGCCGCGATGACCAACCTCTGCCGCTGCGGCACCTATCCGCGTATTCGCAAGGCCATTCGCGCCGCCACTGGGCAGGCCGCCCAAGCCGTAGAGGGAGCCGTCTGATGACCGATACCCCCATAGCCGATACGACAACCGAAGCCCCCTTAAAGCGCAAGGGCGTCAAACGCCGCGCCTTCCTGATCGGCGGCGTTGCCATCGTTGGCGCTGGCTTGTTCGGCATCTCAATTGCGGACAGCAACGCCACCAAGGACGCCAAGGCACGCATAACAGGCGAAGGTGAGCATAGTTTTGCGACCTGGCTGAAAATCAGCGAAGATGACGTCATCACCATTTATTCGCCGCACACCGACATCGGTCAGGGGTCCAACACCGGCCTTGCGCAAATGCTCGCCGAAGAATTGGATGCGGCATGGGAGCAAGTGCGTATCGTCTCCGCGCCTGCCGAACCTGCCTTTGCCAATGTCGGCTTGGGTCGCGGATTTATGGCCGAAATGACCGGTCAGCCAGCGATCATCAATGGTATCCCCCAATCCTTTTTGTCGTTCATCGCGCGGCAAATGAACCTGCAGATTACCGGTGGTTCAACCGCCTTGCGGTTCACCGGCCAAATGACCTTTCAAAAGGTAGGCGCGGCAACGCGGTTGGCGCTGATGGAAACGGCAGCGAAGCGGCTAAATGTCCCTACAGCCGAGCTGACGACGCAGGACAGCCGTGTCATTCATGCAAAATCGAGCCAGTCATTGCGTTATGGGGAGCTGGCGGCCGAAGCGGCGACCTTGTCTCTCGACAATGAACCCAAGTTAAAAGACCCCACACAATATCGCCTGATGCGGCAATCGATGCAGCGGCTCGATATTCCCGCCAAGGTTGATGGCAGCGTGCAATATGGCATGGATTTCGCGATCCCCAACATGCGCGTGGCAACGATTCAAGCCGCCCCCGTGCGCGGCGGCAAGCTAACATCCGTCGACACTGCACCTGCCTTGGCGATCAAGGGCGTGGAGAAGGTCATCAAGCTGGATGATGCCGTCGCCGTTGTGGCCAAGGGCTATTGGCCCGCAATTTCCGGCCTGCGCGCTTTGGCACCCAGTTTTTCCGACGGTGGCAATGCAGGCATTTCCACCGCATCGATATTCAAAGCGCATGACGCGCTGTTTGCCAAAGGAGAGGCAGACGGCGAAGCGGGCGAAGGCGATGTGCAGGCAGGACTTGGCGCAAAGCCCATCGAGGCGAAATATCAGGTGCCGTTTCTGCACCATGCGATGATGGAACCCTTCGCGCTCACCGCGCAATATAAGGATGGGAAGCTCGACATTTGGGGCGGGATGCAGGATCCATTGGCCACCAAAATGATGGCGGTTGAAGTGTCGGAGCTTGATGCCGATGATGTCACATTCCACCCCATGATCATCGGCGGAAGCTTTGGCCGTCGCCTGCCCATGTATATGGAAATTGTCAGCCAAGTGACCAAACTTGCCATGCAATTGCCTTATCCCGTCAAGCTGATTTGGAGCCGCGAAGAAGAGGTCGCACAAGGCGCCTATCGCCCGCAAAGCTCCGCGGTGCTGACCGCATCATTGACCGACAAGAAGCGCATTGCTGCTTTCCGCAATGATTATGCCCAACCCGAAAGCGCGGAGAGCGAGACCGTATTCCCATATATCTTGCCTGCCGTGTCACGTCGGCATTTTGCACATGTGTCGAACCAGCAAACGGGCGCATGGCGGTCGGTCAATTCGACACAGCAAGGCTTTTACAATGAAAGCTTCATGGATGAACTGGCGCATGCCGCGAGCGAAGACCCCGTCATTTTCCGCCGCAACCATCTAAAGGCGGATTCACGGCATTTGCGTGTCCTGGATGAAGTTGCGGCGCGCAGCGGATGGAACACGCCTGTGCCGGCTGGACGTGGACGCGGTGTCGCCTTGGTCGAAAGCTTCAAAACCATCGTTGCAATGGTGGTGGAAGCCTCGGTTGGCGCAGATGGCATGCCAAAGGTGCACAAGGTCACCACTGTTGTCGACGCAGGCAGCATCGTGAACCCCGACGCCGCGATGGCGCAGATTGAGGGCGGCACGATCATGGGCCTGTCCTCGGCCATTGGCGAAGCGATCACGCTCGACAAAGGCAAAGTGCAGCAAAGCAACCTGAGCGATTATCTGTTGCTAACCATGGCGCAGTCACCATTGGTGCAGGATATCCATTTCCTGAACAGCGGCGCACAGATGGGTGGTATTGGTGAACCCGGCGTGCCACCTGCGGCACCTGCCTTGGCCAATGCCTTGTTCGCAGCGACCGGCAAGCGCGTGCGCAATTTGCCGATCATGACGCAGGCAAAGGGATAAATTTGCCGGACGCGAAGCTGCTCAAGCCCACAGACAATCTGGAGATTGCCGAAACGCTGGCGCGCGCGTTCCAGAATGAATCGGGTTGGAGCTATGTCATCCCCGATCCGGCCCTACGCGCACGCCGGTTGCTGGGTGCATTCCATCTATTCCTGCGCGATGAACATCGCAAGGGTGCTGTGTTCGGCACGGACGGAATAGAAGCGGTCACCTTATGGCGCGGCCCCGGTCAAGCGCGCGATTCCGTATTCGACACCGCGCGGCTGTTCATTCCCTTTGTGCAGCAATTGCGCTTCTCGATTTTGCGCGGGCTTGAAATATCCAATTTAATCGAAAAACATTTGCCGGAAGAGCCTGTCTGGTATTTGCATTTTGCCGGTTGCGACCCCGCTTTTCAGGGCAAGGGATTTGGCGGCGCAGCGATCCGCGCAGGGCTAGAGCGCGCAGATCAAGATGGCCTGCCTGCCTATCTAGAAACCGCCGACGAACATAATATCCCTTTGTACCAAAGCTTCGGCTTTGCCATCAAACATAGCTGGCAAGTCCCCGAAGGCCCGCAATTTTGGGGCATGCAGCGCCCCGGCAAAACGCGGCATTAAGGGCGCAATCGCGCCGCCCCTTGCTCTCGAACCAAAACCCGCCTAACCCCGCATCACGCACCAGGTCTGCGCGAGAGCGTGGATAATAGGGAAGCCGGCGGAAATCCGGCGCTGTTCCCGCAACTGTAACCGGCGAGCTTTTGCTCCATATGCCACTGGAAAAACGGGTGACCGTGAAACTGGGAAGGCGGAGCAAGCGCATTGACCCGGAAGCCAGGAGACCTGCCTGATTGCGGTTTGTCCTTTGTGCTTGCGGGACACTGGCGCAATCGGGGTTTGCCTCCGCGTGACGACATTTTGTTGGACGTCATGCGAAGGAGAATAATCCATGACCCTTTTAAAAACGACGGCAGCCGCGCTTGCGATGCTGCCTTTCGCGGCCTTTGCGCAAACGGCAGAGGATGAAATTGTCGTCACCGCCAGCGGCTTTGCCCAACCGCGCTCTGAAACAGGACAAGCCATCGACATTGTCGATCGCGACCGGCTTGACCAATTACAAAGCGCAACCATAGCCGAGGCGCTGCAAACCGTGCCGGGCGTCAGCATCGCGACGCGCGGCGGCCTTGGCGGGCAAAGCAGCGCCTTCATCCGCGGCGGTAGCAGCGCGCAGACATTGGTTCTCATCGACGGCGTCCGGATTAACGACCTGTCCAGCCCCAATGGGGCGTTCGATTTTGGTGCATTGATGACGGGCAATATTGGCCGCGTCGAAATCTTGCGCGGGCCAAACTCGGTCATCTGGGGCAGCCAAGCCATTGGCGGCGTCGTGAATGTCCAATCCATCGCGCCAGTAAACGGTTTTGAAGGCCGCATGGGCGCGGAATATGGGGCCTATGATACCAAGAGGCTAAACGCCAATCTTGCGGGTAGCGGTGGCGTATTGGAAGGCAGCGTCGGCGGTTCTTTCGTCAACAGCGACGGCATTTCCGCGCTGGCAGGTGGGACCGAACGCGATGGTTATGACAATCTAACGGGCAATGCGCGGTTGAAGGTCAATCTCAGCGACAACGTGCGCTTTGATTTCCGCAGCTATTACAACCGCGCCACAGTCGAATATGACTCAGCCTTTGGTGTCGGCGCGAACGCCTTACCCGTTTCGCGCAACCGGCAATTTGTCGGCTATGTCGGCGCAAATTTCGAGCTGCTCGACGGTCGCCTACAAAACAGGATCGCTTATACCCGCACCGACATAAAGCGGGTTGGTACGGATCCTGTGGCGTTCAGTTTCAACAATTTCAACGTGCGCGGTGCAATTGACCGCGCCGAATATCATGCGGCGTTTGACCTGAACGATGCGCTGACTTTGGTGGCTGGCGCAGAATATGAACGCAGCTTTGCCAGCACATCGTTTGAGGGGGCAGCCCCCGATATCGCCCGCAACGATCTGGGCAGCGGTTTTGGCCAAATGATATTGCGTCCCGTCTCCGGCCTCACTGTAACCGCCGGTGTGCGGCATGATGTCTATGATGATTATGGCGGGCAAACGACCGTTGGCGGCAACGCGGCTTTTTCGCCTAATGATGGGCAGACGACGTTCCGCGTAACTTATGGCGAAGGGTTTCGCGCCCCCACCTTGACAGAAGGGCAACCGCCTTATGGCAATCTTGATCTCAAGCCCGAAACCGCGCGCAATTTCGATCTCGGCGTTGAACATCAATTTCTGGGCAGCAAGGCGCAAATTTTCGCGACCTATTTCAACCGCCGCAGCAACGACCTGATTGCTTATTCCTCCGTCACCTTCCAGTCGGAAAACATCGATAAGGTGACGTCAAAGGGACTTGAGGCGGGTGTGAACCTAACCCCCATCGACAATCTGAGCCTAGAAGCAAGCTATACGTTAGTGGACGCTATCAACCGCACGGCTGGCGCCAATTTCGGCAAACGGCAAACATTGCGCCCACAAGATAGTGTCAGCCTGACCGCCGATTGGAAGACGCCTTTCGGCCTGTCCGTTGGAAGCAGCTTATTGTGGATCGGCGATGGCTTCGACGATGCCGCGAACACGGTCCGGCTTGATGGCTATGCGTTGGTTGGGCTGCGGGCGTCGATGCCACTTACCGATGCGCTGGAGATATATAGCCGCATCGATAATCTGCTCGACGCAGATTACACGGTGGTCGCAGGCTATAACAGCTTTGGCCGGAACGCGACGATGGGCATAAGGGCCAAATTTTGATGCGCTTTGGCGTGTGCCTCCTTGCGGCTTTTGCCTTGGCGGGATGCGCCAGCCAGCCCGCCATTGCACCGCATGGCGTCGTGTCGAACAATCCTTGCATTGATGCAGTGCTCGCCGAAATAGCATTGCCCGGCCAAGTCACGGCGGTGAGTATATATTCGCACGACCCCAATAGCGCATCTGCCCCTTTGACATGGGCGCGGCAATTGCCCGCCATTGGCATCAGCGCAGAGGAAGTATTGTTGGCGCGGCCCAAGATGGTGCTGACGGGAAATCTTGCCAGTGGAGGCACCAACGCGGTTCTTGCGCGGGCGGGCATTAAAACCGTGGCATTGGGGGTCGCGCCGACCATCGCCGAAGACATGCAGCAGATCCGGACAATCGCGGCCGTACTCGACAGGACAGATGCCGGAGAAGCCCTGATTTCCCACATTCAGGAATCTTTACCCAGCACCCAATTTTCAGGCCCATTTGTGTCGGCCATTATCTGGCAAAATGGTGGATTTGTGGCGGGTAAAGGCACGTTGCAGGACGAATTGCTGGCACGCCACGGCTTTCGCAACGCCAGCGCACAATATGGACTATCCTCATGGGGGGTGCTGCCGTTAGAGACCCTGATGCGCAACCCGCCAGTGGTGATCTTCATGCCCACGCAGAAGCCCGGTTCGAATGCCCGCGACATCAGCGCGCGGCAAAGGCTGCTGGCGTATTTGGGGGACCGCACACGCATAATAGAATTCCCGGACAGGCTGTTATTCTGCGGCGGTCCGACCATTATCAAAGTGTCGGCGATACTAAAGAAAACCCGCGCGTCCTTCGGCAAGGATAGGCCATGAATAACCGCGGCTTAACATCGCTCCTGTTGCTCCTTACGCTCGCGGCGTTCCTGCTATCGTTGATGGCGGGGAAGGTCTGGATCTGGCCGAGTTCATGGGCGGCAGATAGCGCCGATGGCTGGATTTTCCTGGAACTGCGCCTGCCCCGCGCGCTACTTGGCCTTTGCATTGGCGCGGTACTCGGGCTTTCGGGCGCGGTGCTGCAGGGCTATCTGCGCAATCCGCTGGCGGACCCGACGGTGCTGGGCGTGTCGGCCAGCGCGGCACTGGGCGGCGTCGGGGCGATTTACCTTGGGCTCAACTTGCTGCCCTTCGGTCTATTCGCTTGCGCGATGTTAGGAGCAGGGTCTAGCATATTGTTATTACTAGCAATTTCAAGGAACGGCGGCCCCATTGGTTTTATCTTGGGTGGCATGGTGTTGTCGACTTTGGCGGGTGCGCTGACCGCTTTTATCATCAGCATCGCGCCGAACCCCTTTGCCGCGAGCGAGATTATCAACTGGCTGATGGGCGCACTCACCGACCGGTTGATGGTCGATGTTGCGACAGCTTTGCCCTTCATGGCGCTGGGCGTTGCATTATTGCTCTCCACTGGCCGCGCACTGGATGCGCTGACCTTGGGCGAAAATGGCGCGCGGAGCCTTGGTATCAACCTGTTCCGGTTACAGTGGATTATCGTGCTAGGCGTTGGTCTCGCCGTTGGCGCATCGGTTGCGGTATCGGGCGTGGTCGGCTTTGTCGGGTTGATCGTCCCGCATCTCATCCGCGCCCTTTATGGGGAGCAGCCATCAAAAATATTGCTGCCCTCGGCCTTGGGCGGCGCGATCCTGACGCTGACCGCCGATAGCCTTGTCCGCTTGCTCCCCGGCCCCAGCGAAGTGCGGCTGGGTATTGCCATGGCCGTGCTGGGCGCGCCGTTTTTCCTATTGCTGCTGCTGCGCTATCGAAGGGGTAATGCATGACCCTGATCGTTCGAAATCTTGGTTTTTCTTATGGCGAAAGGCGCATATTGGATGCGATCAACGCGACATTTGAAGCCGGAAAATTCACTGTCATTCTGGGCCCGAATGGCGCAGGAAAATCCACCTTGCTCGCTTGCCTCGCAGGCCTTTTGGGACCGCAAACCGGCGGCGCCAGCTTGCATGACGCCGACATCGCCCGCATGGCCCCAACAGACCGCGCCCGCCAAATTGGCCTTTTGCCGCAAGGCGCGGAAACGCATTGGGCCATCACATCAGAGGCTTTGGTCGCGCTTGGTCGCATTCCCCATATGCGCGGCACAGGGCCATCGGCAGACGACCGCAGGGCCATAACGACCGCAATGTCCGCGACCGCCACCGAAGGCTTTGCAGATCGTCCAGTCACGCAACTATCGGGCGGCGAACGCGCCCGCGTTCTGCTGGCGCGCGTGTTGGCGAGTGAGCCCGATTGGATATTGGCGGACGAACCGCTCGCGAACCTCGATCCCGGCTTTCAGCTCGACATTTTGGCTTTACTCCAGCGGCAGGCCGAAGCCGGAAAAGGCGTCGTCGCGGTGCTGCATGATTTGCAATATGCGGTGCGCTTTGCCGATCATATATTGCTGCTGCACGAAGGTAGGTTGTTTGCCCAAGGTAGCGTCGAAGACGTCATCACTGCAGCCAATCTAGCACATGTTTACGGGATTGACGCGAATCTCTTCAAGGACGAGGAAGGGACAATACAGCTATGCATCAAAGGCAAGGTCCCATCATGAAATATGCCCTCCCGATTATCGGGCTCTTACTCTCCGGTTGCGCCATTAACGTCACCTCGACGTCCAATGTAGCCCCCATTGCCCCACAGAGCGCCCAGGAGGCACTTCGGCCTTATTATGCTACCATGGACACCAAATTGCCTAAGGCAGCCCCCAGCCCCGCTCTGGTGGCGGATACGGCGATCACGCGTTTCGCCTTTGGCAGTTGCCTGAATGAAAACCGCGACATGAAAATCTGGGACGTCATTGCCGCGCAAAATCCGCAAGCGTTCCTGCTGATTGGTGACAATGTTTATGGCGACACAAGGCCCACCAATGGCGCGGATATCCCGACGCTGGCCGCAAGCTATAAAAAGCTCAGCAGCCGCATTGAGTTCGACCGGTTCCGCCGCAGCGTGCCGATGATGACGGCATGGGACGACCATGATTATGGCGCCAATGACGCCGGCGGCGCTTTCGCCTTCAAGGAATGGGCAGAAAAAGCCTATGAAACTTATTGGGGTTCCTCAGACGAAGTAAAATCCCGCCCCGGCGTGTATGAAAGCCGCATTGTCGGACCAAAGGGCAAACGCGTGCAGTTCATCATACTCGACGGCCGCTTTTTCCGGTCAGACCTTGCAACCATGCCCTATCGCGATCCCGGTCCCACGCTGGGTTGGTATATTCCCAACATGGACCCCAAAGCGACGGTATTGGGCCAAACACAATGGGATTGGCTGGCGCAGGAACTCGAAAAACCAGCCGATGTCCGCTTCATCATTTCATCAACACAGGTGATTACCGACGCGCATAATTTCGAAGGCTGGACCAATTTTCCCAAGGAACGCGATCGCCTATATGCATTGCTTGGTCAAAAGGGCGTGAACAACGCCATTTTCCTGACCGGTGACCGGCATAGCGGCGGTTTCTACAAGACAAATGCCGCCGGCCTTTCCAAGCCATTATGGGATTTTACATCCAGTTCGCTCAATTTCGCTTTTGGCAAAGGTGATGGCAGTGAACGGGAACCCGATCCACGCCGAACAGGCGGGTTCTGGGGCATCCCCAATTTTGGGCAGATCGACATTGATTGGGCGACCAAAAAGGTAACGATGACATTGCGCAAGGATGATGGCAGCGTGATTGAAACGCAGGTGGCTAACGCGATTGATTAATCGCTGAATAGTTAACAGCGGCGACCTTTTCCATAACCGCCGCGCGAATGGCCTGCGCCGTCGACAGCGGCAGGGCCACGATTTCCAGCGTGCCGCCTGCAATCCCGAATTTGAGCGACGCGAGGCCATAACGCCGCGCCAATGGCCCTTGCGCAATCTCCACGCTTTGCACCTTTAGCTGCGGCGCAAGCGTCAATCGCTGCTGCCACCAACCGCGCCGAAGGTATAATTGCTGATCATCCAGCCCGAAGCGATAACTGCGCCAGTCACACCAAAACAGGAATGCCGCAATCACCAACAACAGCGCCAACAACAGCGTCGGCGCAAGGGATGCGTCGGCAAAAATCACCAATGCTGTCATCGCGATCAGTGAAGGCGGCATGAGCAGGCACAGATGAATAATCCAGTGCAATGCTGCGCCTTTGCGTAGCCGTTCATCGCCATCAGGTGCGGCAATCCCTGCGGCCTTCGATATGCGCCACAGCTCGTCCAATGTAGCCAATGGCGCGGCGACATAGTTGCTTTCTTGCTTGCTATCCTGCGCCAAGCTGACAAATTTCAGGCTGTGCCAGCCGCGCCGTTTGCGGATCGGTCCGGTCTGCACAACCGCCGCCTGCACTCGATGCGTGGGCATCACAACATCAGTCAACGTGAACAGGCCGCGCCGTCGCCTGAACCCCTTTGCCGTCTGCGTTAGGCGGAACCCGTATTCGCGCAAAAATGTACGGGCAACGCCGGTGACAAAGCCAATGAAAATAAGACTACTGAACGCACCAAAGGCCAAGATCAATTGCGCTGCCATGCCGACGTGATTGATACTGTTGACGTTCACCCCGCTTTCTTCGGCGAGGCCCGCCCAGCGTTTAAAGTCCCAAAACTCGAACGGCAGTAAAAAATCAAACTGTTGGGCAAGGCCACCAAGAACTGCAAAAATGATGAGTGAAAAGGAATAGAGGCCAAGGATAAGCACACGCTTGTCATCCATCGCGAAAATGGTTTCCGCATCCTCGGGTTCCGCTATTTGTGGCACATCTTGCGCGACCACTTCGTCCGCCTTGCGCGCGCGGATTAACGCGCGCAACCGGTTCGCCTCCTCCAAAGTGACGAAGCGTAACGTAGCGTCATCACCATCGCCACCGCCTGTTTCAAACTTGACCTCGCTCAGCCCCATCAAGCGCGCCAGCAGCTTTTGCTCAATGCTTACATCCTGAATGCGGTCATAGGGAATGGAACGGGCCGTGCGGTTCAATATCCCTTTTTCCACGCGGATATCATCCGCGCCGACATGATAGCGAAAACGCCGCCATCCAAGCCAGCGGAAGAATAGACTGATCGCCAGCACAGCCGCGATCATTATCGGTATGAGCGCAGGATTGTCTGCTTTGCGCGCGCCAAAAACCGCAGCAAGCAGCGGGAACAGCAATTGCGGCAGGCCCGAAACAAAACCGACGAACAGGCCGCTTATGTGCAACCGTTCGCCTTCCTGCCCTGTCACGTCAACAGGGTCATCTATGGCTTGGTTCACAACAGTTCTTGCCGAATAGCGGCGCGAATGGCCTCGCGCATGGCCAGAGCGTCGGCATGCGCCAAGCCCGGCAGCGCCACGGTGCTGTTGTGATTACCGGCCGTGTGCACCGTCAGCTTCGCAAGGCCATAACGCCGGTCGATTGGGCCTTGGTCCACATCAATATGCTGGATGCGTCCAAAGGGCACAATCGTGTCGCTGTAGAACATATATCCACGCACAACGCGCAGCCGGTCGGTTCCCATATCATAGCCCCAATGCCGATATTTGCGGGCGGGCACAGTATATGCGACGAACGCATAGACCAAAAACACAGGCACAAGAAAGCTGCCAGGCGGTAGCAGTTGTGCAAACTCCAGCACGCCAGCTCCAATCACAAATGGTAGCAAGCCCAGCGCGGTGGCTATCCGGCTTGTCGTTATAAATGCAGGATCAAGCGGGGTAAGTTCCGGCAAATTGTTATCGTTCATGCACCGGATATGCGCACGCTGTGTTGTGTTGGCAAGACGGTAATTTTTCCCATCTTCAGTCGATGGGGAGGATGATCTATCACCTAGCCAAAGCGGCGTTGGCTTCATCCAACAGCTTTGCGATGATATCCACGACAGGCCGCTCCACATGGACCATGCCCACCGATTGCCCGGCCATGACGGAGCCATATTCGACATCGCCATCAATCACCGCGCGGCGCAGCGCCCCTGCCCAATATTTTTCGATCTCAAGCTGCGCCGTTTCCATATCAATTTCGCCGCGATCAAGCATCGCCGCAATTTCGACCTGTTTCTTGGTAAACTCTTCGGTACCCTTATTCTTCAACGCCCGAACGGGAATGACGGGCAAGCGGGGGTCAATTTGCACACTGGCGACCGCATCGCGCGCATTCGCGCGCAGGAACGCGGCCTTGAAATTGGGGTGTGCGATGCTTTCATGTGCGCAAACAAAGCGCGTGCCCAATTGAACCCCTGCAGCGCCCATTTCCAGATAGCTTGCCACTGCGCCGCCACGGGCAATGCCGCCCGCGACGAAAATCGGTAATTGGTCGCCAAGTTCTGGCAAGATTTCCTGCGCCAACACAGACGTCGCCACAGGCCCAATATGGCCGCCTGCCTCGCTGCCCTCAATGACCAGCGCATCAACGCCGGAACGCGCGAATTTTTTTGCAAGCGTGAGCGCAGGGGCAAAGCAAACCACCTTCGCGCCAAATTCCTTGATCGCCTCGATACTGCCCTTGGGCGGCAGTCCGCCTGCCAGCACGACATGGCTGACCTGATGGCGCGCACATATCGCAATCAGTTCCATGATCTGAGGATGCATGGTGATCAGGTTCACACCAAAGGGCTTCGACGTCAGCGCTTTCGTCGCCGCAATTTCTGCGTCCAACAACGCAGGTGTCATTGCACCACAGGCAATGACGCCAAAGCCACCCGCATTGGAAATTGCCGACACAAGATTGCGTTCCGACACCCAAGACATAGCCCCGCACATAATCGCTACGTCGCAGCCCAAAAAGTCCGTGCCGCGTTGCATGAGATGTTGGAGTTTAGTCATATGTTAGAACCAATTTTTCTTCACTCCGCATCCAACCCATAAGCCGTATGCAGCACGCGGACCGCGAGCTCGGTTTCATCCTCGTCAATCAACACGCTGACTTTGATTTCGGACGTCGAAATCGCCTGAATGTTGATTTTGCGGTCGGCAAGGCTGCTGAACATGGTCGAGGCAACGCCGGCATGGCTTTTCATACCGACGCCGACCACCGAGATTTTCGCAACCTTGGTGTCGGGGATCAGGCGGTTATAGCCAATGGCATCGCGGCGGTTTTCGAGAATGTCGGTGCAACGCGCAAGGTCGGCTTGCGGGCATGTGAAGGTCACGTCGGTTTCGCCCTTATCACGGCCCACATTTTGAATGATCATATCGACGTTGATGTTGGCATCGGCCAACGGCGTGAAGATATTGGCGACGGCGCCGGGACGGTCCGGGACGCGGGTGAGCGTGATTTTCGCTTCATTTTTATCATGCGCGATGCCGGTGATCAGTTGGCGTTCCACTTGGCTATTCTCCAATTCTGCGTCGGTCAGTATCATCGTGCCGGGGATGCTGTCGGCATCGGGGGCGCTATCGTCAATGAAGGAGGACAGCACTTGAACCCGCACGCCTTCCTTCATCGCAAGGCCGACCGAGCGGGTTTGCAATACTTTTGAACCCACTGAGGCCAGCTCAAGCATTTCTTCGTAGGTGACCGCTTTAAGCTTGCGCGCGCGGGCCACGATGCGCGGGTCTGTGGTGTAAACGCCATCGACGTCGGTGTAGATATCGCAGCGGTCAGCCTTTATCGCCGCAGCAACCGCAACCGCCGATGTGTCCGACCCGCCTCGACCTAAAGTGGTGATGCGGTTGTCATCGGTCAGGCCCTGAAACCCGGGAATGACGGCAATATTGCCCGCCTTCATCGACGCCAGCAAATCGTCAGTATCAATCGCCCCGATCCGCGCTTTGGCATGGGCATCATCGGTATGGATCGGCATTTGCCATCCCAACCAACTGCGGGCTTCGCAACCTAGTGCTTGCAGCGTGATAGCCAGCAAGCCAGCGGTAATCTGCTCCCCAGCGGCCACAACCACATCATATTCGGCTGGATCATAAAGCGCATTGGCTTCGCGACAGAAATTAACAAGGCGGTCCGTATCCCCCGCCATGGCAGAAACGACGACAGCCACTTCGTCGCCGCGTTCGGCTTGACGCTTGACCAATTGGGCAACGCGGCGGATGCGTTCGGTACCGGCCATCGACGTGCCGCCAAATTTCATTACTATGCGCGCCATGCAAACCTTCAATAATTGCTATATTACAATCCCGGGTCCTGATAGGGACAGGATATGACAAACGCAAGCTTACCCACGACAATTAACGCTGCGGAAGCGGCACATTTTGGCGCCCTCGCCGCTGAATGGTGGGACCCAAAGGGCAGCTCTGCGATGCTGCATAGACTGAACCCTGTGCGGCTGCGCTTCATCCGGTCTGCAATTGATACCCATTTTGGTAGCGACGCCAAATCACGCTATCCGCTAAAGGACAAGACCGCGCTGGATGTCGGATGCGGCGCTGGTTTGCTATGCGAACCGCTCGCGCGGCTTGGCGCCAACGTCAGCGGCGTTGATGCTGCACCTGAGAATATCGCGGCGGCAAAGGCGCATGCGGCGGTGTCTGGACTTACCATTGACTATCGCGCGGGCGAAATCGCTGCGCAAAGCCTTGGCCAATTTGACGTCGTGACGTGCATGGAGGTCATTGAACATGTTATGGATCCGGCGGCCTTTATTGCCGAATTAGTCCGTCACCTCAGGCCCGCTGGGCTGTTGCTGCTTTCAACGCCAAACCGCACAACGGCGTCGCGTTTGTTTCTGGTCGAGGCCGCCGAACGGCTGGGCCAGGTCCCCCGCGGCACACATGATTGGGATAAGTTCCTGACGCCGGAAGAATTGTCCGCCTTGCTTTTGGATGCGGGGCTGGACGTGATGCATATGCAAGGTATCGCGTTTTCACCGATGTCAGGCCTGCACTTAAGCGACAATATGGCGCTGAATTATATTTTAAGTGCACGGTTGCGGGGTGGATAACCTTACTTCGTCACCCTGAACTTGTTTCAGGGTCTATTCATCAGCTGCAACCGCCGGTCGTTTGGCACGATGGACCCTGAAGCAAGTTCAGGGTGACGTTTTTGGCAAAGTGACGTTTTTTTTCAAATGAACCGTCGTTCTAAGCCAGCCTCAATGATATCTTGCATCGGCATATTGGTCATCGGCCAAATCGCTAAAGCGCGTAATCTTGGCTTCGAATTTCATCCGCACGCGTCCGGTCGAACCATGGCGTTGCTTGGAGATGATCAATTCTGCAATACCGTGAATCCGCTCCATTTTTTCGTTCCAGGCCTCAAATGCAGGCGTGCCCTCATCGGGCTTTTTCATCAGCTCATAATAATCTTCGCGGTAGACGAACCAAACCATATCGGCGTCCTGCTCGATCGAACCCGATTCACGCAAATCGGACAACATCGGCGTCTTGTCTTCGCGCTGTTCGGCCGCACGACTAAGCTGAGATAGCGCAACAACGGGAATGCTCAATTCCTTTGCCAGCGTTTTCAGACCTCGGCTGATCTCGGAAATTTCGTTGACGCGGTTGTCGTTCGCGCGGCTAGAGCCTTGGAGGAGCTGCAAATAGTCCACAACGATCAAACCGATTCCGTGCCGCCGCTGCAACCGCCTCGCACGGGTGCGCAATGCAGCAATGGTGAGCGCAGGCGTATCGTCAATGTAGAGCGGCAATTCCTGCAATTCACGCGACGCGCGCGACAACTCGCGGAAGTCGTCGCGGGAGATTTTACCCATGCGCAACAGTTCGGAACTAATCCCCGATTGTTCGGCCAAAATACGTGTCGCCAACTGGTCGGCGGACATTTCGAGGCTGAAAAACGCAACTTTTGCGCCAGAACCCTTGGATTCTTCGATGCCGTCTTCACGTTCTTGTACCCAGCGCCGCGCGGCATTGAACGCAATATTGGTGGCCAATGATGTCTTACCCATGCCTGGGCGCCCAGCCAAAATCACAAGGTCGGAATTGTGTAAGCCGCCACATTTCGTGTTGATACTGTTAAGGCCCGTTGTGATACCCGAAAGGCTGCCACCCGAGTTAAGCGCCTTTTCCACATTTTTGATGGCCTCGGTTGATGCGGTAAGAAAGCTCTTCATGGAGCCAGTTTCGCCTTCGCCTTCGGCAACTTTGTATAACGCGCTTTCAGCAGCTTCAATCTGCCCCTTCGGATCGACGCTTTCGCTAGTATCGAGCGCATTGTCGACGAGAGTCCGGCCCACGGTCACCAATTCACGCAGCAGAGCCAAGTCGTAAATTTGCTGGGCAAAGTCACGCGCGCCAATCAAGCCGGCACCGTCAGCGGTGAGTTTAATCAAATAGCCTGGCCCGCCAAGCTCGCGCATCGATTCATCGGCTTCGAAAAAAGGCTTCAGCGTGACCGGTGTGACCAGCATGTTGCGGTCCATGAGGCGCTGGATCTGGTCAAAAATTCGGCCATGCAACGGTTCAAAAAAATGGTCGGGCTGCAGATTGATTGAGACATCCTCCATCACGCGGTTATCGATCAGGATAGCGCCCAAAAAGGCCGCCTCCGCCTCAATATTACGCGGTAAGCGTTGCGGTTCCGCTTCATGTGCTGCGGCAAGTCTGATCAATTCGGCCATGGCTCCCTATCCTTTACCATGTCCCACTGCGCAAGGGGCCCAAAAAAGAAGTGCGGGGATATGGCTGTGGACAATATTTTGCATAACGCACTTGCTTGTATCTCGTTAACCCCTTGCCCCAAAAATATCTGAAGCTAACACAGCCTCATGGCGGACCCGCGCATCATCAAAGTTGAATTGGACGAAGCAACGATCTTGCGGCGCAATGCCGACATTGAACAAGAACGCCGCGTCGCCATTTTTGATCTGATTGAAGACAATGTCTTCAAACCGCTGCGCGATATGGGCGACGGTTATGCGGGACCATATCATTTAAACATCAGCGTCGCGGAAGGCCGCCTCATCCTCGATATCCGCCGCGAGGATGGAACGCCGCACGAAATACTGGTGCTGGGCCTTGGCCGTTTTCGGCGCACGGTGAAAGAGTATTTCGCCATCTGCGACAGCTATTACCAAGCCATTCGCAAGGCAAGCGCGGCGGAAATTGAGACCATCGATATGGCACGTCGCGGGGTACATAATGAGGCGGCGGAGCTGTTGATGGAGCGGCTTGACGGTAAAGTGGAGGTGGATTTTGCTACCGCCCGCCGATTGTTTACGCTTATTTGCGTGTTGCACATTAAAGCGTAGCGTCCAGCGCGCCACAACGCCTCTCGACTTCGCGTGGGCGGAGCGCCTATTCTTGGTTTCGAATCAAAGGGTTTAAACGGGGCTGCATGCTAAAGCGAAATCGCAAATTGATCCGCTGGGTCTTGGTGCTGCTGGGTTTAGCTTTTTCGGGCTATGCGGCGTGGACCTATGCCATCGGATGGGCCCCGTCGCGCGATAATTATCCCGTACAGGGCATCGTCGCGAACGAAAGCAATGGTCAACCCAGATGGTCGGAATTGGCCGCAACGGGCGTCGATTTTGCTTATATTACCGCCGTCGAAGGAGCGCGCGGCCGCGATCCACAGTTTGAAACCAATCTGGCCGCGGTGCAGGAGGCAGGCATTCGCTTTGGCGCGCTGCATCATTTTGACCTGTGCCGTTCGGCATCCGAACAGGCCACGATGTTTATCACCAGCGTACCCCGCAATGACCGCGCGTTGCCTCCGGCGGTGCAAATGGATTTTTCCGAAGGCTGCAAAAGCCGCCCAAACCGCGCCTTGATTTTGGCAGAATTGGCGACTTTCTTAAACCAGATTGAGGCGCATAGCGGCAGCCCCGCAATCCTGTTACTAACGCCGGACTTCGAAGAGGAGTATCAAGTGAGCAAGTCGATTGATCGCAACATCTGGCTTGAGGGCAACGGTATTTCCCCCGATTATTCGGCGCGCCCTTGGGTTATGTGGACCGCCAACACACACCGCCGTGTAAGCGGCATCGACGGCGCGGTGCGCTGGGTCGTGGTGCGCAAATGAACGTGATGACAGCACGCTTGGTTGAAGCTGCGATAGACGCGGCCAAGACCGCTTATGCGCCGTATTCCAATTTCCATGTGGGCGCTGCTTTGTTGCTCGACAATGGCCAAATTGTGACCGGCAGCAACTTTGAAAATGCCAGCTATGGCATGACATTATGCGCCGAAACCGTAGCGATTTCTAAAGCCAATAGTGACGGCCAATTACGCGCAATCCGCGAAATTGCGGTCGCTGGCGGCTTGGCCGGACATGTTGGCAAGGCGACGGACCCCATTACGCCCTGCGGTCGTTGCCGTCAGATTATCAAAGAAGTAGCTGACCTCGCACAAACCGACATTCCGGTGCATTGCGCACATGCGACGGGCTATGCGACATTCCATTTGTCGGAATTGCTGCCGCACGGCTTTGGTCCAGCCAACTTAAAATAGGTCTGCCATCGCGTCGTGAAGATACGCACAATTTTTTCGTGCCGAACACTTGCACGCGCATCGCAAATTGGCAAAAGCGGAATGGTTAACAGGGAGTGATTATGTCGATATTGTCTGACATCTGGATCCGCGAACAAGCGCAAGCGACGGGCATGATTGAACCCTTTGTCGAGGCGCAGCGCCGTGATGGCTGCATCAGCTATGGCCTCTCCTCCTATGGCTATGACGCGCGCGTGGCGGACGAGTTCAAGATTTTCACCAATGTTGATAGCTCCATCGTCGACCCCAAGGATTTTGATCCGAAAAGCTTCGTGGATCGTAAGACAGATGTCTGCATCATTCCGCCCAACAGCTTTGCCTTGGCCCGCACCGTCGAATATTTCCGCGTGCCGCGCGATGTGCTGGTCATCTGCCTTGGCAAAAGCACTTATGCCCGCTGCGGCATCATCGTGAACGTCACGCCATTGGAACCCGGTTGGGAAGGCCATGTAACGCTCGAGTTCAGCAACACCACGCCCCTGCCCGCCAAAATCTATGCCAATGAAGGCGCGTGCCAGTTCCTGTTCCTAAAAGGCGAGCAGCCCTGCGAAACCAGCTACGCCGACCGCGCAGGCAAATATATGGGCCAGCGCGGGGTGACTTTGCCGAAGTTGTGATTTGGGTTTAAAGACCTAATCGGTTGAGAATTTTTGGGGGTCCGATATTAGCCTCTTAAAACTGACGCTTAGCAGCGACGCGTGGCGATTTGTTCTAACCGAGATCGGGTGTAGCGTTGAACCAAGACGGGATAGAGGTTGGCCAGAAGGTTTGTCAGCGTCAGCCAAGCCGCCCAATCGGTCCAACCTATTCGCCAAGCGTAGACTGCGACGACAATTCCACCCCCGAATGAAACTAGGTGAGACAGCTCATTTCTCCGTCCGTCCTTGGATACCTTTTCAATCCGCCCCGCGAAAGCTTGCACCCGATAGTCGGGAAAACGGCGGCGAACGAAACGATTAATCAGGTCGCCGTTGCTCACCAGCGCTCGTATGGCCTTGACACCAAGAACTTCATAAATCCGGCCGCTCGCCTCAAATCGGCGGACGCTATACCAAGATTGAGGTAAAAAGGTTATTGCGTGGCTCGCCAACAAAGACCCGAGGAACCACCAAAACGGTGCCTCACCTGGCGAAGCACGATTAAACGTACGCAAAGGGCCGAATGCCTGCAGCCAGAACATCACCGTCGAGCCTAACCAAACGCAGAATAACGCGATCGGGACGATGTTAAGCCTCTTGGCATATTTGGCCGCTTCGGCGTGGTCAAAATCTTCAGCATTAACCATTGCCCAATACTAAACCATTTCCAACGCAATGTCAGCAGTTGCGTTGCAACAGCCAAATTCGGATAACCAACCCATTGACTATATAATTCAAATAGTTTGATAAAAACAATTATACGAACCATATCAGACCATGAATTCTAATTCACCCCCGTCGCGCTCGACCGCGTGCGGCATGATGGGTAGACGCCGGAGCGGCTGCGGTTGTTTTTGGTTGCGCTGGCAGCGCTGGGCACGGTTGATGCTGTGGCGGAGGCCGTGGGATGCTGCGGATTTCGGCTTATAATCTCAAAAAACATGTGGGCGCGGAGAGCTTTGCGGAGGAATGGGACAGGGCGTTGGGGTTCGGGCGGGACATGATGTTCGTTTATGCCTTGGAACGCGCCATTCACGGCGTCACCACGATTAGAATGCGGTTGGGCGGCGCGTTGAATTTCAAACTGGCGCCGATACCAAGCACATCATGAAAGTGTTGTGCTTGCCCCCGCCGCGCGGCGATGCCAAGGCACGCCCGCGCGCTTCCTAAGTTTACAAAAAACGCCGCTTATGCATATATGTTTGTAAACTTAAGGGGCGGTATACTGTCCCCAATATGCCGTCACCCCCAAAGAGAGGAATATTCATGCCAAGCACCCCACGCGAATTCGATATCATTGTTTATGGCGCAACGGGCTATACTGGGCGTTTGGTGGCCGAATATTTGAAGGATAAAACAGGCCTAAAATGGGCGATGGCGGGGCGTTCGATCGCCAAGTTGGAAGAAGTGCGTGATCTTATTGGTGCCGCTGCAGACACAGCCTTGATTGTTGCTGATGCGTCTGACCCAGCTACGCTCGACGCGATGGTCAAGCGCACGAAAGTCGTTCTGACAACTGTCGGCCCCTATCAGCTTTATGGCAATAAACTTGTCACCGCCTGCGTGGCTAATGGCACCGATTACACCGATTTATGCGGTGAGCCTGCATGGATGCGCCAGAAAATTGACCAGCATGATGCCGCCGCCAAGGCATCGGGCGCGCGCATCGTGTTTTCCGCTGGCTTTGACTCCATCCCCTTCGACCTTGGCGTGATGATGCTGCAAAAGCATTGCATTGCGACATTTGGTGCGCCTGCGCCGCGCGTGAAGGGCCGTGTGCGTGCCATGAAGGGCACTTTTTCTGGCGGCACCGCAGCCAGCTTGAAAGCAACTATGGCTGCCGCTGGCAAGGACCCGACGGTTATCGGCTATTTAACCAACCCGTTCAGCCTATCCGCCGATTTTGCGGGCCCGCCGCAGCCTGCAGGCAATAAACCGGAATATGACGAAAGTCTGGGCAGTTGGGCGACCAGTTTCGTCATGGCCCCGATCAACACCAAAAATGTCCACCGCACCAACCATTTGCTGGGCCATGCTTATCGCGCCGATTTTGTCTATGACGAAATGATGCTGACGGGCCCCGGCGAACAAGGCGAAGCCATTGCCAAGCATGTTGCATCCACCCCCATGATGGGGGGCGCGGATGACCCCAAGCCCGGCGAAGGCCCTACCAAAGAAGAACGCGAAACCGGCTTTTATGACGTGCTGTTCGTTGCAGAATATCCCGATGGCCGCACAGCGCGCTTCAGCGTGAAGGGCGACCGCGACCCTGGCTATGGTTCGACCAGCAAGATGATCAGCGAAACCGCAATTGCGTTGTGCGAACAGGATGGTCCGGGCGGCGTCACCACGCCGGGCGCTGCATTGGGCGAGCGCCTTGTTGACAGGTTGCAGAAAAATGCCGGATTGATTTTCGCGGTTGAAGGCTAAACACGCCCAGTACGCGCCGGACGGGATAGGACAGAAACGATGATGAAAAAACTATGCGCCTTGGCAGGCTTTATCGCTATCGGCTTCGCGTCCTCCATGGCCGCATATGCCAGCACCCCAAATAAACCCAAGGCCGAGCGCCTAAAGGCAGACGTTGAAAAACTCGTCAGCTTTGGCACGCGCCATACATTGTCATCGGCCACTGACACAAAACGCGGCATCGGCGCGGCCCGCAAATGGGCACACAGTGAATTCGCGAAAATCGCCAAGGCGTGCAATGGCTGCCTGCAGAGCGAATATCTGGAACGCAACATGTCGGGTCCGCGCATTCCCAATGGCGTCAATATTGTCAACGTGCTCGCGATCAAGCCCGGCAAAATGGGCTGGGATCATGTCATCATTATCGCAGGCCATATCGACAGCCGCGTTTCCGATGTGATGGATTTTACCAAGGATGCACCGGGCGCTAATGACGATGGATCGGGCAGCGCGTTGGTGATTGAGGCGGCACGAATCATGTCTCAGCAGCCGCAGAATGAAGCGACAATTGTCTTTGCTTTGCTGTCAGGCGAGGAACAGGGCCTGATGGGTGGACGGCTGCTTGCCGAAACCGCCAAGGAACGTGGCTGGAAAGTCAGCGCGATGTTGAACAATGATATTGTCGGCGGCACGCTTGGCACCGACGGACGGACGGTTGATAATGTCGTGCGGGTCTTCAGCGAAGGCATTCGCGCATCAGAAGATTTGGCAGGGCAAATGGCGCGGCGCAACAGCGGCGGTGAAGATGACGGGCCAAGCCGTTCGCTCATGCGTTTTGCTGACAAGGTTGCGGCGCAGGCCTATCCGGACGTGGCACTGGATGTCTTTGGCGTCCGCCGGCCTGACCGCTTTGCGCGCGGCGGGGACCATTTGCCTGCGCTCGAGCTCGGTTTTCCGGCCATTCGGTACACCGTCGGCGTCGAAAATTATCATCACCAGCATCAGGATGTGCGCACCGAAAATGGTATCGAATATGGCGACACCGTCGACAAGATGGACTTCGACTATTTAGCCAAGGTGACGATGTTAAATGTCCTGACGGCAACGGCCTTGGCTGATGCCCCGCCAGCGCCGGCATCGGCGGTATTGCGCGGTGCCGTTACTTCCAACACCACTGTCACATGGGACGCAAGCCCGGGCGCGCAAGCCTATCGCGTATATCAGCGCCGCGCCGATGCGCAGGATTGGAGCTTTGTCCGCGAACTGCAGGGCACTAAGACCGTGCTAGAAGGATTGATCGTTGATGATCATTTTGTCGGCGTAAGCGCATTAAGTGCGAAAGGCGCGGAAAGCACGATTACTTTCGCTGGTCTGCCCCCACGGCGTTAAGTCACATATAGCCATGGGGTTTAGGTCAGGCCGCGCTCGGCGACGAACTGCTCTACCTGGTCGAAATCGCGGAGCACATAACCACGACCCCACACCGTTTCGATATAATTTTCACCGCCACAGGCCAGCGCCAATTTCTTGCGAAGTTTACAGATGAAGACGTCGATAATTTTCCATTCAGGCTCGTCCCTGCCGCCATAGAGATGGTTCAAGAACATTTCCTTAGTCAGCGTAGTGCCTTTACGCAGGCTCAAAAGCTCAAGCATCGCATATTCCTTGCCCGTAAGGTGCACGCGGCTGCCATCGACTTCAACAGTTTTGCTGTCGAGGTTCACTGACAATTTACCCGTGCGGATCACGGACTGTGAATGGCCTTTTGATCGGCGCACAACCGCATGGATGCGCGCAATCAGTTCCGCGCGATCAAATGGCTTCGTGACATAATCATCGGCCCCAAAGCCAAAGGAGCGAGCCTTAGTCTCCATCTCACTAATGCCTGACAGAACAAGCACAGGCGTTTGCACTTTGCCAACACGCAGTTGTTTCAAAACATCATAACCGTGTAGGTCGGGTAAGTTTAAATCGAGTAAAATGACGTCATAATCATAGAGCATGCCCAGATCGACACCCTCCTCCCCCGAGGCAGTCTTGTAGACAGTGAACCCTTCCGCGGCGAGCATGAGTTCAATGGCCTTCGCCGTGGTAGGTTCATCTTCAATCAAAAGAACACGCATAGGGAACCCCCTGTTCAAAACCTCGGATCCGCGCGAATTCATCCAGCCGTGCTTCGAACCTTATTAACCATAACAGGAACCAACCTGAAAGATGAATTTGATGTTAATATTATGATTTTTAAGGATTGTGGTATTTTTGTTCACAGAAAATAACTATTTTTCCGGAGCTACAGCTTCTATAAAAATGTAAATTTTATCGTGTGCTTTGTAACATTTGTGGGAATTGACCTCGGAATCAGGAGCACAGATTTGCAAAGGCGGAAACTTATGGGTGTAAACAACCTCAGCGTCCGAGCTGCGCGACCATATATTCTATAAGCGCAGTTCCCATATGAGGCCGAATGGTGCCAGACGCTGTAACCAGATGCAACGCCACAGACCACATTGGTGAAGCTTTTGTGCTCCACCACATAAGCAAGAATGCCCAAAGCCCCCAAATCAGGCAGATTAATATTGGAAACAACATGTTTCTAATGTTTCCATTTAAATGCCAATATCCTGCGCTATGTTGGGCATATCAAAAACACCCTGCCGATGGAGTGCGCGACATGACCGACGCAAAAACGAAATTTGAAATTCGCCCTTTTGAAACGCTGGGCGCGGCGAACCATGGCTGGCTTGACGCACATCACCATTTTTCATTCGGCAACTATCACGACGCAGCGCGGATGAGCTGGGGTGCGATCCGCGTTTGGAATGATGACGTGATCGCACCGCAGTCTGGCTTTCCGCCTCATCCGCATGCCGACATGGAAATTATCACTTATGTCCGAACTGGTGCAATCACGCACAAGGACAATCTTGGTAATGAAGGCCGCACCGCGGCAGGCGATGTTCAAGTTATGAGTGCAGGCAGCGGCATTCGCCATGCGGAATACAATCTGGAAAATGAGCCCACCACCTTGTTCCAAATCTGGATCATGCCAAATCGTACCGGCGGCGAACCAAGTTGGGGTGCCAAACCATTCCCCAAAAATGACCGTTCGGGGGCATGGCAAATTCTGGCCAGCGGCTTTGACGAGGATAATGATGCCTTGCCCATCCGCACTGACGCCCGCGTGCTTGGGGCCACGATCAAAGCGGGTGACAGTCTGAAATATGCCGTTGGCGCCAATCGGCATGCCTATATGGTGCCAGCAAGCGGCGCGGTTGAGATTGACGGAGAGCGTGCGCTTGCCCGGGACGGTGTGGCCATCGGCGAAGGCACCATAACCATAACCGCAATTGAGGACGCCGAAATCGTTCTGGTGGACTCGCGGTAATCCACCTCAGCGTTAGGCGAGCGGTTGTGACATTAGCAAAATGTCGCGTTGGCTGTTACAACCGTCATTATGGCCTTTGACCTTCCCGAAGAATATCTTGAAGAAACCTTCTTGGCCTCAACCGGGCCGGGTGGGCAGAATGTCAATAAAGTTGCGACCGCCTGCCAATTGCGTGTCGATGTTTATGCATTGGGTCTGCAGCCTTATGCCTTTCGCCAGTTGAAAATTCTGGCGGGGAGCAAGATGACGATATTGGGTGAACTGATCGTCACCGCGCGCAGCCACCGCACACGAGAGGCCAATCGGCAGGATGCGCGCGCGCGGGTCATCGAACTCATCGACCGCGCACATATCCGCCAACCCCGCCGTGTCGCTACCAAGCCAAGCAAGGCGGCCAAAGCACGGCGGGTTGAAACCAAAAAGGGCCGATCCACGATCAAGAAAAACCGTGGCAAGGTCAGTTTCGATTGATAAGGCAAGACGATGTACACATTTGAAATTGATGCGGCAGCACCCAAAGCCGAACTGTATACCGAATTGGCGCGCACCGCTGACGCTCTAACCGGTAGCGAGGACGATGCTGTCGCTAATATGGCGAACATCGCGGCTTTACTTTGGGAATATCTGCCGGACGTGAACTGGACGGGCTTCTACCGCGTGGTCGATGGCGAACTCGTCTTAGGGCCCTTTCAGGGCAAGGCAGCCTGCATTCGGATACCCTTTGGCAAAGGTGTTTGTGGCACCGCCGCGCAATCCGGCGAGACGCAATTGGTGGCAGATGTGCACGCTTTCCCAGGTCATATTGCCTGCGATGTCATTAGCGCATCCGAACTGGTTGTGCCTGTGCAGCTTAATGGCACGGTTATCGCGGTGATTGACCTTGATAGCCCAACACTCAACCGCTTTGATGCCGAAGACGCAAAGGGCATCGAGATACTCGCCAAGATTATCGCTGACAGAATTTGAATGGCCTAAAGGGCAATTCTAAACCGCCTCAGCATCGGGATCGAAACATTCCCACCCCTCGGGTCCAAGACGCTCCAACGGCCTATACCGGGTCTTATAATGCATCCGTGCCGCACCATTCACCCAATAGCCCAAATAGACATAAGGAAGCCCTGCGGCTTTTGCGCGCATAATATGGTCCATGATGATGAAGTTGCCGAGGCCGGATCGGCCTGCAATCTCTGTATCGTAAAAGCTATAGATCATCGACATGCCGTCGCTCTGCTGATCGGTTAGGCACGCGCCCACTAATTCCCCAATCCGGCCGAAACGCGGCGGGGTTCGATATTCAATCACTTGACTGCGCACGGGCGATTGTTCGACCATATCCGCATAATCCATATCATCCATATTCGCCATGCCGCCGTCGGGATGGCGTGAGGAAAGGTAGCGGCTCAAAAGATCATATTGCTCAGTCGTTGACCAAGGGCGGCAGGCGCTCACAACCAGATCAGCATTGCGCCGCAAAATCCGGCGCTGTGTGGCATTTGGCCGGAACTCGTCCGTTCGTACGCGCACCGATACACATGCCTTACAGTCCAGGCAACTTGGTCGGTATGCGACATTCTGACTACGGCGAAAACCTATGCGACCAAGCGCTTCGTTCAATTCATCGGCATGGCTACCGTTGAGCTCTGTAAAAACTTTCCGTTCGGTTTTGCCCGGCAAATAAGGACAAGGGCCAGGGCTAGTCACAAAAAATCGCGGGAAACGGACTGGTGCGCTCATATTCTCTCCGCTGGGCAGCATTGACCTTTAATGCATTATTTGCCTTTTGTGCGCGGTTCATCCTATGCTGAAAAGCGCATTTACCGTCTTTCTTCGGTGCCTGCTTATTTGTTAAGCTCTACCCGTTCGACTTTGTAGCCACCAATATTCAAACCATCAACCAGTCCTTGTAATTGATTGGCATCCCGCGCTTCGCATTCAATGTCGGTGATCAATCCCTTGGCTGGCAAGGTCGTAAAAATCCGCTGATGGTAAATTTCGATGATGTTGACATTATGTTCGTTGAACAAGCGCATCACCTTGTAAAGCGCGCCGGGGCGGTCCTGAAGAGCTAAACGCAAGCGCGCCAGGCGACCCGACCGCGCAAGGTCCCGCAAAAGGACGTTCGCCAGCAACCGTGTATCGATATTGCCGCCGCAAAGGACGACGCCAACATTTTTGCCTGCAAATTTCTCCGGATGGGCCATCACCGCAGCAAGACCCGCCGCACCTGCACCTTCCACAACTGTCTTTTCAATCTGTAGCAGCAGGCTGACCGCGGTTTCCAATTCCGCCTCATTCACCAAGACAATTTCGTCCACCAGCTCGCGGATAACTTCGCTGGTGAATGTACCTGGTATTTTGACCGCGATGCCCTCCGCCAAAGTGTCCCCTTCGCAAGGCATTTGCAGATTGTTCAGCAAAGCATACATTGATGGATAAAGCTCCGCTTGAACCCCAATGAGCCCAATATCAGGCTTCAACGCGCGCGCCGCCGTCCCCATACCAGATAGCAAGCCGCCGCCGCCAATAGGCACGACAAGCATGTCGAGTGACGGAATGCTCTCAAGCATTTCAAGCGCGACAGTACCCTGCCCTGCGGCGACAATCGGGTCATCGAATGGGTGCACAAAGGTCAAACCTTGCTCAGCTTCCAGTTGCCGTGCATGTTTGTAGGCATCATCAAAAGTTTCCCCAAACAGCACCACTTTGCCGCCAACACTCTCGGTCTGCATGACCTTAACCGTTGGCGTTGGTACAGGCATGACGATAGTCACGGGAATGCCAAGGCGCGTGCCATGAAAGCTCAGCCCCTGCGCATGGTTACCGGCAGACGCCGCGATCACGCCCTTGCTGCGTTGCTCTTCCGAAAGCAGCAGGATCGCGTTCAGCGCGCCACGCTCCTTATAGGCTGCGGTAAACTGCAAGTTTTCGAATTTCAGGTAAATATTTGCACCCGTCAACTTCGACAAAGTTTGGCTGTGCAGGGTTGGCGTTGCCACGATGGAATCGCGAATACGGTCATGGGCGGCGCGGACATGGTCCAGGGTCAATAGGTCAGACATATAAAATGGCCCTAACGCATCTGGCGTTAACTGAAAACAGACATTAAGGCTAAAGAATGACCAGAATAGCTTTTATCGGATTGGGCGTCATGGGCGGCCCGATGGCTCGGCATCTCAAACAGGCGGGGCATGATTTGACGGTGTATAATCGTTCGCGCGCTAAGGCCGAGAAATGGATCGAAGCTTATGGTGGCGCGCTTGCCAGCTCGCCAGCAGATGCGGCTCAAGATGCCGAGGTCGTGATTAGCTGCGTCGGCACAGATGATGACTTGTCCGGTGTGACGGTTGGCCGCGACGGGGCGTTCTCGGCGATGACCAAGGGCAGCCTGTACATCGATCATACCACCGTCTCCGCGCGCATTGCGCGACAGCTCGGTGTTGAAGCGAAATCGCGGGGTTTATTGATCGTTGATGCGCCTGTGACCGGTGGGCAGGCGGGGGCCGAGAACGGAACCTTGTCCATCATGTGCGGCGGGACAGAAGCCTCTGTCGCGGCAGCCTCACCCATTATCGCGGCTTATTCCAAACGTATTGTACATGTCGGCGGCCCCGGTACGGGGCAAATCACCAAGATGTGCAATCAAATCGCCTTTGCTGGTATCATCCAGTCTTTATCAGAGGCTTTGCGATTTGCGCAGTCCGCTGAACTCGACGTTGCAAAGGTATATGAAGCCATTTCAGGCGGCGCGGCACAAAGCTGGCAAATGGATAATCGCTGGGCCAGTATGGCGGAGGATAAGTTCGATTTTGGCTTTGCCGTCGATTGGATGCGTAAAGACCTTGGATTAGCATTCGACGAAGCGCGCGCGGTTGGTGCAACTCTGCCCATCACCGCGATCATCGACCAGTTTTACGCCGATGTGCAGCATATGGGCGGAGGCCGTCTGGATACCAGTGCGATTGTGAAAAGATTGCCTAAAGGATGAAGAAAGCCGCATTATCAATGGCGCTCCGTCTTCAAGCCCCGTCCTCGTTCAAAGCCACGTTCCTGTCAGACAAGAAATGGCTATTCTTGAAGTTATGCGCGATCGCCCTTTTTGCGAGTTCTGCCGCATCGCCCGCTTTCGCCGACGGGCTTGTCGAAAATGTTAACGGCATTACGCTCGACAAAGATGGCAAGGTGATCCGTTTTAACGCCATGCTGGTGGGCAGCGATGGTAAGGTGACCGAATTACGCACCAAAAAGGGAGATCTACCCAAGCAACTTGATTTCCGGTTGGACGGGCGCGGCGCGACATTGTTGCCGGGCCTGATTGACGCGCATGGCCACGTCATGGGCCTTGGTTTCCAATTACTAACGCTTGACCTCTCCACCACGAATAGCCTTGCCGAAGCGCAGGCCGCGATAACGGCTTATGCTGCGAAATATCCCGAACGCCGCTGGATTATTGGGCGTGGTTGGAACCAAGAAAAATGGGGCCTTGGCCGCTTTCCGACGGCACAAGACCTTGACGCGGCTGTCAGTGACCGGCCGGTTTGGCTTGAGCGCGTCGATGGCCATGCCGGATGGGCTAACAGCCGCGCGATGGAAATCGCTGGCGTAAATGTCGCGTCAAAATCACGGCCGGGCGGACGTATTGAGCTTATCAGCGGAAAACCAAGCGGCATATTTGTTGACGCCGCGGCGGAGTTGGTTGGCAAATTTGTGCCAATACCCAAGCCACTGGAGCGCGATATTGCCTTAGGTGAGGCGCAGAAAAAGTTGCACAGCTTAGGTATCACCGCCATTGCCGACATGGGCACATCTATGGACGACTGGCAAAGCTATCGCCGAGCGGGGGATGCTGGCTGGTTAACGGTACGGATTTTCGCTTATGCGGGCGGTATTGATAACATGGTCGCTATTGCTGGGCCACGACCCAGCCCATGGTTGTACAACGACAAGCTCCGGCTTGGCGGGGTAAAGCTGTACCTCGATGGAGCGTTAGGCAGCCGCGGCGCTTGGTTGAAAAAACCTTATGCCGATGCCGCTGGGCAAACGGGTCTTCAATTTTTGGCGAGCGCGGAAATCCGCAACCTTCTGGTACGCGCATCTATGGATGGCTTCCAAACCGCCATTCACGCCATCGGCGACGCCGCCAATGCGGAAGTCATCAGTGCCATCGAAGAATTGTCCGAAACCTATAAGGGTGATCAACGCTGGCGGATTGAGCATGTCCAGATCGTTGACCCATCGGATCTGCAAAAGCTTGGCAAGCACGGCATTATTTCTTCGATGCAACCGGTACACCAGACATCAGATCGTTTGATGGCTGAGGCACGGCTTGGTTCAGATCGGCTGAACGGTGCATATGCGTGGCAGTCGATTGCACGCGCCGGAGGGAAGCTCGCCTTTGGTTCGGACGTGCCGGTAGAATCGGCTGATCCCTTTGCTGGCCTTGCCGCCGCTATGACGCGCGAAGATGCCCAAGGCCAACCCTTTGGTGGCTGGCGCCCCGAAGAACGCGTTACGCGCGAACAGTCGCTTGCTGGTTTTACGATAGGCGCGGCATATGCCGCTTTTGCAGAAGGTAAGTTTGGTTCGCTGACGCCTGGGCATTATGCCGACTTCATCTTGATTGATATCGACCCTTTGCTTGCAAGCCCTCGTGAATTGCGTAATGCAGTGGTTCAAGAAACATGGGTCGGTGGACGGCCCGTTTACAAAAATGCTGCAGCACATGCTGCAGAAGAAAAACCAAATGGAGAGACACGATAATGCGCGCATGGACATTGGCTAGCCGCCCGGTTGGGCTTCCCAACAGCAGTGATTTTGCGATTGTTGAACATCCAGACGCGCCGCTTGGCGCGGACGAGTTTCGCGTGACCAATAGCTGGCTGTCGGTCGATCCATATATGCGTGGACGCATGAATGATGCCAAAAGCTATGCGGATCCGTTTATGTTGGGCGAACCCATGACGGGCGGCGCAGTCGGCACAGTTACCGAAAGCAACAATGCCGAATTTCCCGTTGGCGCAAAGGTGCTGCACATGGCTGGCTGGCGTGACACGGCCGTTTTCGGCGGTGACAAAACGCCGCCTGCCGGAATGCCCCCAGTAAGATTACCAGATTTGGGCGTGCCAGACCAACATTGGCTCAGCATCATCGGCATGCCCGGCGGCACCGCATGGTTCGGCTTGTTAAAGGTTGCCGAGGCTAAGGCGGGTGAAGTGATATTTGTTTCTGCTGCGGCTGGCGCGGTAGGCTCGACTGTTACGCAAATTGCCAAAGCCAAAGGTATGAAGGTCATTGGTTCGGCAGGTGGCGCTGACAAATGCGCTTGGGTAAAAGAACTGGGCGCAGACGCCGTGATTGATTATAAATCGGGCAAGGTGCTGCCACAATTGATGGCTGCGCTGAAGGACATGGGCGAAACCGGTATTGACGTGTATTTCGATAATGTCGGCGGGGAACATTTTGACGCTGCGCTTGCGACATCCAAGGAATGGGCGCGCTTTGCCATTTGCGGCATGATTGACGTGTATAATGACTTTAAGGCGCAGCCGATGCAGTATCTGCCTATGATCATTGGCAAAAGGGTCATGATTAAAGGCTTCCTTTTCCCTGATTTCTACGCGCAGGTGCCAGAGTTTAATGCGGATATGGCGGCCCTTATTCAATCTGGGGCCGTCAAGGGTCGCGAAACCGTGAAGAATGGGCTGGAAAAAACACCTGAAGCTTTCATCGGACTGTTCAGCGGCGAAAACACAGGCAAAATGTTAGTTAAGCTCTAAAGCAAAATGCTGCGCAGCATTTTGACGTGAAATCATGAATGATTTTCACGGTGAAATGTCGCGGCTCGAGGCATCATTGCTGATATTGTTGCAATATTGACGCACCGGCAAGCTTTCAAAGCGCATAGTAGTTTAGAGCAATGACATTCAAATGCCCTTTCGCTACTTTGTTAAAAAATGTGTCCATTAGGAGAGAACAGATGTTACGACGTGACAATTCTTTTAACCGTGCATTGAGGCTGTCGGCCGCTTGCCTCGCACTTACCGTGCCCGGCTTGGCATTCGCGCAAGTAGCGCCTCAAAGCGAAGACACATCCGACGCTGAAATCGTTGTGACGGCGCAAGGCCGTAGCCAAGTGCTTTCCGACGTCCCTGTCGCAATTTCCGCTGTTAACGCCGAAACGCTGCAAAACAGTGGCGCCAACGACATTCGTCAGCTGAACCAAGTTGCGCCATCGTTGCTCGTGTCCTCAACCGGATCAGAACCCAATGGCTCGGCCCGTATTCGCGGTATTGGCACAGTAGGCGATAACCCTGGCCTTGAAAGCTCGGTCCCCGTGTTCATCGACGGCGTTTACCGTTCACGGTCGGGTATTGGCCTGAACGAGCTTGGCGAGATCGACCGCGTCGAAGTACAGCGTGGTCCCCAGGGCACGCTGGGTGGACGTAACTCTTCGGCTGGTCTGATCAGCATTTATTCGAAAAAGCCAAGCTTCACCTTTGGTGGCAGCGGCGAGCTGACGTACGGCAATTATGACTTCATGCGCGCCGCGACAAGCTTTACTGGCCCGATTTCGGAGCAATTGGCATTCCGTGTTGACGGCGTGTACGTTAAGCGTGACGGTTTCTACCGCGATGACCAAAATGGCCGCGACATCAACAATCGTGACCGTTATTTTCTGCGCGGTCAGTTGCTGTTCGAACCAACAGACGCGTTGTCTGTTCGTTTGATTGGTGACTATACCTTCCGTACAGAAGAATGCTGCGCGGCAACCTATGTCGATCGGACCGTTAATCAATTTATTGGCGACCTGAACAATCCAAGCACAACAGGAGTAGCTTCAACAGCAACATCCAACAACATCGTCAATGTATTGCGCGACTTGGGTCAACCATTGGCTGCGTTCAACCAAGGCTTTGGGCGCAATGTTTCCGTTAGCCCGAACCGTGAATTCAGCGGTGAAACCAAAGATTACGGTTTCTCCGGCCAGGTCGATTATGACTTTGGCGGTGCAACTTTGACCTCGATTACGGCTTACCGCCAGTATCGTTCCGGTCAGGCGTCCGACACCGATTATGGTGAAGTTGACATTTTGTACCGTGCACCAAGCGATAACGCCTATCGTCAATTCCACACTTTCACTCAGGAACTGCGTTTGCAGGGTGAAGCATTTGACGGCAAGCTTGATTGGCTCGTCGGCGGCTTCTTTGCCAATGAAAAATTGACGGTGCTCGACAATCTGCGCTTCGGTAATCAATATGGCCGCTTTGCAACATGCCGCATCATTTCGGGTGGCGGTTTGGCTGGGCTTTATTCGCCTACCAGCCCATTATGCGTCATCCCTGGCGTTGGCACTGCAACCATCGGTGGCGCTTCGGGTATATCCGCTCCGGATATATTGGCGGCGTTTACGCGGCTTGATAACCTCAACAATCTGGGCACCACCAACGACCGTTATTTCCAGAACGGCACGAACTTCGCGGCGTTCACGCACAACATCCTGCACATTACCGATGCGCTGGATCTGACACTTGGCCTTCGCTACACCAGCGACAAGAAGAAGTTCAACGCGACCTTCGGTAATGACAACACAGCGTGTACAGCAATCCAAGGCCTTGTGACCGACGATTTAGGCAACCCGCTCACAACCGCAACGGCACGTGCGCTTGCGGGCTCGTTGATTGGTCTGGCTTGCCAAGGCAACTCGACAGCGGAACTGAACGGCGTCTCGATTAACGACAAGCGCAGCGAAGATGAATTCACTGGCACCGCGATCCTCTCGTGGAAAGCAACTGACGATCTGCTGGTCTACGGCAGTTTTGCACGTGGCTATAAGGCTGGTGGTTTCAACCTCGACCGTTCTGCGCTGAAGTCACCAATTGGCACATTTGCAGCATCCGGCGGCGCGCAGGCGTTGACGGGCAGACTCCAATTCGACCCTGAACTGGTGGACAGCTATGAAATAGGTGCTAAATTCTCAAACGGTTCATTTGGCCTGAGCGTTTCTGCCTTCCGTTCGGACTTCAGCAATTTCCAGCTGAATACGTTCAACGGTACCGTGTTCCTTGTTCAATCGATCAACGGTTGCGGTTCGGATTTGGGTGGTGCTGACCGTGACCAAAACTTGTCCGCAGCCGGAACCAACTTCAATGCAGCAGCGGCAACAACAGGTGCCTGTGCGGCAAGCGATGTCGGCTACGGTGTTCGCGCACAAGGCGTCGAGCTTGAAGCATCCTTGGTGCCCGCACGTAACTTCCGCATGGCTGCAGGTCTGACATATGCAAAAACCAGCTACCGTGACAATCTGGTCGGCAGCAAGACCGGTGCACCACTTGACCCCGCGCTGCGTAAGTTGCCAGGGGACAATCTGTCGAACGCACCTGAATTCGTTGCCACATCAAGCGTCACATGGACGCCGGACATTGGCAGCAACGGCATGAGCGGTCTGGTATATATCGACGGTCGTATGACCAGCGATTACAATACCGGTTCCGACCTGTTCCCGCAGAAGGAGCAAGACGGTTTCGCCGTATTCAACGCGCGTATTGGTCTGCGCGGTCCTGATGAATCCTGGGGCATTGAGCTTTGGGGCCAGAACATCTTCAATCAGGATTATGCGCAGGTTGCCTTCAACTCACCATTCCAGGCGGGTGCAACTTCAGCACCATTTGTAGATCCACAATATCCAGGTGGCCGCCAGCTGATATCCCAGTTTCTTGCCGAACCGCGGACTTATGGCATCACATTACGCGGCAAGTTCTAGGAACTTCGCTAACTTAAATGAAAAAGGGCTCGCAGCGATGCGGGCCCTTTTTTGTTTGTTGGAGGTGAGGTCTTGGAAGTAATATGCGAGTATAAGCTCAGGATGACGATAGAAACATTATCTTGAAACCATGCGACTAATCACGCAGCATGCGGTGTCGCTTAAGTCCCAAACCCAACGCTGAGGAAACCGGGCATAGGACCGTTCCAACCGTCATCGCCAGTTGCCGCGCCACCCGACTGGGCTGGCTTTGCAGATTCCGGCTTGGGTTCTGGCTTTTCACGCGCAGGCTTGGCGACCGTTTTCTCACGTACAGGCTTTGGCTGTGACGTTTCGGCCACTGCCTCAGGAGGCTCGGGCCGCGCTTCCTTGGCCTTAACCGAAGATGTCCTACGACCCCGTTTTGCAGGCACGCGTTCTTCGCCATCAACCTGCACCTCGATCTCCCCAAGCCGCTCGATCTTATTACCGATCAGCTTCTCGATGCTTTCAATAGCTTCTTGGTCGGCCTTCGTGACAAAAGTGAAAGCCTTACCCTTGGCACCGGCTCGTCCAGTGCGGCCAATGCGGTGGACATAGTCATCCGGATGCCATGGGGCATCGAAGTTGAACACATGGCTGACGCCCTTAACATCAAGCCCGCGTGCAGCGACATCGGATGCTACGAGCAAGTCAATGTCGCCATTCTTAAACGCTTCCAATTGCTTCTGGCGCGACGCTTGGTCAATGTCGCCGTGAATTTCGCCGGAACGAAAGCCGTGACGTTGAAGGCTGGTGTTCAATTCGCGTACGGTTGTCTTGCGGTTGCAGAAGATAATCGCGTTCGAAACTGTTTCCGTGCGTAGAAGGTCACGCAGCACCTCACGCTTTTTCATCTGGGTTACGTTGACCAAAAACTGTTCGATGTTGACGTTGGCGGTCGCGGGGCGCGCAACTTCAATATATTTGGGATTCGACAGAAACTTGTCCGCCAGCTTTTTGATAGGTGGCGGCATCGTTGCCGAAAACAACAACGTCTGGCGCGTTGTTGGCAATTTTGTGCAGATATGTTCGATGTCGGGAATGAAACCCATGTCGAGCATACGGTCCGCCTCGTCGATGACGAGCATTTCGCAGCCAGTCAGCAAAATCTTGCCGCGCTCAAACAAGTCCATCAACCGGCCGGGGGTAGCGATCAGCACGTCAACGCCCTTTTCAAGCGCCTTAACCTGATCCCCCATTTGCACGCCACCAATCAGAAGCGCCATCGACAGCTTATGATATTTGCCGTATTTTTCAAAATTCTCTGCTACTTGCGCAGCCAGTTCGCGTGTTGGTTCCAATATGAGGCTGCGCGGCATCCGCGCGCGCGCGCGGCCATTCGCGAGCACGTCAATCATGGGAAGAACGAAGCTTGCCGTCTTACCCGTCCCAGTTTGCGCAATGGCAATTATGTCGCGCATCATTTGAACTTGCGGAATAGCTGCTGCCTGAATTGGGGTCGGCGCATCATAGCCAGCCTCGCTTAAGGCTCTTAACAACTCGTCAGACAGGCCGATATCGGCAAAACGCATATGGTGTTCCGGAAAAAAGATGGCGCAGCGCCATCAAAGACAAGTTCATAAAGACGAGCATGGGCATTGGTCGCTACCGCACGAAATGTCAATATACATGCCCGATTGCGCTGGTACTAGCGCGGGATCAGCAACCTGAATTTGTCGACATCGCATTTGGCACCAGTGCGTGCATGCAAAAGATCGCGATTGACGCATAACTTGCCGTCATACGACCGCTCCATATAGGCCCCCGCATAGAATTCGCGTGCGAGGCAGCCGTCCCCCAGATACGCGCGAATAAGAATGCCGTCCCGCGTGACCAAATCCAGACTGCGGTCCGGACCAGGGCGCGAACCACCGAGCCTGTTGACCAAAAGGCATTTGCCGATCTTTTTTTCCTTATACTTGATCTTGCCAATAGACTGTCGTTGCGCACCCAACGCAGCCGGCGCTAAATCCGAGGCAGGAAACCTAACAATGACACGTTGGTCGATACGTACCTGACGAAAGTCGGTCTGTAACCCCAGCAAGGGCATAAACGGACGATCAATCGCGCCGAACTCAAAATGTGCCAAGGACTTATGCGACAATGTTGTGCATGCGACCGCAAAAAGGATGATTACCAATAGTGCGCGCAAGAAACATTCCGGTATAAAGTTGAAGTTCGGATCGCTTTACCCGATAAGGTTGAACCTATCATGAATTGCAATCTAGGACTTTTACGGTCAATGGAAAACACTGTGCCAGATGTAAAGATTTTATCTGAATTTCGTGCCATATTGGGACCGAAGGGCTATTCGGACGAAACCGACGTGATTGCGCCTTGGCTGACCGATTGGCGTGGCCGATTTACAGGAGCTGCCCCTGCCCTACTTTCGCCAGCAAACACGGACGAAGTTGCAGCCGTGGTGAAGCTGGCGGCCAAGCACCGGATTTCTCTGGTTCCGCAAGGAGGTAATAGCGGGATGGTCGCCGGCGCAACGCCCGATAAGAGCGGTCAGCAGGTAATCTTGTCACTGCGGCGGATCAACAATATCAGCGTGATTGACGCTAATGATGGGCTGATATGCTGTGATGCGGGGGTCATTTTACAGAATCTACACGAAGCCGCAGCAACGGTTGGGCGACGCTTTCCGCTTACCCTGGGCGGCAAAGGTTCTGCCACCGTTGGTGGTTTGATCTCGACAAATGCCGGCGGAACGCAAGTGCTCCGCCACGGCACAATGCGGATGCTCGTGGCCGGCCTTGAGGCAGTCTTACCCGATGGATCCATCTATGACGCAATGACGCCGTTAAAAAAAGACAATCGCGGCTATGATCTAAAACAACTACTGATTGGCGCAGAGGGAACGATTGGTATCGTCACCAAGGCCGTCTTGCACACGGTCCCGGCCCTGATAGATCGCTGCGTCGTGTGGGCCGGTATTGACAGCCCTACTCAAGCATATGACTTGCTGTTGTTCATGCAACGGCACGGCCGGGAGCGCTTGGAAGGGTTTGAAATTCTGCCGCAGCGCGCGCTGAATGCTGTGACAACCCATATCGCCGGAACCCGACCGCCGCTGGATACTGAGCATCGCTGGCACGCGCTGATGGAATTTGTGCAGGATGATCTAGGGCAGTTGTCCCCCGGCGAACTGGCCACGCATTTGTTGGAAAAAGCCATGCATGAAAATCTGCTCGGCAACGCAACCATTGCGCGTAGCGAAGTACAAGCCGAAGCATTCTGGAAAATCCGAGATTCCATTGCCGAGGCCGAGCGCGCGGCGGGGCCGGCATTGCAACATGATATCAGCGTACCCGTGTCAGCGATGGCCCGTTTCATTGAAGATGAATCCCCTGGGATCGAAAGCAGCTATCCCGGCACCAAAACCCTTGCCTTTGGGCATTTGGGTGACGGCAATATCCATTTTCATGTCAAGGCCCCGGACGGAATAGATATGGCATCTTGGTATGCCGGCGACGGCACAGCGATCACGTCACATGTCTATGACCGCGTGCGCGCTTATGGCGGGTCGCTTTCTGCCGAACATGGAATTGGACAGGCTAAAATCGCGGAGTTCGAACGCCTGACCGAACCGGCGCGGCTTGCCGCACTACGAGCCATTAAAAATGCGCTTGATCCGCTGGGAATTATGAACCCCGGCAAGCTTGTTCCGCTTGCGTAAACGCGGCTATCCGCTTACACGGCGCCTTCAAAATTTCTTTATTATAATTCAACGATGGAGTTACATATGGCCACCGCGCCCCAAGCCGCCAACCTCCCGCTTTTGTACAACGACCTTGTGCCATTGAGCAGCAACGATCATGTGACGTGGAAGTCACGCATGCTCGAAAATGCTAAATTCCTTGAGGGCCAACATGCCATTCCGTTGACGATTGAAGAATTTGTGCCGGCGTCGCGTACCTATCCAATCATCTTCTCCGCATCGGAAAACCCCGTGCCGCTCGTTTTGATGGGCATGAATGAAGGCGTGAACACTTTCATGAATGACGAAGGGCATTTTGAACGCCCCGTTTACATCCCTGCATATGTCCGCCGCTATCCTTTCCTGCTGGCAAAACTGCGTCCGGACACCGACGAACTGTCGTTGTGCTTTGATCCAACGTCAGGTGCTGTTGGCGAATTTGAAGAAGGCCTGCCTTTGTTTGAAGACGGCCAACCAAGCGAGAACACGAAGGCGATTTTGAAGTTCTGCGAAGACTTTGAAAATGCTGGCGCGCAAACGCACGCCTTTGTTGAGGAAATCCAGAAGCTCGACCTTCTCATGGATGGCGAAGTGTCCATTCAACAAGAAGGTCAAGAGCAGCCCTTCATCTATCGTGGCTTTAAGATGGTCGATGAAAATAAATTGCGCGAGCTTCGCGGTGACACCGTGCGCAAGTTGAACCAAAACGGTATTCTTGCGCTGATCCATGCACATTTATTCTCTTTGCAGTTAATGCGCGAAATCTTTGCCGTTCAAGTCGCACAAGGTAAGGTGCCGCAAGTGACGGAACTCCCGTCGAATTAAACCAAACGAATGCTTCATGCCGTCACGCCGCATATTTGGGGGAAGTGACGGCCTGGGCTAGTTGCTCTATGCGTCTAAAGTCTGATGGTCGTCATCCCTTAGCGGGTGATGCACCATTCCTCGCAACCATCGGGCGGTTGGTCCGCAAACTGCACTTGTTTTCGACGTGAGTCTTGAAACCGTAATGCCAGAACCCCATTCTTGGGCATGGACGGAATCAACCCCTCCCGTTTCCGTCCACCGATGCCTGTGAGGGCATCAACTCCCTGAACCTAGGCCACCCCGGAAACCTCCGGGGTGGTTTTTTTACGATCATTCCGCGGCAATCAAGGTAGCGGAGCCCAAAGCTTCGTCGACAAGCGCCGAAACTAGATTAGAAATCATCGCGTTTATGCGGTCAAAACCAACACTAGGATAGCGCAAATCGGAATCGAGATACAGTGATCGATCGACTTCCAACTGAATGGCGTGGATGTTCGCCCGTGGCCGTGCATGGCGGCGAAGTATATAGGCGCCAGCATAAGGATAGTTCAACGCAGCGTTAAACCCTTGGGCTCGCAACCGCGCCATTAACAACTCGGCATATTGCGACGCTGCACTTTTGCCGAAACGGTCACCAATGACAAATTGCGGCACTGGCAAAGAAGATCCGCCACGAATCGGCGGCATGCTGTGTAGGTCAAGCAATATAGCAACGCCAAACCGCCGTCGCATCTTTTCAAGCACATCTGCAACTGCTGCATGATAGGGTCGGTGGAACGACAATATGCGATGCTCCACCTCACTCAAGGTAAATTGCCGTTTCCACAATTCCCCCTCGCCTGATAATCTTCGGGGAATCAGGCCAAGACCGCCGCGTTGTTTGACCCCTGGCGCGGGATAATCGCTTCGCAGCGCCCCTTGCACCATTTCTGCATCAATGTCCTGCTCGTCGCGGTTCAAATCAATCCACGCCCGCGCACGGTGCGCCATAATGACAGGATATCCCAACTCGACACAGCGCCGCGTCAACATGTCAGTATATCTGTCCTCAAGCCGCATTAGAACAGCAGGCGGTAGCCTCAATGCATCGAACAGTCCCGATGGATAATCCCGCCCGGCATGCGGCACGGACAACAGGACAGGCACAGATGGTGTATCCGTGCCCCATCTTGCGAATCCATCTATGTCCGTTGGTGCCATGTTTCCCTTTAACTTCTGATGTTCATAATTGGCAAATTCTCAGCAAAATGGGAAAGAATAAAACTGTGCGATTATGCAGACGCTGGAACGTGGCGGCTGCCTTGTTTTGGGGCGTGTTAGAACCACGCAAGATCCGAACTTTTTGCTGAGGTGCACAGGCCGTGCGCCAAAGTCCTGTCCAAACCCTCTCTATCTCAAGGGTCTTGTTCTCAAAGTCGAACGATTGCTTGCAAAGGAAAGTTTCGGCGAACTGAAATAGGCTTGAATGATAAGGCAAGCCCAGCTAGAGGCTGCCGCAGCGTGGGCGTATAGCTCAGTGGTAGAGCACTGTGTTGACATCGCAGGGGTCGCAAGTTCAATCCTTGCTACGCCCACCATTTTTTCCTTTGCGATGTCTTTTTTGATGATTTTTCGAAGCTTCCGCACCTCAATAGCTCCAGCTTGCCATTGGATGCCCCCCTTACCGATCCAGTTTTCGTGCGCGGGTTGCGGCTTTTATTTTCCCTCGCTAAGTCATCAAAATGAACCTCGCATCGCTTCTTGCCCAGTTTACGCCTGGCGCCACCACCCACAAAATCTCCATTCCGCCGACATGGCATCAAGGGCGCACATCCTATGGCGGTCTGAGTTCCGTGCTGGCCTATCAGGCAGCTAAGCTCACAGCTAATGACCTTCCCCCTCTGCAATCCACCCAGATCGCGTTTGTTGGGCCTTTGGCGGGCGAAATAGAGGTCAGCGCACATATCCTGCGGCGCGGCAAGAACACCGCCTTCATTCAGGCGGAAATATCCGGCGCAGATGGCGTAGGCCTGACATGCAATTTCATTTTCATGAACCGCAGGCAAAGCCATTTGGATTATGTGAATATCCCGGCTCCAGACTTCCCGCTTATTCCAACCGACGATGTTGTCCGCAGCGGCCCACCAGAGTTTTTTACTGGGCACATGCAATATCCAGATAAAAGGCTGGAGCTTGGGATGGCGACCAATCGGCTCGCAAGCTGGCATCGGCTGACCGAGCATCAAGGGCTGGACCCAATTGCAGAACTTATCTGCATTGGTGATGCCTTGCCGCCTTCGGCGATGGGGCTCATGACCGAAAAGGGAATGGTGAGCTCCATGAATTGGCAGGTCAATATGTTGACCGATGCGCCAAACACTGAAAATGGCTGGTGGTATCTATCCAGTGAAACGCACCATGCCGCAAACGGCGTAAGCAGCCAGTATATGACGGTTTGGAACAGCCGCGGCGACGCGGTGCTAACGGGTATGCAATCGGTCGCGATTTTCGCTTAAACAGCAGGCCTTGTCCGGGCATAGCGCATGGCCGATACTACAAGAGCCATAACGATGAATTGATCAATAAACGTTTTGTAGAACAGCCAATTGTCGGTTGTCAGCAACTTTGCAGCGCCATAATTCAACGCTGCCATAATCAGGCCGATGACGCCCATGACGATAGCAAAGCGGCCCGCGTGGATATCCGAATATGGCATATAGCGCGCCAAACCTTTGCCGATATATGGCCCGCCACGCACGCCATCAATGATGAAGAAGCTGGCAGCAATCAGGCCCGTAATCGTCCCGCGTTGCTTGATCCATTCATCATCATTTAACCAGACTGCAAGGCCCGCCGAAATGCAGAGCATCAGGATGCCAAACAAAGCGAGGCCGCCTGTGACGTCGATTTTTGTGATACGTTGAAACGTGACAAGGCCAAAGCCAACAACAACGCCAACCAAGGCAGCAGTCTGTAAATCGGTCATTTTGGCTATGACGTAGAATAATAAACCCGTGGCGACGTCAATCGCAAATGGTAGGCGGTTGTGGCGTGCAAAAACACCGCTGTTCACTTCTGTGCCTTTCGTGACCATGCCTTAACCTAACGCCGCCTGTTTTTCTTCGGCGAGGCGGTCAAGTTCTGCACGACTTTTCTTCTCGCTGGAGGATTTTAACTGCCCGCATGCCGCCATGATATCACGGCCACGTGGAGTGCGGATAGGCGCGCTGATGCCGGCTTCAAAGATAATGCTGGAAAAACGCTTAATCCGTTCGGGTTCAGAACATGCATAGTCTGCGCCGGGCCATGGATTGAAGGGGATCAGGTTGACCTTGGCCGGAAGCTTGTACTGACGAATGAGGCTGACAAGTTGAAGCGCGTCGTCGTCGCTGTCATTCTTGTCCTTCAGCATCACATATTCAAACGTAATCCGCCGCGCGTTGCTGATGCCGGGATATTCTGCGCAAGCGCGGAGCAATTCATCAATGCCATATTTGCGATTCAAGGGCACCAGTTCGTCACGCACCTCTTTAACAACCGCATGTAACGATACCGCGAGGTTGACATTGATCTCATCGCCAGCGCGCGCCATCATTGGTACGACGCCTGACGTCGATAGGGTGATACGTCGACGCGAGAGACCAAGGCCGTCGCCGTGCATAACGATCTTCATAGCGTCGCGGACATTGTCGAAGTTATAGAGCGGCTCGCCCATACCCATCAGCACGATATTGGTCAGCATGCGGCCATCGGCGGTGTAGTGGCCGACATCTTCGTCGTCCTCATCTTCATCCGCCGACGCAAAGGCCATATTTCCCTTTGGCCATTCGCCAAGCGCATCGCGTGCCAGCATGACCTGGCCAACGATTTCACCGGGCGTCAGATTGCGCACCAGCCGCATCGTGCCGGTGTGGCAGAAACGGCAGTTAAGCGTGCAGCCGACTTGGCTTGAAATACACAAAGTCCCGCGATCGGCATCGGGGATGAACACCATTTCATAGTCTTGCGCATCATCGGTACGCAAAAGCCATTTGCGCGTCCCGTCGGACGATACTTGCGCCTCGACCACTTTAGGCCGACCAATAACAAAGCGGTCGGCAAGCCAAGGCCGCATAGTTTTGGCGATGTCCGTCATCGCCTCAAAATCGGTGACACCGCGATGGTAAATCCAGTGGAAAACCTGCTTAGAACGAAGCTTTGCCGCCTTCTCGTCCAACTGCGATTCTTCGAACAACTGCCGAATTTGTAAATGGCTCAACCCCATAAGGTCAATGCGTCCATCGCTACGCGGGGTTACGGCGCGCGGCGTGACTACGGGGTCGATATGGCCGGGAATCTGCATGATAGCCGCGCCTATAATAATGTTATCCGCGAAAAGCCAGTGTTCCGGCTAATGCGGTACGGACCACAGAAACCTGTGTCCCCGGCACCTCATCCGAAATTATGACAACTGCACCCAATTGGCTTGCCAATGCTTCGACAATGCCTGTGCCCAACCCGGGTTTACGGTCTTCTTCATTCTTGGGCATGCCGATGCCGTCATCTGCGACAACGAGTGTCCATGCCTTGCCATCCGATGTGAAGCTAACATTGATCGACCCATGCTGGTCTTGGCCCGGAAAGGCATGTTTGAGCGAATTGATGACCAATTCCGTGACAATCAAGCCAAGGCTGACAGACGTATCTGGATCAACAGCGCTGTCATCGCATTGCGTGGAGAGCTTTATGCGCCCGGGGTCACCGATCATCGATGCACCGATGCTATTGCACAAATCCGCAAAGTAACTTTTGAGGCCGACATTATCGACGGCTGTCGACGACAAGTGCTTTTGTAACATTGCGATGGACATCACGCGGTTATGGGCGTCGCGCAAATGCTCTCGCGTTTCGCTCGACTGCACCTTGCGCGCACTTTGCAGCAGGACACTCGCGATTATCTGAAGGCTATTCGCGACACGGTGCTGGATTTCGTTCAGTAGCAACTGCTTTTCGCGAACAAGATCGTCGCGCACTTTATCGGCCAAGCGCTGCGATGTGACATCGGTGATGGCGAGCACGACACGAATGCTCTCAGCTTCAAAATAATCGAGCGTATGGGCGTTTATCAAAAGCCGCAGCGTATCCTTTTCAGGGCGAACCAAATCCATTTCTTAAACATCAATTGCGGCTTTGCCCGAGACCGTGGCTTGCAACAACGCGTTTAGCTGCCGCACATTCCACTCGCCCCCACCCAATTCGGCGAGCTTTTTGCCCGTAACGCCCGCGCAATCGATATCAAAAGCAGCGCAAAAGGATCTACTCGCTGCGATAATCGTCAGATCCTCACGCAACAAAACAAGCGGTGAAAAGGATGACGATATCAATGCGACCGACATATTGTCGGCATGCTCGGGCAAACGGGTCAGTGGTTTTTCCATGACATATAGCCGTCGTAAACTGGAGGCTCGCGGGGCGCGAGCCATACCCAGGCGCATTTTGTAATCAAACAAGCATTAACTGTCATCTTTTGTAACAGATCTGCGGCGTTTCAGTTAGTCAATTCGGCTTTAACTAATTTTTTATTTGAATGGATCTCAAGACGGTAACAGCCAGGCAGCTATTTCACGCGCGCTCGCCCTGCCCGCTGCCGTCGATGACCAAAGCTTCGAAACCGTCGCGGATCATGACCATGCTACCTTGAGCCAGGCTGGGCGCAATGGGCGCGCCGAACTGCGCCATCGGTTCGATCCCAAGCAGCAACCCGCGAAGCACCCGCGCGGTCATCCCATGGCAAATGATCAGCATATCCTGATCAAAGGGCAATTCGCCTAACCAATGCGACAACCGCTGCGCTACGTCTTCATAATATTCGCCACCTTCGGGCCGAACCGAAAACAATTTATGTTCCATGTCAACGATTGGTCCGATTTCGGCAGATATGTCGGCATAGGTCCGGCTTGACCAACGTCCGACGTCGATTTCCAGCAAACGGTCGTCGCGTTTTGTCTGGTGCCAATCCGCATCAATTTCTTCCGCAAGTAAGGCAAGCGTCTGCAGCGCGCGGCCTGCAGTGGATGACCAAAGTTGGGGCCGGAGGTCCGGCCCGAGATAGTCCGCCAACGCAAGGCCCATATCGCGCGCTTGCTTGCAACCCTCCCACGTCAATGGTGTATGCAATTCTGCCTGCCCTTGCATCCGTGCCACTTTGTTAAACACTGTCTCCCCATGCCGTGCGATGAAAAGCCGTCGATTTTTTGTTGAAATGACCATGTGACCCTTATTCCACAGGATATTGTTGGAAGCAAAAGCTATCGGCTTGCCCTAATGATCAAAGCGGTTATGGAAGATTCGGCATAGTAATGGGGTTTTTTGGCTGGTTTGCGGACCACCCGGCCCGGCAAGGGGAATTTGAATGAGAGCCACGATCGAACGCGCGACGCTGCTGAAAAGCCTGAGCCACGTCCAGTCCGTGGTGGAACGGCGCAACACTATTCCGATCTTGTCCAACGTGCTGATCGAAGCCAGTGAGGGTGGCAAGATCAAGCTGACCGCGACTGACCTGGATTTGCAGGTCGTTGAAACTTTTGCTGCTGATGTCGAAACTCCCGGCGCAACAACGGTTTCCGCGCATACATTGTTCGAAATCGCCCGGAAGCTGCCCGATGGTTCGCAAGTACAACTGCACGCCGCCGATGGTCGCATGGCCGTCAATGCAGGCCGCGCGCGTTTCTCGCTGGCGACACTCCCACGTGAAGATTTCCCGACAATTGCCGAAGGTGACTTGCCTACATCGTTTGAAATCCCTGCAAGTTCGTTGATCCAGATCATCGATAAAACGCGCTTTGCGATTTCGACCGAAGAAACGCGTTATTATCTCAACGGCATTTTCTTGCACGTCACCGACGATGCCGAGCCTGTGTTGAAGGCCGCAGCGACGGATGGCCACCGCTTGGCGCGCGTGACCTTGCCACGCCCCGCTGGCGCGGAAAATATGCCCGATATCATCGTGCCGCGCAAATGCGTTGCGGAAATTCGCAAACTGCTCGATGAAAGCGGTGACAATGTTATACAGATTGACCTGTCGGCGAGCAAAATACGCTTCACTTTTGACAGCGTCATCCTGACGTCAAAGCTTATCGACGGCACTTTCCCCGATTATAGCCGTGTCATTCCAACCGCCAATGACAAATTGCTGCGTATTGACCCTAAGGCATTTTCACAAGGCGTCGACCGCGTTGCGACCATCGCCACCGAAAAAACCCGTGCGGTCAAAATGGCGCTGGATCAGGGCAAGATTACCTTGTCGGTCACCAGCCCCGAAAACGGCACGGCTGCGGAAGAAGTATCCGGCCAATATAGCAGCGAGGGTTTCGAAATCGGTTTTAACGCCCGCTATTTGATGGATATTTTGGGCGAGATCGAAGGCGACGTGGTTGAGTTGCACCTCGCCGACGCCAGCGCACCGACGTTGATCCGTGAGAATGACGAGTCACCGGCGCTGTATGTCTTGATGCCCATGCGGGTTTGATTTCGGAGTAACCTTCGAAATCTGTGATGCGGAAACAAGCTCAGAATCAGGACACGGCGGGGCATACAACCATCCACTTATCGTGCCCCTTAGCCTAAAGCGTGCAGAACACAGCTTACCTCGGGGTTTTGATTTTAAGTTCCCCTCACTGGGCAGCCTCAGCCATCATCACGCTTTGCGGACCGCGTATCACAGTGCCGGGCAGCGTTCCTGTCATGTGTCCGTCGCGGAACGTAACCACACCAGACTTGATTGTCGCGACATAGCCTACGGCTTTTTGCAGCAAGCGCTTGCCGCCAGCGGGCAGGTCAACCGCTAACCACGGCTTTTGTAGTTTCAGCGTGTCAAAGTCGATCACGTTGATATCGGCAAGATAACCGGGCTTTAGGAGCCCACGGTCATTCAGCCCATATAGCGCCGCCGTGTCATGGCATTGCCGTTTCACCGCCAATTCAAGCGGAATCGTTCCAGCTTTGCGGTCGCGCGCCCAATAACTCAGTAGGAATGTCGGCGCGGCGGCGTCGCAAATAGTGCCGCAATGCGCCCCGCCGTCCGACAGCGACGCCAACGTATCCTCTGCCTCCAGCAGCTCCTTCGTAAATTCCAGATTGCCGTCCATGTAATTGAGGATCGGCAGATAAATCATCCCATTGCCGTCATCTGACATCAGTTGGTCATACGCAAATTCAGCGGAATCTTTGGCCGCAGCACTTGCAAAACCGAAGACGCTTTCTTCACGCGTGGGCTCATAGCTAAAATCGTCCGTCAACGGGAATTGCATCGCCCATGCTGCAGTCACGAGCATGAAAAATGGCGCCAAATCGGGCGACGGTGGTGGCAGATTTTCCTCTGCCAGCAACTGCGCCTTAAACGCAGGGTCCGCCAACTTCGCCTTTTGCGCATCCCAGCCAAGGTCTTTTATCGCCTGCCAGCTTGGTTTGCGCATAAATGGATGCACTGTGCCGCGCCAGTTCATGATCACGCCGATGCCCCGCAGCCCAATCGCCGCGACAATATTTGCGCCATTATCATTTGCCGACCGCATCGCCGACATCTGGTCCGCCCAGTGCATCTGTTTAATAGGTGATTGCAGCATGGTGAAAACAATCGGCTGGCCCGTTTCCGCCGAAAGCCGCTGCATCCAGCTGAATTCATCCCATTCGGGCAATAGATCAGATGTCAATTCAAACACACCATGTCCGGCGCGCGCCATGGCTCGGCCGAGCGCCAGCAGTTCCGGTTCGGTTGCTGTCGTGCCGGGCACAAGTTCACCGTCGATTGACTTGTGCAAAACTGTCCGCGACGTGGAAATGCCAAGCGCCCCTGCGCGCACGCCTTCTTCAACCAACCGCCCCATTTCGGCAATGTCAGCTGCTGTTGGCTCTTCATTATCGGCGCCGCGCTCACCCATCACATACGCACGTAACGCGCCATGCGGAACATGCGTGCCGATATCCACTGTGCGCGGCAAGCGCTCCAGTGCATCCAAATAATCGGGAAAGCTCTCCCAATCCCACTTCATACCTTCGGCCAGAGCCGTACCAGGAATGTCCTCTACCCCCTCCATCAAGCCGATCAGCCATTCATGCTTCTCCTTGCGCGCCGGCGCAAAGCCCACGCCACAATTGCCCATGACGACAGTGGTGACACCATGCCAACTGGATGGCGCCATTTCGCTGTCCCAGGTAGCTTGGCCATCATAATGGGTGTGAATGTCGACAAATCCGGGCGCGACGACCTTACCAGTCGCATCGATTTCTTCGCGGCCTGCTGCACTGATTTGGCCAACGGCAGTAATTAGGCCGCCATCGATCGCTACATCGGCCACAAAGCGCGCTGTACCCGTGCCATCAACGATGGTTCCGCCACGAATAACCAGATCATGCATGTCGAGTCTCCTCATTTCCAGCAAGGAGCGTATCAGCTTTAATTAGGCAATTAAACCTTCGCGTGTCCAAAGAACTTTCATCTATTTTGCCATCTGCGTCCTATGTGCCTTATTCGCAGGAGTTACCCTTTACGTCCTGCCAGCAAACGCAAACGCAGCGCATTCAGTTTGATAAAGCCCGCAGCGTCCTTCTGATCATAGGCGCCCGCGTCATCTTCGAACGTTACAACCTTTTCGCTGTAGAGGCTGTTTGGTGACTTGCGTCCGACCACGCTCGCAAGGCCCTTATAGAGTTTCAATCGAACGGTACCTGATACATGCTCTTGGCTATGGTCAATGGCTGCTTGCAACATCTCGCGCTCTGGTGAGAACCAGAAGCCGTTGTAAATCAATTCGGCATATTTGGGCATCAGCTCATCTTTCAAATGCGCCGCGCCGCGGTCCAAGGTGATGCTTTCGATGCCGCGATGTGCACGCGCGTAAATCTCGCCGCCCGGCGTTTCGTACATGCCGCGCGACTTCATGCCGACAAAGCGGTTCTCAACAAGATCAAGCCGTCCAATGCCGTGCTTGCGACCTAATTCGTTCAACGCCGCCAGCAAGGTCGCCGGCGACATGGCCTCACCATTGAGCGCTATGCCGTCGCCTTTTTCAAAATCGATCGTGATATATTCGGGCGTGTCCGGCGCGTCTTCGGGATTGGCCGTACGCGAATAGACATAATCGGGTGTTTCATCCCACGGGTCCTCAAGCACCTTGCCCTCGGACGAGGTGTGCAGCAGATTAGCGTCGGTTGAGAACGGGCTTTCGCCGCGCTTGTCCTTTGGCACGGGGATCTGATGTTGCTCGGCCCATTCAATCAACCGCGTGCGGCTGGTCAGGTCCCATTCGCGCCAAGGTGCAATAACCTTGATATCGGGGTTGAGCGCATAAGCCGAAAGTTCGAACCGCACTTGGTCATTACCCTTGCCCGTCGCGCCGTGCGCAATGGCATCAGCGCCCGTTTCTGCCGCAATCTCAATCAACCGTTTCGAAATCAACGGCCGTGCAATCGACGTGCCCAATAGATAGTCGCCTTCGTAACGTGCATTGGCGCGCATCATCGGAAAGACAAAATCACGGACAAATTCTTCGCGCAGATCATCAATATAAATATGATGGTCAGGCACGCCCATCAGCACAGCCTTCGCCCGCGCAGGTTCGAGCTCTTCACCTTGGCCCAAGTCAGCGGTGAAGGTGACGACTTCGCAGCCATATTCAACCTGCAGCCATTTTAGGATTACGCTGGTGTCGAGTCCGCCCGAATAAGCAAGAACGACTTTCTTGATGCTGTCTGTCATGTCACTTTGGTTCCGAAGCAAAATTATCTGCGGCGCGCCTAACAGCTTAGACGCGGTTCGACAACTCCCACAACTGCCAAAGCCCAAGGAGCAGGAACATTCCAGCGGCGACAATATGCACCGTGCGCAGCGAGATTTTCGCCACCAGCTTCTCCCCCAAACAGACCGCCGGTACATTGGCGATCATCATGCCCAATGTCGTGCCAATGGCAACCGTCCAAACCGCAT
>JAIOYN010000018.1 GCA_021741065.1 Sphingomonadaceae bacterium | reverse complement strand
ATGGGCAATGATACACCGCTCTATTTTGGCGGCCGCATGACGGCGGCGACCCAGAATAGCGACCGGATGCTTGAAGCTATCTTCATGAGCATGCCTGATCTTGAAAAGGCGATGGAAGCGGGCGTTGAGCTGCTGCTCGGCACCACCGCTTGGGGCGTGTATCGCAACGGACCGGGCGTGCAGAGCCTGCCCGAGCAAGTTGTTGGACTTGCCGATGCAGAACGGTCTTGGCTGGTCGGCTTTGATCGGATTGTGCTGGCGACGGGCGCCCGCGACCTTGCCATTGCCTTTCCCGGCTGGAACCAGCCCGGGGTGATGGGCGCCGCCGCTTTGCAAATGCTGCTGTCCCGCTATGGCGCTTTTTCCGGGCGGCGCATGGTCGTTTTGGGGTCGCATGACCTTGCGCTCGAAACCGCGCTTCTGGCGAAGGAACACGGGCTGGATGTCGCCGCTTTGGTGGAAGTACGCGATGGTCCGCAAGGCGATGCCGCACTCCTCGCAAAAATTACGGCGGCGGGCATTGCCACACATTATGGGCAAAGCATCGCGGCAAGCAAAGGCGGGCTCGATGGAATTGAATCCATCACCTTGACCGATGGAACCAATATTGCCTGTGACACGGTATGCGTCGCCATTGGCCTTATCCCCTCGATTGAGCTGGTCGATGCCATGCATGGCGCACGGACGCTGAACGCGGCGCGCGGCGGATATATTCCTGCGGGCGAGCCAAATGTTGCGGCGGTGGGCCTGTGCGCTGGCCTGCCTGACACAGGTTTTGACCATGTCGCCTATCGGATGGATTGGGTGCGTGCGGCCCTGCGCGTCAATGCGCCCGATACGATCATCTGCCAATGCGAAGAAGTAACACTGGCGGACCTCATCGGCATTCAGCCGCCCAATTATTTGCCGCGTCCTGCTGCGATTCAAGCGCGCTCGCTTGGCACGCTGCTCGACGATGGCCCAGCCAACCCAGATCAGATCAAGCGCCTGACGCGCTCTGGCATGGGTGTATGTCAGGGTCGTCGCTGCCGCGATCAGGTGGCGATGATGCTGGCGATTGAATCGGATAAGCCATTCGGCACCATTCCGCTCGCAACGCACCGTGCACCTGTGCGCCCCCTGCCGCTTAAGATTTTGGCGGAATGGGATGAACCAGCGGCGATGGATGCGGCTTGGGATGTCTGGTTCGGGATTCCGACCCAATGGGTACCAGTTGAAGATATCGGTACAGAATATCAGGATGCGCATCGCGAGATGCTCTACACGGGGATGTATAAATGAGCGGCTCTGAAGTAGTCATCGTTGGCGGTGGTGTCACTGGTCTTAGCGCAGGCTGGTGGCTGGCGCGTTCGGGTGTGAAGGTCACTATACTCGACAAGTTCATTGTCGGCTGGGAAGCCTCCGGACGCAATGGCGGCGGCGCGTCGCATTATTCCAGCCCCTTGTTTGATGAAGAACAAAGGCTGTGGCCGCAAATGGATGAACTGCTCGGCTATCCGACAGAACATCAAAAGGGCCGCATCCTGATTGCGATGACCGAACGTCAGTGGGACCAATATCGCTTCATTGCGGAACGCCACACCCGCCTCAACCACCCGGTCGAGGTGCTTGACGTCAAGCAAGTGCAAGAGGCTGTCCCGCTGGCGGGCGACAATTGCTTTGGCGGCGTACATTATAAATTTGGCGGCCATGCCAACCCGCAACGCACGGTGCAGGCTTATGCTTGGGCGCTGCAAGATCTGGGCGGCAAAATTATTCAGCACAGCCCCGTCACAGGCTTTGAAACCGCTGGTGGCAAGGTGACGGCGGTGAAGACCGCCAATGCGACCTATGGCTGCGATGCTGTTGTGGTCGCGGCTGGACCGCAAATCCCAAAGCTGATGGCGCAATTGGGCGTTGACGTTCCGCTTGCAGCCGCGCGCGCGGAAATGATCATTACCGAGCCTGCCCCGATGATGCCGCTCGGCGGCGTCGATGGGCACAAAATTTATGGGCGCCAGACGTTGCGCGGGAACCTCGCTTATGGCGGCGGGCCGCATGAATGGCTGGATGTGGATGCGACAGGCCCTGCTGCCCGTCCATCGACACCGCTGGCGCGCAATCTGGCGAAGCGTTTGGCCGAATTACTGCCCAAGGCAGCGCATCTGAACGTCATCCGCAGCTGGGCGGGCGTGATTGAAAACTCACCCGATGGCCGTCCCATCATTGATCGCCTCACTAGCCCCGACAATGTCGTTGTCGCCTCCATGTCGAGCGTCGGCTTTGGCCTGTCGCCCGCATCGGGCCATGCAATCCGCGATCTGGTGATCGATGGTGCGTGCTCCTTTACCAATATCGACCTTCTTAAGCTGTCGCGTTTTGACGGGCTTGAAAAGGATTGGCGTGAAAAGCGTGGGTGGATGCCCATCGCATGAGCCGATATTCAGCCTTCAGCCTGTTGCGCGGCGCTCTTACGGGGCACCGCCACTGGCAGCCAGCATGGCGCGACCCAGAGCCCAAATCGCATTATGATATCATCATCATCGGCGGTGGTGGCCATGGGCTCGCGACGGCATATTATTTGGCCAAGGTGCATGGCCTGAAGAATATTGCCGTTCTGGAAAAAGGCTGGATTGGTGGCGGAAATACCGGCCGCAACACGACGATTGTGCGGTCCAATTATCGGCTGGAACCCTTGCATAATCTTTTCGAATTTGGCCTAAAGCTGTGGCACGGCCTGAGCGATGAGTTGAATTATAATGTCATGTTCAGCCCGCGGGGCGCGATGTTCCTTGGCCATAGCGACGCCGATATGGTCAAGCTGGCCGAACGCGGCGATGCGATGCGCTGCGATGGGATTGATGCCGATCTGTTGACGCGGGATCAGGTGGCAAAACTTGAGCCGCTTTTGGATATGTCGCGCGATGCGCGTTTCCCCATTCAAGGTGGTCTGATCCAACGCCGTGGCGGCACCGCACGGCATGATGCCGTCGCTTGGGGCTATGCCCGCGGCGCGGATAGCCTGGGCGTCGATATCATTCAAAAATGCGAAGTCACCGGCTTTGTGCGCGATGGCGACTTTGTGGTCGGTGTGGAGACAACACGCGGACGCATTGGCGCAGGCCGCGTCGGCATTTGCGTGGCGGGCCATAGCGGCCATGTCGCGGGCTTGGCTGGACTGAAGTTGCCGGTTGAATCCCAAACCCTGCAAGCCATGGTGACCGAAGGCGTCAAGCCGATGATCAACAGCGTGATCATGTCGCAATCCTTGCATTGCTATATCAGCCAGTCGGACAAGGGCGGCGTCGTTTTTGGCGGTGACCCTGACAATTGGCCCAGCTATGCCCAACGTGGCCACCCGATGGTGATGGAAGGCGCTGTGGCGCAAGGCCTCGCGCTTGTCCCGGCTTTGTCCCGCCTTCGCATGGTCCGGACGTGGAGCGGTGTGACGGATATGAGCTTTGACGGCGCTCCCATCATTGGCGAAACGCCGGTTCGTAACCTCTTCCTCAACGGCGGCTGGTGCTATGGCGGCTTTAAGGCGACACCTGCATCCGGTTGGACCTATGCCCATACGCTTGCGACTGGAAAGCCGCATGCGCTGAATGCGCCTTTCTCGCTCGACCGCTTTGAACGCGGCGCAACTATTGATGAAACCGGGAGCGGCCCAATGCCGAATAGCCGCTAATGATGCTCATCCCCTGCCCCCATTGCGGCCCAAGGGCGCAATCCGAATTCATTTATGAGCGGACTGTCGATTCCGTTGTGCCATTGGATGCGCCATCACAAGAAGCGATGACCAAGCTCTTCACCCGCAATAATCCGCGCGGCGTTGATGATGAAATTTGGCGTCACACTTATGGCTGCCGGGCATGGATGATCCTGACCCGCCACCGCGTGACCAATGAGATTTCGGGGTGCCGCGCCATCGGGCCGGAGGCGTTGCCATGATCACCTTCAGCTTTGATGGGAAAGCCTATACCGCACAGGAAGGCGACACGCTGGCGGCGGCCTTGTTGCGCAATGGCATTGGCCTTGTGGGCCGCAGTTTCAAATATCACCGCCCGCGCGGCATCATGACCGCAGGCGTTGAGGAGCCGAACGCGCTCGTCACCGTCGGCGAAGGTGGCCGAGCCGAACCCAATACCCGTGCGACTGATGTGTTCGTCTATGACGGCTTGGTCGCCCGTAGCCAAAACCGTTGGCCTAATTTGTCGTTCGATGTCGGGTCGGTTCTGGGCCTCGCTGCACCTGCTTTGTCCGCCGGATTTTATTACAAAACCTTTTTCGGCTCGGCCAAAAAATGGATGTTTTATGAATATTTCATCCGCAAAGCCGCCGGCCTTGGCAATGCACCGACACAGGCGGATCCGGATCGGTTCAGCCATCGTGCCGCCTTTTGTGACGTTCTCGTTGTCGGCGCTGGCCCCGCGGGTTTGCAGGCGGCGCTCGACGCTGCCGAGGCCGGCAAGCGCGTTATCTTGGTCGAACAGGATAACATCCTTGGCGCCTCGCTCATCCGCGACCCGCAAGAATTGGACGCCGCATGGATTGAGGCGACAGCCGCACGCATTCGCGGCGCAGGTGGGCGTATCCTGACCCGGACAACGGCATCAGGCTATTGGGAACATGACCTCGTCACCCTGACCCAGCGCCTATCGGAGCCGGGACAAACTCCTGCTAATGGGGTGGCGCAACGTCTATGGCATGTCCGCGCAGGCCAAGTGATTTTGGCCAATGGAAGCATTGAACGGCCCATGGCCTTTGCCCATAATGACCGGCCCGGTGTCATGCTGTCGCAAGCATTGCGCAGCTATGTCCGGCGTTTCGGCGTCGTTCCCGGCAAGCGCCTCGTAATCGCTACCAACAATGACGATGCCTATAAAACCGCGCAGGCGCTTAAAGACGCAGGCGCGCAAATTGTTGCGATCCTCGACGCACGGCCAGCCCCTGCCGGTGCAAACAGCGGTCATCGCGTCTATAATGATGCCGTTCCGCTTTCGACCAAAGGCGCGCGGCATTGTTTGAAAAGCGTCAGCGCACTGGTCGATGGCAAGACGATGGAATGGGATGCCGATCTGCTGGCCGTTTCCGGCGGATTTACGCCGGTCGTGCACCTGCATATGCAAGCGGGCGGGACGCTTGACTGGAATGAAGATGCGCAAGCCTTCATTCCTGCCAGTTCGCGTCAGAATGTGACGACCATCGGCGGGGCCGCCGATCCGCAACCGATATTCAAAATGGTGCCCGTTTCCAGCCCTAACAAAAGCTTCATCGATTTCCAAAATGACGTGACGCTGGCTGATGTCGATCTGGCTTGGGCCGAAGGCTATCGCTCGGTTGAGCATCTCAAACGTTACACCACTTTGGGCATGGCCACCGATCAGGGCAAGCTCAGCAATATGGCCGCCTTGGGGCGTTTGGCGGAAAAACAGGGCGTCGCCATTCCCGAAGCCGGTTTGACCACATTCCGTCCGCCCTACACGCCTGTAACGATGGGCTTGATCGCGGGTGCTGGCGCGAAAGATGCAGGCGCGCATGTTCGCCGCCTTGCATTATATGACCTGCACGCGGCGAAGAACCCAATCTGGCAACCATTGGGCTATTGGTTCCGCCCGCGCGCTTACCCCATAAACGGCGAGAGTTTGGCGCAAGCCGCGCTGCGTGAAGCTAAGGCCGTGCGTAACAATGTCGGGATGACCGACGTGTCAACCTTGGCCAAATTTGAAGTCAGCGGCCCGGATGCGGCGGCCTTCCTAGAGATCATCTGCGCCACGACGGTTAGCCAACTCGCCGTCGGGCGTGGCCGCTACACCTTCATGCTGCGTGAGGACGGGTTTGTCTTTGATGACGGCACCGTGTGGCGATTGGACGAGAACCGTTATCTCCTCACCAGCTCCACCGGCGGCGCAGACCGCATGGCGACGCATATCTCTTATGTCCGGCAATATCTGTGCCCGCATTTGCGCGTATCTGCTGTCAATGTGCAGGAACATTATGCCGGCATTGCAATCGCCGGACCAACGGCGAAAGCTGTGCTCGCTACGTTAATCGGTGAAGAGCCACCACGCCACATGTCAACCGTTCCAGCGGTCATCGCGGGCATTCCGGTCATCATCTTGGCCGCCAGCTATAGCGGCGAACGTGCGTTCGAAATCTATATCACCGCCAGCGACGCCGCAACGGTCTGGGCCGCGTGCGAGGGGCAAGTGATGAAAGTCGGCGGCGCGTTATACGGGCTCGAAGCCATGGAATTTCTGCGCATTGAAAAGGGCCATTTGGTCGTTGGCGGTGAAGTCGATGGGCGCATGACGCCGCATGATCTGGCGCTCGACAAGATGCTCAACAAGGCGGGTGGATATATTGGCGCTTCGGGCCTTGCCCGTCCCGCTTTGTCCGAAGCCGGGCGACGACAGTTGGTTGGGTTGGAGGCGCTGGAGGGCGATATCCCAGAAGGGTCGATGCTCATCCCCAGCGAAGGAGCCTCACCGCAGGGCCATGTCAGTGCGGCGGCTTTCCGCATCATCGAAGGCGGGTCGGTTGCGCTGGGCCAATTGGTCGATGGCTTTAGCCGTCATGGCGAAATCCTCATCGCCTCGTCCCCCACACGCGGCCAAAAAGCGCGTGTCCGCGTCGTGGCGCCTCATTTTTATGATTCAGCAGGAGAGCGTTACCGTGACTGAAGTGACGATCACGACCCTGCCCGCAGCCCCGCTGCACGTCTTTGAGATTTGGGGCAACGCAGCTTCTGTCGCGAAACGCTTCAAAGCGGCGACTGGCTTTGCACTGCCCGCGACCGGACGGTCGGGCGGAAATGACGCGCTCCGCTTGATCCGCTTTGAACCCACCGTTTGGTTGGTAGAAGGCGATATCAGCGCCCTTGGCGATGTTCTGGCCGATGACGGGGCGCTGACTGCCATAAGCGGCGGGGTCGTCCATATGCGCCTTTCAGGCCCCGGTTGGCGGACACTCCTGATGGAAGGCGGCGTCTTCGACGCGGAAAGCCCAGCTTTTGCCGCAGGATGCAGTGCAGCGACAATCATCGACCATGTCAACGTCCGCCTGCATGTCGTCAGCGACGATGCGTGCGACGCCTATGTGCCGTTGAGCTTCAGTCAGGGCCTGCGGCACTTTTGGAAGCAAGCTGCTGGGATTCTGGCAGGGTAGTTCAGTACTTTCGTATCTCGTAAATAGTTGCTCTTCTTTTATTAGTGAAAAGGAACGGCAGTTGCCGACGTCGGAGCATTGTTGTCTGTATCGCCGGGATTGGGCGGAGATCGGATATTCAGTTGAGGCTCACAGATATCTTACTATATTGCCGTCATGGTTTGGGACCTTGGACTGGCAATGCGAAAAAAGGAGGAGTTCGAGTCGGAACGGCTCATGAACTTCGAATTTTCGCAGCGTGTCCGCGCGACGCGCCTCTTTGCTCGAAAGGTCGGCTTAAATGAAGCGTCGTTAGTGGGCGAGATTGCTTTGCGAGGCAGCGATGACTTGCTTGATTTGGTTGCTAAAAATACCTCTCGCTCCAGAGATGAAATAGCCACAGTTTATGAACAATGCCTCGGCGAAGCGCGCCGGCAACTGATTGCAGAAAGAGGGGATCCTGCCCCCAATCAGTTGGGGTAACGACCGCAATGGGATCGTGCCTGGATAGGCGGCATAAAATACTTCCCTTTCAGACACGCTTCTCTCTCGCTGCAATCTTGTAGGAAACTTTATTGCGCGCACGACATATTGTGCAATTTCGTCAGAGGCAATTTTGGTGAGAACTTGCAAGCAATTCTGCGGGTTTCGCGGAGCTCTGTATCCAAACACGCGCTTTTCGCGCATCCACCCCGCCGCTAGAAAGTTTTGTCCTTTGGCCGGTATCGCGAACCTATCCTTACTTCGCAGCGGCCTGATGCTGCAAAGTCATTCCCCGTGCATGGCGGCGTTGGAAGCCCTTCCATAAAGTCACGCCTTCGCCGCCGGGGCTATAGGCGCCCCATGCTGTTCCGGCGGGGGCATCCCATGTGCCGTCATCCGAATCTTCAACCGCCATATGCAGATACGCCGACTTGTTGCTGTCTTTCCGAAGATGCACGGCCAGAAATGCGGTGATGAAATGCAGGTTGATCGCGTTAATCCGGTCTTGCCGCCAGATCGGGTCTTCAAACCAGTCGATATCCCAGACTGTCCCGCGCATTTCGGACGGGGCCGGATTGAGCGCAATCGAATGGCCGGCCTGCTTATATGTCAGCAAAGTGCGATCACTGTTCACCGCGCCGTTAAAGACCGCGCGCGCGCCGCTTTCATAATCCACCACAGGGTCGCTATCACCGTGGATCAACAGCAAAGGCGCGGTGAGCGCGGCAAGCCCTTCTGCGCCCCATGCGCTGCGCGGTGCGCCGCCAGCAGGTGCCAATGCCACCACGGCCTTTACGCCTTTTAGGGCCATGGCATCGGCCTGTAGCGTGCCGCGCGCGAATGTCTTGAGCGATCCGCCCGCGACCAGATCCATATTTGGCCCCGCCGGATCCAACGATGCCCCGCCAGCGGTCAGCACGCCATAGCCGCCTTGTGAATAGCCAATCAGCGCCACATTATCTGCGTCGATCAACTCCCCCAAACTGTCCCGCATCGCGTTGGCAACAAAAACGATGTCGCGCGGTCGGTTAAAATTCGGCGCGGCGCGGGTGCTGGGCGATACGACATAGGGGTTCGGATCGCGGTGATGGATCGCTGCAACGACATATCCCTTGGACGCCAAATTTTCGGTCAGCCACGTCATCATGGCGGGATTGTTGCTGTAGCCATGGCTGATGATCACCAAAGGGTGCTTGCCCCCTGCTGCCTTCGCGTCAGCCACAGCAATACCCTGTTGCGAGAAGTTTACCGGCGGGAACGGTGGTTCGGCCCAAAGACTTCCGCGATAGAGAACGGGTTTCGCCCCTTTGGTCGGCAACGCAGGATACCAAATATCTACCCGCAAACTGCGATCAAAAAGCGGCACTGCTGTGCCATCCAAATTGCCGTTTTCGACATCAGGTTGATTTTGATGAGTCAACAGAACCGAACGGAAACCAACCCCCTTTGGACCCAAGGCCGCAAGTTCCGGCGCGTCAACGCCCGGGATACTCGGGACGCCAGCGTGGACGGGCGCGGCGAGCAGGGCCAAGCCAGCAAGCCAAATGCTGCGGATCATGCGATCATCTCTTCAACGCCGTGCGTTGGTGCGGGCCATGACAATTGCTGCGCCATCCAGGGATATTCCGCAATCAACGGCGGGAAGGTTTTCTCTTGCAACACCTGCTGGCATAAAGTGGCTGTGCGTTGCGGAATATCGCCGAGTTCATCTATCCGCGCCACAACCTGAACCGCGCGGGAGAAGCGCCCACGCGTCATCGGCTCGGCGCGCAGTTCGGGCAGCAATTCGGGCACCGCCGCTAGGCATACCGGCGTCGTGATGGTCCACCCAATGCCTGCGGCCACCAGCGCCAATTGCTGATGCGAGGATTCCACTTCGACCATCTGCGGCAGTTTCAACTTCATCCGGACAATCTGGCGTTCGATTTGCTGGCCTGTGCCCGTCAGGCGGGAAAAACGGATGAACGGCAAGGATGACGACGGCACACCGCTAATGTCCAATGGCTCGCGAAAGTCTTTCGGAAAAACCATGATGAAGCTCTCCTCGAACACAGGGTGCAGTTCCACCGTGTCGCGATGTTCAAGGCTGAAGCTGCCGGTAACCATCATGTCGATGTCCCGCGCCAGAAATTCGCCTTGATGCTCCATGGAAATGCCCGACCTGATGTTCCAACGGTCGGCACGGGGTCCAAGATGCTGCAGAAGTGGCGCGGTAAGTTCATTGGCCAGGCTGAAGGACATCGCAACCGTGACGCTCGAAACAGGTAGGTTTGCTCCTTCGCGGACCTCATCATACGCAAGGCGGGCATGCGCGATCAGCTTGTGACCGCGCGCAAACAGAGATTTTCCGCTTGCCGTTAAGCCCAATGGGCGCATCGTACGGTCAAATAAGGACGCGCCAATGCCAGTTTCCAGCCGGGCAATTGTCTGTGAAACCGCGGATTGCGTCACCTGCAGATGCGCGGCGCATTGCGACATGCCGCCAAGTTCAACGGTCATGATGAACACTTCCAATGCGTGCAGATCGAATTCCTGTGGCAATTTCATACAACAGCCCCTCCAAGCGCTCAGGCATCGCCAATGGCTAATATTACCTGCGCTAATGGCTATTCGAGACTTTACGTAATAATGCCATGCATTTTCGAGATAGACGGATTATGCTTTAGCGGCGTTGCACGCTTGCATCACTTTGCGGGATCATTGGCGCTGACAGGATGCCGATGCAAGGCCAGCAAGCCCTTTAACGTGCCGAAGCACATGCCGAGCAAGATGAAGGCCAAGGGCAGTCCCGTGGCGATGGCGCCCGCCTGAAGCGAGGTTAGGCCGCCATTGAGGAGGAGAAGGACGCCGATACCACCAACCGCAACCAACCAGATAGTCTTTTGCCTCAGCAACGTATCGGTACGCCCGCCCGACGTCATTGTGTCGATTACCAATGTTCCAGAATCCCATCCTGTTACGAAAAAGATAAGGATGAGGCCAATCGCCACAAAGGAGGTGAATTGCGCCCAAGGCAAAGCCCCCAGCATTACAAACAATTGCGTGTCGAGCGATGCTTTGGCCAAGTCTGCACCATTGCCAGCAACAATCTGCGCAATGCTGGCATCGCCAAAAATGGTCAGCCACAATATGCCGAGCAAACTTGGCGAAATCATAGCGCCAGCAATAAATTCACGCACCGTGCGGCCCAATGAGATACGCGCCATGAACATGCCGACAAAGGGCGCCCAGCTCATCCACCACGCCCAATAATAAACCGACCAATCGTTGTAAAAACCAGTGTCCGTGCGCCCCACGGGGTTGGATAATGCCGGGAGCAGTTTGAGATAGTTGTAAATGTTGCTGGCGAGGTCGCCCAATAGTTGCAGCGTTGAGCCCGTGGTCAGAACAAAGATCAACAACGCAAAAGCCACCCACATATTCACTTCGCTCAAAATCCGGATGCCACGATCAATGCCGCCCCGGATCGACAGAAAGGTGATACCCGCCATGACAAGAATAAGCGCTAGGATTGTCAGCGACGAGCTTGTCACTTCATACAGATAGGCAATCCCTGCCATCGCTTGCTGCGCGCCGAGACCAAGCGATGTCGCAAGCCCAAAGATTGTAGCGAGTACTGCAAGAACCTCCAAAACATCGCCAGTACGGCCCCATACCGCTTTGCCGAACAAGGGGTAAAATGCCGACCGCATCGACAATGGCATGCTGAAGTTGAAGTTGAAGACCGCCAGCGCCAGTCCGGTCACGGCGAAAATCGCCCAAGGGTGCAGCGCCCAGTCAAAGATAGTCGCCGCCATTGCGATGCTGCGGGCGGCGTCGGCGTCACCAACGGCACCACCCAATGGCGCGGCAGGGCCGCCGGCCATGGCCGAGGTGAAATGGGTAACCGGTTCGCCCACGCCGTAAAAGACAAGGCCAATGCCCATGCCAGCGCCGAACAGCATCGCAAACCAGGACAATCGGGAGTAATCGGGCGTTGCGCCTTTGCCCCCCAAGCGGATTTTGCCCAGCGGCGACAGTGCAACCACAATGCAGAACAGCAAAAGCAGGTTTCCCGACATCATGAAGAACCAGTCGAAATGGGACACGGCACCACTGCGCAACGCCGCGAACAGGTCCGTGGAGGCTTTCGGCGCAATCAGGCTGAAAAGGATGACGGCGAAGGAAATGAATGCGGTAGGGAGGAAAACAGCGGGGTTAATGTGCATCCCGCCCCAATTACGGTTGGACTGGCCGTAATTGCCCAGATCTATTGCTTTATCCCAATTTGCCATTGAACCCTCCCCCAAAGGTGCGATGCCGCTCGATCAATGGCGGGCCGCCGTGGTCATCGCGATCCAAAGCCATGCAGAAAAACTACGCCAAACTTCGACATGGAAGCAATCTTCTGCTTCACGCATGATGATGATTTCGACCGTTTCATACATGGTGCGCGTGGCCCGACCGACCGCAAATTGGCCGAGATCAAGCGGGCATCCCGACATCAAAATCTCCGATGCGCGCGGACCTTCGATGATAAGGCATATGGACCGTTCGCTCACATCGGTAATAGCCACGGGCAGCCCCTCACCTGTTGGGATCGTCGCCCCAGCTTGGTTCCGGAAATACCATTCGTCGGGGCCAAGGCACATAATACCACCTTGGGATGCACCGATTTTCCTTGGTATCTTGACCTTTAATAGGCCTTCCAAATCCTCTGCGTTCCGGGCCCGCAACGCGTGACGCTGCATCGGCGGCGCAAGGCTGATACGGACACCCTCCGCGACAAAGGGCGTATCAGAAACAGGCTCATAACGAATAAGGGCCTCAGACATGCAGCCGTGCTCCTTCCGGGTCGTAGAAAACAACGCCGCTGACTTTTGCGGTATGCGTCTTGCCGGGCATCGGAATATGGAGCGTCCCGCCTGTCATATCATGTCCGCCAGCGACCAAAGCCATCGCAATCGAACGGCCAAGCGTTTCGCTCCAATAAGACGATGTAACATGGCCAATCATGGTCATCGGGATGGGCTGGTTAGGGTCAGCAACAATCTGCGCGCCTTCCTCCAAAACGACATTGGGGTCATCAGTCAGCAAGCCAACCAACTGCTTACGACCCGGCGCGACGATATCCGGGCGGGCCATGGACCTTTTGCCCACAAAGTCGGGCTTCTTCTTACCCACGGCCCAATCGAGGCCAGCATCAAAGGGGGTCACCGTGCCGTCGGTATCTTGCCCGACAATGATGAAGCCTTTTTCCGCGCGCAACACATGCATTGCCTCGGTGCCATAAGGCGTGATGTCATATTGCGCGCCTTGCGCCATCAATTGTTCCCATACAGCCCGTCCAAAAGCCGTTGGCACGTTGATCTCAAAGCCCAGTTCGCCGGTAAAGCTCACGCGAAATAGACGCGTTTCTAAGCCGCATATCGTGCCCTCACGGATCGCCATATGTGGAAAGGCTTCTGCCGACAGGTCGATGCCCTCCACAAGTGGTTCAAGAACCTTGCGGGCATTCGGGCCTTGCAGGGCGATGACCGCATATTGCTCGGTCGTGCTGGTCAACCAGACGTCAAGGTCGGGCCATTCGGTCTGGAGATAATCCTCCATCATATTCAGCACGCGCGCCGCGCCGCCGGTTGTCGTCGTCAGGTGGAAGCGATCCGGTGCCAGCCGTGCCGAGACACCGTCGTCAGTAATAAAACCATCTTCCTTCAACAACAGACCGTAACGGCATCGCCCCGGCTCCAGCGCCTTCCATGGGTTGGTATACATGCGGTTCAGGAATTCGGCAGCATCGGGGCCAACGACTTCAATCTTACCCAGTGTCGATGCATCAAAAATACCAACCGACGACCGCACTGCAACGCATTCGCGGTTCACGGCGGCATGCATATCTTCACCTGATTTAGGGAAGTAACGCGCTCTGCGCCATTGCGCGACCAGCTCAAATATCGCGCTATGCTCTTCGGCCCAGCTATCAATATTGGTTGTCCGTGTCGGCTGGAACAACGCCCCTTTGGCATGTCCGGCCAGCGCCCCAAATGTCTGCGGCGTGTAAGGCGGTCGAAAGCTGGTGAGTCCAATATCAGGGACGGGCTTATTCAGCGCAGAAGAAGCGATTTGTAAGCCGTTAAGGTTTGATGTCTTGCCTTGGTCCGTCGCCATGCCGTTGGTGGTGTAGCGCTTGATATGCTCAATGGATCGAAAGCCCTCTCGCACCGCAAGCTTGATGTCTTTTGCCGTCACATCATTCTGGAAATCGACGAATGCCTTTATGCGGCTTTGGTCCTTAGGCGTCGGTAACGCATCGACAACCGCGCCGGTGCCAAAATCCCAATCGCCCGAACATCCCCCAACACAGTGGACATTTTCATTTGGCTGATCTGGGACATAAGCGCCTAGGTCATCACGCCATTTCAGGCTGCCCTTACTGTGCGACCATAAATGCACGCTTGGCGTCCAGCCACCCGCCATCAAGAGTGCATCAGTCTCAACGCGATGCACCCGTTGATCGCCATAATTACAGATATCAACGGAAGTGACTCCATGTCTGCCATTCACGCCGACCACGCCGTGGTGCAGATGAATAGTGATGCCCAGCCGCTCCGCCTCGAGCATTAACGCACTATCGACGCTTTCGCGGACATCGATAATGGCGGAAATGCCAAGGCCCGCTTTGGCCAGAGCAAAAACATCATGCCAACCGCTATCATGTGACGCCATTAACGTTAGCGCTTTGCCTACAGCTACGCCGTACCGATTAGCATAAACCTTCGCAGCAGACGACAGCATCACGCCAGGCGTATCATTGCCATCGAAAACAAGCGGGCGTTCGATAGCACCTTGCGCAAGAACGACTTCGCCTGCCCTGATGCGCCAGAGTTTCTCACGCGGCGCATCTGTTATATCAGGGAGATGGTCGGTCAGCCGTTGCACCGCGCCAATAAAATTGTCGTGATAATAACCGAACGCCGTCGTGCGGTTCAGTATCGTCACATTCGGTGCCTCGGTTAACGCTTTGACACTGCGTTCCAGCCATGGCCATAATGCAGGGTCAGCCAAAGCGCCGCCGCCTAATTCGTCCTGTTCATCAATCAGGACAATCCGCTTATTCGTATCCATCGCGCCAAGTGCCGCGTCAATACCGGCAGGGCCTGCGCCAATAATCAACAGATCACAATGGGCATAAGTGGATGCATATACATCGGGGTCTTCGGCCGTCGGCGCATCGCCAAGTCCTGCAATTTTGCGAATGGCTGGTTCATACACTCTGTCCCAAAAAGAACGGGGCCACATGAACGTTTTATTGTAAAAACCTGCCGGAAAAAACATTCCCAGCCGGTCGTTGATCGCACCGAAGTCCATCGCCAAAGATGGCCAGCGATTTTGACTGGTCGCATTTAGCCCATCATGGATTTCAACACCGGTCGCCCGCAAATTGGGAGTAAAGCGGCCGGGTCCACGATGAACCGATATAAGGGCATTTGGCTCCTCACTGCCCGCCGCAACTAGCCCACGCGGGCGGTGATATTTGAAGGACCTGCCGAACAACATGACACCATTGGCGAGCAAAGCAGACGCCAAACTGTCACCTGCAAAACCCTGATAGCTCTTTCCGTCAAAGCTAAATTGAACAGGTTGGCTGCGGTCAACGCGCCCGCCAGTTTCAAGGCGAAAGCCACTCATCGGCGCGGTTCCCCGGCTTTATATGTTGTTTCAAATTTATCGGTCACGGTATCGCGCACCGCGTTAAAGAAACGCCCGCAACCATGGACATGCCGCCAGCGTTCATGGTGCCGTCCACGCGGGTTGGCGCGGATGAACAAATAGGCCTCCCAATCCGCGTCGCTTTGACCGGATGGGTCGAACGGGCGCGCTATATGCGCCTGTCCTGCGTTTGCAAATTCAATTTCCGGACGCTTCTCGTCACAATAGGGGCAATGGATCAGGATCATATCAGTGCGCCACCGCTGCTGCTGCGGCTTCGTCAATCAACCGGCCGTTACGGAAACGATCGAGATTAAACGGCGCGTTGATCTTGTGCGGTTCGTCTTTTGCCATGGTATAGGCCAGCAAGTCCCCTGCACCTGGCGTGGCCTTAAACCCGCCCGTGCCCCATCCGCAATTGACGTAAAGGCCTTTGACCGGAGTCTTGCCCAATATCGGGGAACGATCCGGCGTCACATCGACAATGCCACCCCATGTCCGCAACATCCGCATTCGCCGGTAAATCGGGAAAATCTCACAAATAGCCGCGAGCGTATGTTCCACAATATGCAGCGCGCCGCGTTGGGAATAGCTCACATATTGATCGGTTCCCGCGCCAATCACCAACTCGCCCTTGTCCGACTGGCTCATATAGGCATGGACGGTATTTGACATCACGACGCACGGGAATGTCGGCTTAATGGGTTCGGACACCAATGCCTGCAAAGGATAGCTTTCGAGCGGAAAGTCGAGCCCCGCCATGTGCATGATAACCGACGTGTTACCCGCCGCCGACACGCCAACCCGCTTAGATGCGATATAACCCCGTGTGGTTTCCACACCTTCTATCGCGCCATTCGCGCCACGACGGATACCCGTGACGGCACAGTTCTGAATGATATCGACACCCAAAGCAGCTGCTGCACGCGCATAGCCCCAGGCCACCGAGTCATGCCGCGCAGTGCCGCCGCGCCGTTGCAGAGCCGCCCCCAAGACCGGGTGCCGCGCGTCGGGCGATATGTTCAGTGGCGGGCAATAGGCCTTTGCCTGTTCGGGCGTCAGCCATTCATTATCAACACCATTCAACCGGTTGGCATTGATGTGCCGTTGAAGGCTTTGCACGTCATGCACATTGTGCGCGAGCATCATGACGCCGCGCTTGGAATACATGATATTGTAATTGAGTTCCTGACTGAGGCCATCCCACAATTTCACCGCATGATCGTAAAGATGCGCGCTTTCGTCATAGAGATAGTTGGAACGGATGATCGTCGTATTCCGTCCGGTGTTGCCGCCACCGATCCAGCCCTTTTCGAGCACGGCGACATTGGTAATCCCATATTTCTTGGCGAGATAATAAGCAGCGCCAAGACCATGTCCGCCACCGCCGACGATGATTGCATCATAAGCTGGCTTAGGCGCAGCATCGGGCCATTGTTCAGGCCAATTTTGATGTCCGCCAAACGCTTTGGTAAACAGGCTTAACGCACTAAATCGCGTCATGATTGCACCTGCGCAAGCGCCGCTTTCGCGCGGCTCACGTAGAAAGCCTTAAAGTCATCAACCAGCTTTTCCTCCAGTGCATATGGTCCTTGGACATAGCCGTCATTGGCTATTCCACGATGGTTAATCGCAGAAAAGTGCCCGTCTTGCTCGTTGGTTTTACGCCATAAGGCGGCCAGATGGTCGGGATCATAATCTACCCCCTCGACCGCGTCTTCATGCACGAGCCAGCTTGTACGCAGCATCGTCTTGTCCGGCCCAATGGGCGTCAGCGAAAATGTCACAACATGGTCGCAACAGAAATGATGCCAGCTATTGGGCTGCGTCCAAACCGATAGGCTAGAGGTTTCCGGCGCCTTGAATGGCCCAATCAGTTTCTGGCAGGCAAGCTTGCCATCTATCGATTGAGTCACCGCGCCGTTTGCCAATGCCAAACGCGCGACGCGATGCCACCAGCCATCGGGAAACTCGATTAAATCATGGTCAATGCCCAATGCCTGCCATTCGGAACGTTTTTCGTCCAGATAATCATCGGCCGGCGCATCCTTGCCAAAGCCAGTGGTACCGAGCACGCTGATCAATTCGGGATGACCGACATCGCAATGATAGCATTCGCGGTTATTTTCCATAACCAGCTTCCAATTGGCGTCTTCGACATAATTGTCTTGAACAACGACCTTCAGCTTTTCGAGGTCATATATCGCGATCTGATGGGCAATGTCGGCCTTTAGGCGATCAATCGGCGGCGGATTATCGTTCAAGCAGATGAAAATCAAACCGCCCACATTTTCCAGCGCAACCGGTGAAAGTCCATGATCCGACTTATCAAAATCCTCTGCCATGCTGCGAGCGGCCAACAATTGCCCGTCAAGGCCATATGTCCATTGATGATAAGGACACATCAAACGCGGCGCTCGCCCCGTTTGTTCAAGGCAAATTTTTGCGCCGCGGTGCCGACAACTGTTCCAAAACGCCCGAACCTCATTATCGCGCCCGCGCACGATGATGATGGAGTTATCCGCCAATTCGAAAACGAAGTAATCACCTGGATTTTTTACGTGAGCTACGGTGCAGGCGTATAACCAAACCGATTTGAGCATGACCTGCGTATCGAATGCGAACGCCTCATCACTGACATACAAGCCACGCGGCAGCGTGTAGCCTTTACGGTCGTTGGAAAGCCAGTTGGCGATCGGTGCGAAGTGTGACACGGATTTAGCTCCTAAGTGCCATATTATCAGGATCGAAGGGTGAATCGGTTATGATCATGGCTTTATGCCGAACGCCCAAAATGACGATTTCCAATTCCGCGCCTGGCACTGCCAAATCCGGCCGCACCATTGCAAGTGCAAGAGACTTGCCGACGCGCCAGCCATAGCCACCCGATGTCACGCGTCCAACAACATCTTCTCCGTGGTAAATAGGCTCTGAACCGCGCGCATCAGCATCGGTAACTCCATGCACTTCCATCGTGACCAACTGGTTGGCGCTGCCGCTTTCTTTCCATGCAAGCAACGCTTCCCGTCCAAAAAATGAGGGTTTCTTGAGGCTGATGAAACGGTCCAAGCCGCTTTCATAAGCGGAATATTCAACCGACAATTCGCGCGGGATAAGCTTGTAGCTTTTTTCTAGCGCCATCGACGTCATAGCACGGAGGCCAAATGGTTTGATGTCAAATTCGGCACCAGCCTCCATCAATGTGTCGAAAATATAATTCTGCATTTCAATCGGATGGTGGATTTCCCAACCGAGTTCACCAATGAAGTTGACCCGCAACGCGTCGACTTGCGCGAGGCCAATGCTCATTTTCTTACCGGTCAACCATGGGAAGGCTTCGTTCGACAAATCCGTATCCGTCAGCTTTGCCAGCACATCGCGCGAGCGTGGGCCCGCTAGCACCAACACGCCCATGGACGTTGTCAGCCGTTCGAAATTGACTGTGCCATCTTTTGGCATGGCCTTTTTCAGATAATCATGGTCGTGCCGCTCATATGCGCCAGCCGACACCAGATAATAACGCTGCGGCGCGGCTTTATAGACGGTGAATTCACTGCGCACGCCACCTTTATGCGTGAGCAGATAGGACAAGGTTACCCGTCCGACCTTTTTCGGCACAGCGTTTGTCAATAATGCGTCAAGCCAGCTTTCCGCGCCAGGACCCGATATCTCGCACTTAGCAAAAGCGCTCATATCCTGAATGCCGACATGCTTGGTCACGTGCAGGCATTCATTGCCCACATGCTCGAAATAATTAGAACGGCGGAACGACCATTTTTCACGGACGGCTTCGCCAGGCACAACGGGATGATTGTCATTCAACAAGACATCGGGCTTATCGAGATCGGCTTCGCTTAGTGAATAGCCAGCGGGTGCAAACCAGTTGGGGCGCTCCCAACCAAACACGCTGCCAAACACAGCGCCAAGTGCTTTCATTCGATCATAGCATGGCGTGCGCCGCAATGCCCGCCCTGCCTCGCGCTCCTCATCAGGATAATGCACCGTGAAGACCTTGGCATAGGCCTCCTCATTCTTCTCGACCAGAAAGCCTCGACCAGCATAATCGCCAAAGCGGCGTGGGTCGACGCCCATCATATCGATGGTGGGTTCCCCGTCCACAATCCAGTGTGCCAACTGCCAACCCGCGCCGCCTGCGGCTGTAATCCCAAAGCTGTGGCCTTCGTTCAACCAGAAGTTTTTGAGGCCCCATGCAGGGCCAATGATCGGCGACCCGTCAGGCGTGTAAGCAATCGCGCCATTATAGACTTTCTTGATGCCTACTTCGCCAAAGGCCGGCACGCGATTCATTGCCGCGACGATGTAAGGCTCAAGCCGTTCTAGCGCGTCGGGGAACAGTTCATATTCGCTGTTCGCGGCAGGGCCATCGACATAGCAAGCGGGCGCGCCAACTTCATATGGCCCAAGCAACAGTCCGCCAGCCTCCTCACGCATATAATAGCTCGCATCAGATTCGCGCAGGACGCCCATTTCGGGCAAGCCCGCCTTTTTGCGCTCCATGATTGCGGGATGCTGGTCGGTCACCAGATATTGGTGCTCGACTGGGATGACAGGAATATCCAAGCCAACCATCGCCCCTGTTTGCCGTGCAAAGTTACCCGAGCAGGATATGACATGCTCGCAAGCGATGTCACCCTGATCGGTCGAAACCAGCCACTCCCCATCGGGTTGCTGCGTGATGCCGGTAACATTTGTGTTGCGATAAATAGTAGCGCCGCGTTGCCGCGCGCCTTTTGCCAAAGCCTGTGTAAGGTCGGCAGGCTGAATATAACCGTCATCGGGATGCTGAATCGCACCAATGACGCCGTCCATATTGGCAAGGGGCCAAATTTCTTTAACCTGATCTGGCGTTAGGAAGTTGACATCAACACCAATGGTGCGGGCAACGCCTGCGTAAAAATGATATTCATCCATCCTGTCCTTGGTCGTCGCCAGTCGGATATTAGTGACCTGCGACAATCCTGCATGCAGCCCTGTTTCAGCTTCCAAAGTAGGATACAGAGCCACCGAATATTGATGCAACTTGCCAACGGAATAGCTGAGATTGAATAATGGCAGGAGCCCAGCGGCATGCCATGTTGACCCCGAAGTCAGTTCCTTGCGCTCCAGCAAGACAACGTCGCTCCACCCCATTTTGGCGAGATGATACAAAGTGCTCACGCCTACAACGCCACCACCAATCACTACCGCCCGTGCCGTTTTTTTCATTTTATCCACTCAACTTTATGTGGAATTGGCTATGTCAGATGACATGGCGGTGCCGCAATTGGATTGCGCCGCAATCAGGTATGTATAGTTTTTTCTAATGTTAAATATTAGCTTGTTACATGATTTTCAAACGCCAAGCTTTCTAAGCCACGTTAAAATACTAACGAGGTCAGCTTACGCTTGAATCGCACGTGACGGCTTCTATAGAAACGGAAACTGACAAGTGGACGGGTACTGATGAAAACGCGTATTTTTGTAACATTAAAAAACGGTGTGCTCGACCCGCAAGGAAAAGCGATCCATCACGCCATAGAGGGCTTAGGTTTTTCGGGCGTTCATGACGTACGGGCTGGACGCCTCATCGAAATTGAACATGAACCCGGCGTGTCAAAGGCTGACTTGGAAGCCATGTGCACGAAGCTACTGGCCAATATGGTTATTGAGAATTTCGAGATCGAGCAGGCCTGATGCGCGCGGCGGTTATTCAATTTCCGGGCTCCAATTGCGACCGTGACATGGCCGTGGCTATTCGTGATATTACCGGCGCTGAAACAACTTTGGTCTGGCACCGCGCTGGTGAGCTGCCCGATGGACTTGATCTTATCGCTATTCCGGGCGGCTTCTCTTATGGCGACTATCTGCGCTCTGGTGCGATGGCTGCGCGCTCGCCGGTTATGCAGGCGGTCATTAAGGCTGCGGAACGTGGGGTCCCCGTTCTGGGTGTTTGCAATGGCTTTCAGATTTTAACAGAGGCAGGCTTATTGCCCGGCGCGCTTATGCGCAATGCCGGCATCCGCTTCGTGTGTCGCACGGTTGGCCTGACAGTTGAAAACAATCGATCCGTTTTTACCAACGGCTATTTAGCCGATGAACTTGTCCAAATTCCCGTTGCGCATCACGACGGCAATTATTTCGCCGACAGTGAAACGCTTGATAGACTTGAGGGCGAAGGCCGTGTTGCCTTCCGTTACGCCGAAAACGTCAATGGTTCGGCTCGCAACATTGCGGGTGTGCTGAACGCAGGCGGCAATGTGCTGGGCATGATGCCACACCCCGAACGGATGACCGAAGCCGTCCATGGCGGGTCAGACGGACGTCGCTTGTTCGAGGGGCTATTGCGGCAAATCGCTTGATGCTGCTGTAGGGCTGGCAAGCGTCGCTTTCTGTCGCGGGAATAAGAAACGTCCCAATATCAATATCACCGTCGGCCAGAACATCGTGTTGTAGATATCATGCAGGGCTGCATCCATTGTAGCCTCACCGGGCGCAGCGCCGCGCAAATCGGCATATTCGTTGAACAACTCAGCGATAAAAACGATCAGCCAACACCACAGGCTGTCCGGCCGTCGCCGCAACACCAATGCCGACACGCATAAAATCAAAAGCGACCCATGAACATGCATCGCATCATTGGTGAGACCAACCGTTTCGATCAGCCAAAATTTATAGCTGACCCAATGCTCGGCCAAAAGCTGTAAACGATCCTGCATGGCGTCCTAGATTTTTGTTTTGAAAGCCGAAAAATTCGTGCCCTTGTCGAATATTTCTACGCCTTCTTTGCGCTTTAGCCAGCCTACGACACCATAAGTGACGGGCGTCAGAACAACTTCCCAGCCCACTTTCAACAGCCAGTTGGTGATCATAACACTTATCACCTGCTCATTGCTCCATACCCCCCAAAAGGCGAGCGGATAAAAAATGAGGCTATCGATGCCTTGCCCCACAATCGTTGAACCAATGGTGCGCGACCACAAATGCTTTCCAGCAGTCCAAATTTTCATACGTGCCATGACATAGCTGTTTACAAACTCGCCCGCCCAAAACGCGGTGATGGAGGCAATAACGATCCGCCAGACTTGCCCAAACACGCTTTCATACGCCGCTTGCCCTCCCCAACCGGGTGCGGGCGGCAAGGTAACAACAACCCAGCTCATAAACGCCATGAACACAAGCGCCACAAAGCCAACCCAGATGACACGACGCGCTCGCGCATAGCCATAGACTTCTGTCAGGACGTCGCCAATGACGTAGCCTAAGGGGAAGAACAATATCCCAGCGCCAAAAATCCATTGCTCGCCCGATATTGTCAGCGCCGCAGGCTTGGCCGCCCCGATCACATTCGAGAGCAACAAAATGGCGACAAAGGCCGCCATAACAAAGTCATAATAGCGGAATTGGCGGCCAGCGACGGCGCTTGCGCTTTCAGAGATAATTGGCGTGTCTTGCATAATTTGACATAAGCAGCTTTGCGTTCGCGCGCAAAGCCGTTATTGCGTCAAGCAGCGCGCGCCCTTAGCTCAGCTGGATAGAGCGCGAGACTTCTAATCTTGAGGCCACAGGTTCGACTCCTGTAGGGCGCGCCAATTGCGAACATAACCGCGAACATTTTGCGGGCCGTTTTTTCGGCCGGAAACCGCTCCTGCCAGTACGTTGGTATCCCCGATAATCCGGATCTTTTCTTTGCTGACTTCGATGCGCGTGATGATTGATCGCAAATATGCACGGCGGGCCTGCGTCTCGCCCTTCAGCAGCTTGTCCTGTGCAAGTTTAGCGAACGCCGCGATCCTGTCAGGCGTCAATTCTTGGCTGTTGGTGGCTTGCATCTGGATACGATCAAGCGAGGTTTGAACGATGTCGCGTTCTTGCTTGATGGCTGCAATTCGCACCTTGAGGTCGTCGTCGAGCTCGACAATGCCGTCTTCGATGGCGCGGTAAAGACGCGCAAGCTTTTCTTGTTTGTCCTTGCGTTCGGCTTCTAGCCGACCCCGCCGATCATCTACGGCAGCATCTTTGGTATTTGTCCGCTTCACGAGCGCCCCAAGAATTATGGCCATCCGCTCAGGATTAAATAGCTGCTGGGTCACATTGTCCAGTATTAGCCCATCCAGCTTTTCAAGCGGTATGTTGCCGCCCTTGCAAACAGACCGACCGCCGAGCTTACAGCCAGCGCAGCTATAATAGCTGTATATTTTGCCGCGACGACGTGTCCCCGATTTGGTCATGCCTGAACCGCATGACGCACATACAGCAAGGCCAGCCAGCAAGGTTGGTCCGTTGACCACACGTGGCGGCGTGACCTTCGGGTTATTGATTGAAAGCCGTCGTTGTACCTGCTCGAACAATTCCATGGGTATAATGGTCGGGATGTTTATCTCGATCACTGTGCTGGGGTCGT